>NZ_LIQZ01000388.1 GCF_001418655.1 Streptomyces phaeochromogenes | reverse complement strand
ATGGTGGTGGGGGTGGCGGGGGCGGTCTGGGCTATGGCTATCTCGACGCATTTGCCCTGGTTGCCGCTGTAGCTGCTCTTGGTCCACTGCACGGCAAGCTCGACGCATTCGCCCTCGCTGCCGCTGTAGCTGCTCTTGAACCAGTGGAGGTCCGTGCTCATAGCTCCCGCGCCACCTCTTCGATCAGCTTCGCGGACTCCTCGGGAGTGAGGGCCTGTGCCCGCAGAATGCCATATTTGCCGAACAGGTCTCCTAGGTCGGGTTGTTCGCTCACGAAGTAGCCACCCCGGTGTCCTTCGAGGTAGGCGAGCTGGTGGCGCTCGATTGTCTCCAACAGGATCATGGGGCCGTTCAGTCCGGCGTGCGTCTGCCGGTCGTGCGGCATGACCTGGACCTCGACGTGGCGGAGTCGGCCGATGGCGAGGACGTGGTGCAGTTGCTCCTTCAGCGTCGCCGGGCCGCCCAACGGCCGTGTGAGCGTGTTCTGTTCAAGTACGTAGCTGACGCTCGGCGAGGGCTTGCGCTCGAAGAGCTGCTGCCGCTCCAACCGGGATGCGACCCGCTTCTCGATTTCGTCGTCGTCCAGGGTCGGGTAGCGATTGCAGGTGTAGACAGCCCGTGCGTACGCCTCGGTCTGGAGCGAACCCGGGATCAGATGGGTCTGGTACACGTGCAGCGCGGAGGCTTTCCTCTCCTCCGCCAGGTAGTCCTCGGTCCAGGGCCGGAGTCCGCTGTCCCCGAACTCCTTCTCCGCCAACACCAGTAGTGCACCTTGTGCACCCAACACCTGGTCCGCGGTCTCGACCAGCTTGCCCTTGGGTGGTCGCTCGCCACGCTCCACCATGGCCACCTGCGACTTGGAATACCCGACGTGACCGCCGAGCCCTTCCTGCGTCATCCCGGCCCGTTCGCGGTGGAACCGCAACAGCACACCGAAGGACTCCGACCCGCGTTCACTGGAGTGCACAACGACCTCCCCAAGTGCACAGAGGTGCACGGACCTTGCGTAACCCTGGTCACAGTATGTGACGGCCCGTAAGCATTTGCTCCATGAACCCGAAACCTTCCCCCGGCGCCGTCCACGCCTGGATCCCCGCCTCCGGTCACGGACTCCGGCACGCCGGTATCCACTTCGACGCCGTACGCATCGCGGGCGTACTCGCAGAACAAGTGGCGTACGAGCTGATGCAGTTCACGGACTTTCAGGCGGGCCCGATCGTCCGGGAGGCGACGGGGCACCGGTACATGTACTTCCTGTTGCCCCCGCAAAGTGCCACCGGCCACCGCTGGCCAGCCGGGGTGCGAGCCCTGGGCCGGGACGCGCGGGGATGGGCGTACGTCGGGGTGCCCGCGTTGGGTGGGCTGACCTGGCCGTTGGAGTGGCGGTCGGAGCCGACGCCTGAAGTGCCGTTCGTGGAGGCGGGGTTGCTGCATGAAGTGGTGGGTCGCTTGATCGGTGTTGTACGGTGACCGCGACATCACACTCCGTACGCGTCCGTGTACGGAGCGGTCCCCGGAGGTGCTACCAACACCGACCGAGGACCTTCACTCCTAGTGGATGGACGTCCACCAGAGATGCTTCGGCATGCTATCGCGCCGGTTCGGCGTTACACGAAGGCCTCGCACGACGTCGTACGGCACTCGCGGCTCAACAGTGACGCGAAGGTACTGCTGCTGTACGTACAGGGGCTCCCCGAGTCCGAGGCCGCCGCCCCCAAGCCGCTCAGCGAACACGCGGCCAGGCTGGGGCTGAAGGGCCGGGCCTACCAGAAGGCCAAGCAACTCCTCGCCGACTGCGGTTACTTGCACGAGTGGCGGGAGCAGGGCGCGCGGGGCCGCTGGGTCACGGAACAACTCCTCGCCAATGTCACCCTCACGCGTGACGAGGCGTCCCGGGCCAGAGAGGGAGGGGCGGGCGCGGGCGGCGACGACTGCGTACCGAGTGAGCGTCCGCCGACGGTCGGTCGGCCGGGGGAGCGGACGGTCGGTGACTCTCCCCAGACAGAAGACTCGGGAGAGAAAGACCTTCCCCACCCACCACCCCAAGACCGCAGGGATCTGGATGTCGATGAAGCTGCTGGCGCTATCGGCGAGGAACCCGAACCCGAACCCGAACCCGAGGCGGAACCCGGGTCCGCCCCCGCCCCCGAACTCGCCGAGGCAGAAGGGGTGTTGCTGTCCCTGCGCCACGCGCACCGTGATCTGCTCCTCGGCGTTCGCGAGGCCCGTCTCCTCGCCGACGCGGCAGCGGAGTGGCTGCGGCGGGGTGTCTCGGCGCCGGACCTCCGCCGCGCCCTGACGACCGGCCTCCCGGCGGACGGCGTCCGCTCGGCGGTCGGCTTCCTGCGCCACCGCCTGATCCAGAAGCTCCCGGCGGCGAGGCGTCAGGTGACTCCCACCCCACCGCCCGAGCGGACGGCGGCCCCGGCCCGGCGGAGCCTGGTGACCTGCCCCGGCCCCGGCGCCGAACACGTCTTCCGCCCCCGCAACGACGAAACCCACTGCCTCCGTTGCCGCACGGCCGCCGCCTTCGAGGCGACACTCCGACTCCAGCCGCTCTCGGAGCAGTGGCGGACGCGCGTACAGGAGTGTGCCGCCGGTGCGTAGCGCGTCATACGCTGCTGCCGCAGCACGGAAGGCGGCCTCGGAGAGGAGCAGGGACATGGCGGCATGGAGCGAGATCCTTCAGGAGGCCCGCGAGGCCGTCGGCTTCACCGGGCCCGTGGTTCCGCGCAACCTTGAGGGGATCCGCGCGGCCCTCCGCCCCGACCGGCTGCTGGACCTCGACACCGAACTGGCGACCCTCTCGGAAGGGACCGCCTTCGAGGCGTTCCTCGACCACTGGTGGACGCAGTCTCTCGCCGACAGGGCCACCGACGCGGACGCCAAGGCCCTTGCCATCGACTTCGCCGACCTGGCGATCGCACTGCGAGCCAAAGCCGCAGGCGGCAGCGGTACATACACACAGGCCGAAGTCGAGGACATGCTGAAGGGCAAGGCCTCATGAGGCTCACCATCATCTGGGAACCTGCCGCGGCGGCCGGCCTGCGACGCCTCAAGTCGCGCGACGGAGATGCCGTCAAGCCGCTGGTCCAGGGATCAACTCCCTCGCTCTCCAACCCGAGCCGCCCGAGAGCAGCAAGCTGGGCGGCACCGATCTGCGGCGGCTACGGGTAGGTGCGTACCGAGTCACGTACGAGATCGATGGCGCACGAGTGGCGATCAAAGTGCTGATGGTGGGGCGGACGCAGGTGTGACGGCTGCGGGAGCGGAACGTCAGGCCGCCGGACCTACTCCGGCAGGTCGCTGTCCCCGCCCAGGTTCGCTATCACCCGGCGCAGAACGTCGAGCGTGGCCACGTACTCCTCCTCGGTGATCCCGGCATGTGTCTGCTCGTGGGCCCGGAGGTTGCGCTCCTTGGCGCGGATGCGGCCGGCCTCTCCCGCCTCGGTGAGGGTGAGGGTGCCTGTGGCGTCCTCCGTCGTCCAGCCGCGGTCCGCCAGGTCGGCGAAGACCTCGGCGAAGTCGATGCCCTGGTCGTCGTAGCGGGTGAGCTTCACGGCGAGTTCGGCGCGGGTCCAGTGGGCCGGGGAGGCGGCCACGTGGTTGAGGATCCACCAGTGGGGCTGGGTGAGCGACTCCGTCACCAGCTCCTTGCGGATCCGGCCCACCACCTCACGGTGGGCGGCGCCCGTCCAGTAACCGATGGGCTGGGCGGCGAGCTGCTGACGGGAGTACGGGGTGAGCTGCTGTGTGGTCATGGGCCGACCGTAGGAGCTCAAGTTTGGTTGAGGTCAAGAGTGCGCCGAGGTGGCAGTCCCGGGGGAACTCGTCCGTCTTGAGGGTGAGGCCGAGGACCGTGCCTGTCATGTCGACGTCAGCGCCGAAGCCGACGGAGGTTTCGATGACGTACTCCCCGTCCTTGGGCTGCGTGAAGAGGTGGCACTTGCCCTGGTACGGATCGGCGATGAGGTAGGCGGGGATCTCGGCGAGGGCGTACGCGGTCCTCTTGGGGCCGTAGTCGTTCTTGGCCCTGTGGGGATCGACGACTTCCGCGATGAACTCGACGTCCTGGTGGTGCCAACGGCCCTCGGCATCCGCTTCGGAACCATCGCGCAGCTTTGCCACGTCCGGGGCGAAGCCGTTCAGATGGCCGGGGAAGTCGATGCGTACGTCCGAGAAGAGCTGGACGCCGTCGCCGAACCTGGCTGTGAGTGTCCTGAGAATGGCGAGAGTGGTTTCCCAGTGGATGTCGAGATGTGGCGCGATGTAGATCGCTCCCTCGACGATCTCGCCCTTGTACCCCTCGGGGACGGGCACCTGGTCGAACAGCTTGTCCAGGGTCCGGGCGTTGACGTCCGACATCGTGGGGCTCCTCCCCGGCCGCCCTCGGGCGAGTTCGGCCATGCAGCCAACGACACGCACGGTGACCAGGCCACGCCCCGATTCGGTCAGTCGCTTTCGGCCTCGTACCGTTCGCCCACGTCCCACGCCTGATGCATCGCCTCGGCGAAGGAGGCCGCCAGTTTGTGTTCGCCGGAGGCGTTGGGGTGGGTGCCGTCGTACGTGTCGTGGGTGATGTCGTACGAGGGCGGGACCGAGGCCAGGAGGAGGGGGGACGCGGGCTCGTCCAGGTCCGCGACCGTCTTGGCGAGGAGCTCGTTGAAGAGGCCGACCTCGCGGGCGAAGGGCGCGTCCGTCTCCGCCCTCGTGTTCGGGATGACCGGGAGGAGGACCATCGCCACGCGCGGGTTCGCCGAGCGGGCCTCGGCGATGAAGGTGCGGGCGTTCTCCGCGGTCTGGGCCGCGTTCGTGTAGAAGCCGAGGTCGATCAGGCCGAGGGAGACGAGGAGCACGTCCGCGCGTGACTTGCGGACCGCGTCCGCGATCAGCGGGGTCAGGTGGTGCCAGCCCTCGCCCCATCCCGCCAGATGGGCGAGCGGAAAGTCCCGGTCGGCGTACTCGTACGAGTCGGCGGTCTCCGTGGCCTTGTCGTAGAGCGTCTCGCGCGGGCCGACGATCTTGAAGGGGCCGCCGTACGTCGCGCGCAGGTGCTGCCACATCCGGTAACGCCAAGTGTGTTCGCCCGCGCTTCCGATGGTCATGGAATCGCCGACGGGCATGAACCTGAGCATCCGCTCATCATGGACGATCAGCGGAAGGGGCAGGGTGTGAGGCTGGACACGCCCGCTGAACCGGCGGCGGGGATGGCAGTCTTGGGGCATGCGTCGCTCGCTTGCGTTCCTTTTCGGGGCCCTCCTCGCCGGGGTGCTCGTCGCGCCCGCCGTTGCCGCCGACAGCGCCGGTTCGGAGGGGGCGGACGGTTTCACGATCAAGGACCCCCGGATCACCGAGTCCAGCGGGCTCGTCGCCTCCCGCGCCCACCCCGGCGTCTACTGGACCCACAACGACAGCGACGACGGCGCCTTCCTCTACGCCGTCGACAGCAAGACCGGCGAGACCGTCGCCACGGTCACCATGTCGGGCGTGGGCCGGCCCCGGGACGTGGAGGCCATCTCCATGGGCCCGAACGGCCATCTCTACGTCGGCGACATCGGCGACAACCTCGGCGGCACCTGGGACCACGTCTGGATCTACGAGCTGCCCGAGCCGAAGCAGCTCAAGAACCAGACCGTCCGCGCCACGCAGTACGACGTGAAGTACGCCGACGGGGCGCGGGACGCCGAGGCGCTGATGGTCCACCCGAAGACCGGGCGCGTCTACATCGTCTCGAAGAACGAGGACGGGGGCGGGCTGTACGAGGGGCCCGCCAAGCTCGCCTCCTCCGGCACCAACACCTTCAAGCGCATCGGCGCCATCGACCTCTGGGTCACCGACGGCGCCTTCTCCCCCGACGGCAAGCAGCTCGCCGTACGCGGCTACTTCGGCGGCCTCGCGTACGACTGGAACGGCGGGAAGGTGAAGAAGGAGGGGCGGCTGAGCGTGCCGCTCCAGGGCCAGGGCGAGTCGATGGCGTACACCCCAGACGGATCCACGCTGCTGTACGGGAGCGAGGGCTCGGACAGTTCGGTGGAGCCGGGGAACGTGCCGGGCGGGGGCGGCGGAGACGGCAAGTCCCCCTCCGGGGAAGGCGGTTCGGCCGACGGGGGCGGGGGCGGTGACGGGATGAATGCCGATATCAAGATGGGGGCCGTTGCGTTGGTGGTCGCCCTGGCCGTCATCTACGGGCTCAAGCGGTTGCTGCGGCGCGACTAGCGCTCCGCAGCCGCAGGGTGGGTGAGGACCGCAGGGTGGGTGAGGACCGCAGGGTGGGTGAGAGCCGCCGGACAGTGCGGGCCGCCGGGCCGGTTGTGGCTGGTCGCTCAGTTCCCCGCGCCCACTGAAGGGAGCGCCCTCAGCTGGCGCCCCTGCGCTCCACCAGTGCCTCCAGGCCGTCCAGGATCCGCTCCAGGCCGAAGGTGAAGTGGTCGAAGTCGGGGCCGAAGGCCTCCGCGGAGAGCGCGGCCATCACGGGGTAGCGGCCGCCGGTCATGACCTTCTCCAGGATCGGGGCCTGGGCGGCCCAGAACTCCGCGTCCGTCAGGCCCGTTCTGCGCTCCGCCTCCTGTGTGTACAGCTGGGAGCGGGCGGCCCCGATGACGTACGCGTCGATCATGATGACCACCGAGACCAGCTCCGGGTCGCTCAGGCCCATGGGCTTGATGCGGGAGATCACCTTCTCCATGCCGTCGATGGCGCTGGGGCCGAGGACCGGTCGGGACTGGTTGACCTGCAGCAGCCAGGGGTGGCGCTGGTAGAGGGCGAGGCTTTCGCGGCCCAGTACCTCCAGGGTTGAGCGCCAGTCGGCGCCCAGGCCCGACGTGTCGTCGCCGGTGCGCTGGACGCGGTCCAGCATGAGGTCGAGCAGTTCGCCCTTGCCGGGAACGTACCGGTAGAGGGACATCGTGCCGGTGCCGAGCTCCGTGGAGAGCCGGCGCATCGAGACGGCCTCCAGCCCTTCCGTGTCCGCGATCCGGACGGCCGCTTCCACGATCCGGTCGAGCGTGAGGCCGGGCTTGGGCCCGCGACTGCGGCGGGGGCCCGTGTCCCACAGCAGGTGGAGGGTGCGGACGATGTCTCCGCTCCCGCTGGTCTCCGTGCCGCCCGAGCCGCTTGTCATGGACCCCAGAATAATCCCTTGGACCAAAACTGGGTACGGTGTACTCTCAATGGGGTACGGCGTACTCAGTTTCAGTTTCAGGGATGGGCTTCAGAGGCGGGCTTCATGGATGGGGGAGTGCTGTGAGCGGATACGCGGTGCGGGCCGAGGGACTTGAGAAGAGGTACGGGGAGAAGCGGGCGCTCGACGGCTTCGACCTGGCGGTGCGGGAGGGCACGGTGCACGGCCTGCTCGGGCCGAACGGCGCGGGCAAGACGACCGCCGTCCGCATCCTCTCCACGCTGGTGAAGCTGGACGGGGGAAGTGCCCGGGTGGCGGGCCTGGATGTCGCACGGCAGCCGCGTGAGGTGCGGGCCCGGATCGGGCTCACCGGTCAGTACGCGGCGGTGGACGAGGTGCTCACCGGCCGGCAGAACCTGGAGATGTTCGGGCGGCTGTTCCACCTGGGCGGGAGCCGGGCGCGGCTGCGGGCGGGCGAGCTGCTGGAGCAGTTCGACCTGACCGACGCCGCGGACAAGGGAGTCGGGAAGTACAGCGGTGGCATGCGGCGGCGCCTCGACCTCGCCGCGTCGATGATCCTCACCCCGAGGGTGTTGTTCCTGGACGAGCCGACGACCGGGCTCGACCCGCGCGGCCGGGGTGAAGTCTGGGACTCCGTACGGGCGTTGGTGACCGGCGGCACCACCGTGCTGCTGACCACGCAGTATCTGGAGGAGGCCGACAAGCTCGCCTCGCACATCACCGTGATCGACCAGGGGCGGTCCATCGCCGACGACACCCCGGACGGGCTGAAGAGCACGGTGGGCGGCGACCGGATCGAGGTCGTCGTCGCCGAGCGGGCCGACATCCCGCGGGCGGTGAAGGTCGTCGCCCGGGTCTCGGACGGCGAACCGGAGTCGGACGAGACCGAGTTGAGGGTGCACGCGCCCGTCACCGACCGGGTCGCGGCCCTCACCGAGGTGGCCCGCACCCTCCAGGACGAGGGCGTGCGCGTGGAGGACATCGGCCTGCGCAGGCCGAGCCTCGACGACGTGTTCCTGCGCCTGACGGGCCACCGCACGGACGTCACCGAGGACGAGGACATCAAGGGCGGGACGCCCAAGGACGTGAAGAGGGACGCGAAGGAGGCCGTGGCATGAGCGGCACGCTCGAAGCGACCGGGACACCGACCGGGACGCCGACCGGGACTCCGCCCGTCGACGAACACGGCCGCGTGTACTGGGCGCTCGCCGACTGCTGGAACGTCGTCCGGCGAGGGCTCACCCACTACCAGCGCCAACCCATCAACATCGCCTGGCAGTTGGGCTTCCCGATCCTGTCCGTGCTGCTGTACGGGTACGTGTTCGGCAGCGCGATGCAGGTGCCGGGCGGCGGCGACTACCGGGACTTCCTGATGCCGGGCATGTTCGTGATGACGATGGCCTTCGGGTTCATCAACACCGCCACGCTCGTGGTGTACGACTCCACGAAGGGCGTCATCGACCGGTTCCGCTCCATGCCGATGGCGCCGTCCGCGGTCGTCGCCGGGCGCGGGGTCACCGATCTCATCGTCGCCTGCGCCGAGTTGACGATCCTGATGCTCACGGCGGTCGCCATGGGCTGGCGGCCCGACGGCGGCTTCGGCTTCCTGGGGGCCTTCGCGCTGCTGCTGTGGCTGCGGTTCGCGCTGATCTGGCTCGGGGTGTGGCTCGGGCTGCTCGTGCCCAACCCGGAGGCGGCGGGCGGGCTGTTCGCGGTCGCGTTCCCGCTGACGATGATCTCCAGCATCTTCGTCGCCCCGCAGCTGATGCCGGACTGGCTCGGCCATGTGGCGGCCTGGAACCCGATCTCGTCGACGGCCGCGGCCACCCGCGAACTGTTCGGCACACCGGTGGGCAGCGGCGATTCATGGGTCGAGCAGCACGCGCTGCTGATGGCGGGCGTGTGGCCGCTGGTCCTCACGCTGATCTTCGTCCCGCTGGCGGTACGGAGGTTCCAGAAGCTCAGCAAGTAGTGGCCGGTCGCACTTGTGCGGTTACCGGGGTCGCCGCACTTGCGTGGCTACGGGGGGTCGGGCGGTGTTCGGGATCTCAAGTGTCCCGAACACCGCCCGACGTCTTGACGTGTCCACGCTGCATCCCTTCCATGGGGGTACGTGGTGTGGTGGGAGCGCTCCCACCCGTTCCGGGCCCGCGCCTCCCGAGAGGAAGCAGCGACATGTTCCGCAGCTTGCGAAGAGCGCTGTGTGCTGCCGCCGCGGCGCTTCTGCTGATGCTGGCCGGTGTTGGTGCGCAGACGGTCCACGCGGACCCGGCGGACCGCGCGGCGGCCCCCGGAGCCGGCTACTGGCACACCAGCGGCCGGCAGATGCTGGACGCGGCCGGTCAGCCCGTACGGATCGCCGGCATCAACTGGTTCGGCTTCGAGACCGCCAACTACACACCCCACGGCCTCTGGGCGCGCGACTACAAGAGCATGATCGACCAGATGAAGTCGCTGGGCTACAACACCATCCGGCTGCCGTACAGCGACGACCTCTTCAAGAGCGGCACCGTACCCAACAGCATCGACTTCTCCGGCGGCAAGAACGCCGACCTCCAGGGCCTCGGCTCCCTCCAGATCATGGACAGGATCGTGGCGTACGCGGGTCAGGGCGGCCTCAAGGTCGTACTGGACCGGCATCGTCCGGACGCGGCCGGTCAGTCGGCGCTCTGGTACACCTCCGCGGTCCCGGAGTCGACGTGGATCGCCAACCTCAAGGCCCTGGCGACCCGTTACCGGGGCAACTCCACGGTGATCGGCATCGACCTCCACAACGAGCCGCACGATCCTGCCTGTTGGGGCTGCGGCGACACGACGAGGGACTGGCGGCTGGCCGCCCAGCGCGCCGGCAACGCGGTCCTGTCCGTCAATCCCGAGCTGCTGATCTTCGTGGAGGGCGTGCAGACGTTCAACGGCGTGTCGGGCTGGTGGGGCGGCAACCTGATGGGTGTCGCCCAGTACCCCGTCCAGCTGGACGTCCCGAACCGGGTCGTCTACTCGGCCCACGACTACGCCACCAGCGTGGCCCAGCAGAGCTGGTTCAGCGACCCCACCTTCCCCGCCAACATGCCCGGCATCTGGGACAAGTACTGGGGCTACATCTTCAAGCAGAACATCGCCCCGGTGTGGGTGGGCGAGTTCGGCACGACACTCCAGTCGACGATCGACCAGAAGTGGCTTGCCGCGCTGGTGAGTTACCTACGGCCCACGAGTACGTACGGAGCCGACAGCGTCTCCTGGACCTTCTGGTCCTGGAACCCCAACTCCGGTGACACGGGCGGGATCCTGAAGGACGACTGGACGACCGTGGACACGGTGAAGGACGGCTACCTGGCGAGCGTGAAGGCGCCGGGCTTTCCGGGCGGCGGGGGTGACCCAGGCGATCCGGGTGACCCGGGAGGGGGCACGGCAGCCTGCACCGCCGCCTACAGCGTCAGCAGCGACTGGGGCGGCGGCTTCAACGCCGAGGTGAAGGTGACCAATTCGGGCACTGTTGCCCTCAAGTCCTGGAAGGTCACATGGACTTGGCCCGGCGCCCAGAAGGTAACCAGCATGTGGAACGCCTCGTACACGCAGAGCGGTGCGACGGTGACCGCGTCTAACGCCGACCACAACGGGGCGCTGGCGGTGGGCGGTTCGGCGAGCTTCGGGTTCGGTGGCGCACCGGGAGGCGGGGGTGCACCGGCGGTGAGCTGCACGGCGACATGAGACGGGCGCCATGACATGGACGGGGCGCCCGGCACGGTGGTGATCGTGCCGGGCGCCCCGGTTGCCGTACGAACGACGGTTACAGCTGCTCGATGACGACGGCTACAGCTTCTCGATCACGTAGTCGATGCACTTCGTGAGGGACTCGATGTCCGCCGGGTCGATCGCGGGGAACATGGCGACGCGGAGCTGGTTGCGGCCGAGCTTGCGGTAGGGCTCGGTGTCGACGATGCCGTTGGCGCGCAGGACCTTGGCGACGGCGGACGCGTCGACGTCGTCGGTGAAGTCGATCGTGCCGATGACCTGCGAGCGCTTGGCCGGGTCGGTGACGAACGGGTTCGCGTACTTGACGTCCTCGGCCCAGCCGTAGAGCGTGCGCGAGGAGGTCGCCGTGCGGCGGACCGACCAGTCGAGGCCGCCCTGGCCGTTGATCCACTCCAGCTGGTCGTTCAGCAGGAAGAGGGTCGCGAGGGCCGGGGTGTTGTACGTCTGGTTCTTGCGGGAGTTGTCGATCGCCGTGGGCAGGCTGAAGAACTCCGGGATGTGGCGCCCGCTCGCGTGGACGCGCTCGGCGCGCTCGATGGCGGCCGGGGAGAAGACCGCGATCCACAGGCCGCCGTCCGCGGCGAAGGACTTCTGCGGGGCGAAGTAGTAGACGTCGGTCTCGGCGATGTCGACCGGCAGGCCGCCCGCGCCGCTCGTCGCGTCCACGAGGACGAGGGAGCCCTCGTCGGCGCCCGCGACGCGCTTGACCGGGGCCGCGACGCCGGTGGAGGTCTCGTTGTGCGTGAGGGCGTAGACGTCCACGCCCGACTGGGCGAGCGGCTCCGGGTGGGTGCCCGGCTCGGAGGTGATGACGTCCGGGTCGGCGAGCCAGGGGGCGAGCTTGGCGGCCTTCGCGAACTTCGAGCTGAACTCACCGAAGGTGAGGTGCTGCGACTTGTTCTCGATCAGGCCGTGCGTCGCGACGTCCCAGAACGCGGTGGAGCCGCCGTTGCCGAGGACGACCTCGTAGCCCTCGGGGAGCTGGAAGAGGTCGCGCACTCCCTCGCGGACCTTCCCCACGAGGTTCTTCACCGGGGCCTGGCGGTGGGACGTACCCATCAGGGACGTGCCGGTCGCGGCGAGCGCGGTGAGCGACTCCGTACGCACCTTGGAGGGGCCCGCGCCGAAACGGCCGTCGGCGGGCTTGAGGTCAGCGGGGATCTGGATATCAGCCACGACGGGAGCGTATCCGTTTCCGGAAACGTGGGTGAAACGTCGTCCGTCGGGTGAGACGCCCTCCGGGGGTGCCGCCGGGTTTCCCTCGCCCCCGCCGCCCCTAC
>NZ_LIQZ01000387.1 GCF_001418655.1 Streptomyces phaeochromogenes | reverse complement strand
ACCCCCATCAGCCCCGCCCACCCATCCAGCCCGTCCGGCGATTGAGGACGAGCGCGGCAGCGCGATGCGGGGGTCTGGGGGCGGCAGCCCTCAGTCTCGGGAAGGGGTGGGGTTGGGGAAGAGGGAGAGGGATTAGAAGCCGAGCTTGCGCAGCTGACGGGGATCCCGTTGCCAGTCCTTGGCGACCTTGACGTGGAGGTCGAGGAAAACCGGCGTACCCAGGAGCGCCTCGATCTGCTTGCGCGACTTGATCCCGACCTCCTTCAACCGCTTCCCCTTGGGCCCGATGATGATCCCCTTCTGACTGGGCCGCTCGATATAGACGAACGCGTGGATGTCGAGAAGAGGCTTGTCGGCAGGCCGGTCCTCGCGGGGAAGCATCTCCTCGACGACAACGGCGATGGAGTGCGGCAACTCGTCCCGCACCCCCTCCAGCGCGGCCTCACGAATCAGCTCGGCCACCATGACCTGCTCGGGCTCGTCCGTGAGGTCACCCTCGGGATAGAGCGCGGGCCCCTCCGGAAGCAGCGGCACCAGCAGATCCGCGAGCAGATCGACCTGCTTGTCCCCGACGGCGGACACCGGCACGATCTCGGCCCACTCGAACCCGAGCTCCTTGCCGAGCTGGTCGATGGCGATGAGCTGCTCGGCGAGCGTCTTGCTGTCCACGAGGTCGGTCTTCGTGACGATCGCGATCTTCGGCGTCTTCTTGATCGACGCCAGTTCCTTCGCGATGAAACGGTCACCGGGACCGAGCTTCTCGTTCGCCGGCAGACAGAACCCGATCACGTCGACCTCGGCCCACGTCGTACGTACGACGTCGTTCAGCCGCTGGCCGAGCAGCGTGCGCGGTTTGTGCAGCCCAGGCGTGTCCACGAGGATCAGCTGGGCGTCGGGCCGGTGCACGATGCCGCGCACGGTGTGCCGCGTCGTCTGCGGCTGGTTCGCCGTGATCGCCACCTTCTGGCCGACCAGAGCGTTCGTCAGGGTGGACTTGCCCGCGTTGGGGCGGCCCACGAAGCAGGCGAAGCCGGCGCGGTGGATCGCCTCGGACGGCTCGGATGACTCGGTACGAACGCTCATGAGGCCCATTGTCCCTGATCATCGGAGCCCCGCCGCACCCAGCGGCCCGGCACACCGGCCAGGACCTTACGGCAGGGGCCCGGACGGCCTTACGATCACGGGGTTCCGGAGCACGGCTCCGCCCCCGTCGTACGTGCCCCCAGCCACTCCCCACC
>NZ_LIQZ01000386.1:1146-7265 GCF_001418655.1 Streptomyces phaeochromogenes | reverse complement strand
GGGAGGTCGGTGAGGGCGGTGATCTGTCCGGCGAGGCGACGTAGGTCGGCGGCGTTGGTACGGGCCCAGGTGGTTGTGGTGCGGTCGGCGGCCCGGGCCTGGCGGGTGGCTGTCACGCGTTGCTCGCCGGTGGTCCCGGCGGGGCCGGGGCGGCCGCGCAGATAGCGGCGTTCGGCGGCCTGGCGGCTGGCGACGCCGAGGGGATGGGCGAGGTCGGCCCAGCTGGCGCCCGCGTCGCGTGCGGTTTCGATCAGGCCGGTCTCCCATCCGGCGAGCTGCTCGCGTACCTGGCGCAGCAGCATCAGGGAGGCCAGTGCCTGCTCCGGCCGGGGACCGGAAGCGTCAGGGGTGTCCGGAGAGTCTTGCTGGGCGTTGTGCAGGGCGTCGTCTATGGCGTGGAGGGCCGCTGCGGCGGCGAGGAACGACGCCGGGTTGTGGGCGTTCGTGCTGGTCGTGGCCGGTTGGTTGGATGTGGTCACGGGCACCTCCCTCGACTTGTCATCACATGGACGACACCGTGTTTGTCATCCATTGGATGACATGTTACAACGGAGTCAGTGAGGCGCATTGGCAGCAACTGCCTGAACCTGCTGGAGGTGTTTTCACGATGTTGATGCGCACTGATCCCTTCCGTGAGCTGGACCGGCTGGCGCAGCAGCTGATGGGCCCGGGCACCTGGTCCCGCCCGTCGGCGATGCCGATGGACGCCTACCGCGAGGGCGACGAGTACGTGGTGGCCTTCGACCTTCCCGGCGTCAGCGCCGACGCGCTCGACATCGACGTCGAGCGGAACATGCTCACCGTCAAGGCCGAGCGCCGGCCGGCGGCGAAGGCCGATGACGTGCAGATGGAGCTGTCGGAGCGACCGCTGGGCGTCTTCTCCCGCCAGATCGTGCTCGCCGACACTCTCGACACCGAGAACATCAAGGCCGACTACGACGCGGGCGTGCTCACCCTGCGCATCCCGATCGCCGAGCGCGCCAAGCCCCGCAAGATCTCCATCGGCGTCGGCTCCGGCCGCAACGAGATCTCCGGCTGACACCGGCCGGACGGGTGCGGAGGACGGGCACCTGATCTCCCCCTCCACTCCGCCCTCCGCACCCCGTGGGCATTCCGAAGAGTAAGAGGTGGCGGCCGAGATGACTCTGCGGCGCGAAGTGTTCCTCGATCACGTGAAGGAACGCGGCGAGTACGGAACTGCGGAGGAAGCCGAGCGCGCGGCCCGCGTGGTGCTCGCGCTCCTCGGCGCGCATCTGGTCGGCGACGTCCGCGCCCATCTCGCGGCGCGCCTGCCAGAGGGCTACGCCCTGATCCTCCTCAACCCGCTGCAGAGCGCGGAACCGCTCCTCCCGGAGCAGTTCGTCCGGGCGGCTGCCGCCTGGATCGAGGGCGCCACCGAGCAGACCGCGGCCTGGGACGTCAGCGCCGTGCTGTCCACCGTCGCCGACGCAGCCGACGTGGACCTGCTGGAGCAGATCCTGCTCCAGCTTCCCGCCGGCTACGACCTCCTCTTCGGCCGCCCCCAGCCCACCTGACCATGACGGGTGATGCCCACCCCGGCACCATCCCACTCCACGAAAGGCATGCACCGCAGTGATCTCCGACGCGCGCGTACCGCTTGAGCACCAGCAGCCGTACGGAACGGCGTATGAGCAGATGTTGGAGAAGGTCCGCTACGAAGGCGCCTACCCCACCCGCGAGCGGGCCGACGAAGCCGTCCGCCTGGTCCTCGCGGGGCTGGGACGCCAGCTGACCGGCGACGAACGCGTCGATCTCGCCGCCCGTCTGCCCTTGGAGGCCGCCCGCGTTCTCACCGCGCAGATCCCCGACACCCAGCCCCTCACCGGCTGGGCCTTCGTCAAGGACCTCGCCGCCCGGACCGGCGCCTCCCTGGCTACCACTCGCTGGGACACCGGATCCGTCTTCTCCGCCCTCGCTACCTACGCAAGCCCCGACCTCGTCACCCGCATCCTGCGCCAGCTCCCAACTGGCTACGCCCTGCTGTTCGGCCGCGCCGAACTCACCCCCGCCGCGTAGACGGCGAGGCGCGTGCCCGGGGCAGGTGCAACGACCGCCGCGTCGCTGTCCACCCGCCGCCCCGGGCCCGCGAGGTGACCGCAGCCGCCTCTCGGCCGCCCATACCGACGTGCTGGCGTGTGCGGTCGAGTGAATCGGGTGCCACGGGTGCCACGGGTATGCGTACGCCCACCGGTGAGCGCGGAGTGGGGCCAGGCCCGCGAGGTGCGCGCCGCGATCGAGGTGTTCCGGCAGTCGGTCCGTTAGTCGGAGACGCCCGCAGCCGTCTGCTCGCGGTGGTACTCGAAGGTGTTGCGGGCGACAAGCCTGTGGTCGGCCCGGCCATGCCTGGCTGCCTACGAAGGCCCCGTGGCTGTTCGAGGTCGATTATCTCGCTGCCGAGCGCACGGAAATCTATGTTGGCCGGAGTAGACATTGGGTGGTGGTGTGGTTATGGTTTCTCTTGTAGCCGAGATCGAGCAGGGCCCGGCAGACATGAACTGCCGGGCAGTAGTACGCAGTTGCAGTACCGCAGGACGGTGCGGTGGTGGAGTTCCGAAGCCAGGTTGTTGCAGGACGGCGACGGAACTGACAACCGGACCGGGTGGCCCACAGTGATCAGGGGCCGCCGTGAGCAGGACCGCAGTAGCAGTATCGGTAAGTGCAGTTCGCGGTACCCAGCAGTGAAGTCAGTGAGCAGCACCTCGGTGAAGGCGTCGGCTGCGGGCGCGCGTGCCGGGAGGTTCGGCAGTGGGGTTCTAAGCCAGAGCAGATGCAGGACGGGCGACGGGGCTGGCTGCCGAAGAGTGGCGCTGTCACAGGCCGCTGAGCAGTTCGCATCACCAGCAGTACGCAGTACAGCAGTATGCAGTCCCCTGTTTGGCAAGTAGTTGATCACTGAGGGAAGAACGGAGGAGCCGAGCGCCATCAGGATCGCCCGGGCGGAATGACTGGGCCCGGGTACCGCAGGACATCGATAGTGAGGTGGTCTTCGGTCAAGCAGTTGCGATCCCCGCATTCCCCGTCCTCTCTCGGGTGGGTGTGCGGACACAGAAGGCCGGTGCAGTACCAGGGCCGGCAGATGGTGTAGCAGTTCCTTCGGGGCCTTGGTGCCATACGGCACCAAGGCCCCTCCACGCGTTCCGCAGAGAGGTGCGATGACAGCAGACGACTCGTTCAACCGGCTCGATGACGACGACTACCCCGCCTACACCATGGGCCGGGCCGCCGAGATGCTCGGCACCACCCAGGGTTTCCTGCGCGCCGTCGGCGAAGCCCGCCTGATCACCCCGCTGCGCTCGGAGGGCGGACACCGCCGCTACTCCCGCTACCAGTTGCGCATCGCTGCCCGCGCCCGGGAACTCGTGGACCAGGGCACCCCGATCGAGGCCGCCTGCCGCATCGTCATCCTCGAAGACCAGCTCGAGGAAGCCCAGCGCATCAATGCCGCATACCGCCGCGCCGCCGAATCGGCCAAACCAACGACCGCGGCCTGAGCCAGCTCCCCGCCCCAAGAATGTCGCGGCTACCGGCATCATGTTCGAGGCCGGTGCGATCGGCCCGGCCGCCACGTTCCTGCGCGCCTCATGACCAGGCTTCCGGCCCGCAGGCGGAGGTGAGAGGGGTGCTGCTTGATCCGCCCGGCTGGCCGGGCTGTGCTCAAGGGCTGCCGCACTGGCCCTACCTCCAGGCCGTCGACCAGGCGCTCACCGGCCGGGGGATCCTGCCGGGCGCGGTCTGCCTGGACCGTGCCGGCCGCGCGGACGGCGACACCATGTTCATGGACCTGGTCTGGGACGTCAGCCGCACCGCTGGCCCGGGAGGCGTCCGGTTGCACTGGGGTGAGGACACCGGCTGGTCGTACACCCTGGTCCGCCTCGTCCGCGACAGCGCGCTCCCGCACCGCCCGCTGGCCCCGCTTCACCGGGTGTTCGCGGTGCCGGAGGCGGTAGCAGAGATGGCGGAGAGCCTGGTGCGGTCCTGGCGTACGCCCATCGGCGAGTACGGCGCGGAGTGGGACCAGGCCCAATCCGGCCCGTGGCGAAGTAGGGGGTAGTCGTCGTCGAGACGGCCGTACGAGTCGGCCGCGGCCCTTGCGCCTCACTCACTGCACGCGAGGAGGGGTCCTGGCACCGTTGGTGTCAGGACCCCTCCGCACTGTCGTGCACCACCAGGCGTTGCGACGCGGGCCCGAACGTTGTCGCGGTCAGTAGGTGACCAGGGAGATGGCGATGTAGTGCGCCGTGAAGGCTGCCACGGTCAGGGCGTGGAACACCTCGTGAAAGCCGAACCACTGGGGTGAGGGGTCAGGGCGCTTGAGGGCGTAGACAACCGCGCCCGCGCTGTAGAGCAGGCCGCCGACCACGATCAGGGTGAGCACGGCCGCGCCGCCAGCGTGCAGGAAGTCGGGCAGGTAGCGCACTGGTGCCCATCCCAGGGCCAGGTAGCACGGGGTGTACAGCCAGCGCGGAGCTCCGACCCACAGGACCCGGAACGCGATGCCGGCCAGTGCGCCCGCCCACACGATCCACAGCAGTACGGACCGCTGGCCCGGCGGGAGCAAAAGCACGGCCAGGGGGGTGCAGGTGCCGGCGATGATGAGGAAGATGTTGGCGTGGTCGAGACGCCGCAGGAGAGCCTCGCCGAGCGGCCCCCAGGTGCCACGGTGGTAGATGGCACTCGTTGCGAACAGCATCCAGGCGGTGACCGAGTACACGGCGCAGGCCACGACTGCCTGCGGGGTGCGGGCCAGGCAGATGAGCACGATGCCGGCGATCAGCGAGGCGGGGACCATTCCCGCATGAAGCCAACCGCGCAGCTGCGGCTTGATCGGTTCGACCAGGTCGGTTGCCCGCTCCACCAGCGCGGCCACCGGATGAGCGTTCCCTGTCGTTTGGTCGTCGCGTGATCCGGCGGGCGGCCCGTCTTCACGACCCTCCCGCCGCCGTGAGGCGACGTAGATGCATTCGGCTTCAGCAGCGTCCCGGGACACGGCTTCTCGTCCTCCCTCGTGGGCATCACCGGTGATCATGGAGGCATGCTAGAAGACGACACTCGGACAGCATTCCGAGAGGTCGCTCGCGTACCCCGTGCTCACCGTCGCGGCCTGCTTTTCCGCAACGGTTGCGTTTGAAGGGTTGTTCTCTGGAATGCGTTCACCACATAGCGGATCCGCTTTATAGCCGTGTGCGGTGCTGACAGAGCAAGCTATCCCGCAGCACCGTCACCTGGGCCGACCGGGGCGAGCATCAGCGGTAGGCCGCGAGTGCAGACGACGGGATGCCCTCGCCGTCGTTGACTTCTTGCGTGACCCGCGGGGGACCGGCTTCCCTTGGCCACGGTTGAGCGCCTCGCGCGCGCCATCCCGGTCACCCTCCGGGGCTTCGCGAGTGACGGTCGGCACCCGCCGTGCCTGCCGTCACCACGCGTCAAGGGCCGGGTGGCCAGCAAATATAATCCCTCCCATGTTCAAGCCTGACGAGCTGCTCGTAGACGTCGCCACCCTGGTGGAGTCCGGGCAGAGCAACCAGATGTCCCTGACCGTGGTCACCGGTGGTGCCGTCATCACCGGCCGACTGGCCCCTGAAGCGGTGTGGAGGCAGAGGGTGTCGGACGTGCTGACGGACTCCGCCCGCCTGGGCGAGTTCTCCGCCGTCTTCAACACCCCCGCGAAGGAGAACGCACCTCCCACGCATCTGCACTTCCATGTGGCCCGCATCCTGCAGGGCACGGTCGGAATCCCGGAGACGGGCGGGATGTACCGCGTAGCAATCGCCGACGTCAGCGCCTGGACCATGGGTGACTTCAGCTACTCCGACCACTGAGCGAGCAACCACCGCGGAAAACCGTCGACCAGGCGCTCACCGGCCGTGGGATTCCGCCGGGCGCGGTCTGCCTGGACCGGGCCGGCCGCGCGCACGGCGACACCATGTCCATGGACCTGAGCTGGGACGTCAGCCGTACCGCCGGCCCGGGAAGCGTCCAGTTCCACTGGGATGAGGACACCGGCTGGTCCTACGCCCCGGTCCGCCTCATCCGCGACAGCGCGCTCCCGCACCGCCCCCTGGCCCCGCTCCACCGGGTGTTCGCGGTGCCGGAGGCGG
>NZ_LIQZ01000386.1:0-1096 GCF_001418655.1 Streptomyces phaeochromogenes | reverse complement strand
CGCGAGGTGCGCACCGCGATCGAGGCACCGCGCAGCAGTTTCAACCACTTGGGGACGGTCGAGGGGAGTCGGCTGCGACGCGGCCACCGTATCCGGGTGTTGGGGAAAATGCGCGGTTCGCGGTGCCTCCCCTTGGAGGGCCGACGGGAGTTGCTCCCCTCCTGAGCCGACGCCTGGGGCGGTGCCGCAGGGCGCTGTTCCGTAACGCTGGTGTCCGGCATTGCGTTGAGTCCCCTTCGCACTGCGGAGCGGCCTGCGCCGCGCTTTCCGCGAGGGCCACTCTTGCGCCTCGGGTGCGGGACAACCCTGTCTTGTCGCGCCTTTGACGCCGCAACCGAGAAATCTTGACGGGGAGCCGGGTGGGACGGGAGATCCGCGTGGGCTGTCCGAGCGGCAGGCTCGTACCCAGGAAAATGAAGACCGCGCACACCCGCCGACACCTGTTCCAACACCGCCCGCTCGCGTCCGCGGAGCAGCAGTTCGCGGGGATCAACGATGCGTCAGGCACAGCCCTGCGAGTACGCATCACAGCTAGGGTCTGTCGTAACGGGTGCGTGCATTCCCGCAGGCAGCGGGAACGGCCGTCGTCGACTGGACGTGGTCGAGCGGGTGGAAACGGGGGAGAGGGCCGGATGGGACGGGGTGGGCCGGAGCGGGCCGCGGTGCTGGATGTCGGGTGCCACAGCGCACTGTTGACGGTGGTCCGGTGGCGGCCGGGCGGAGGGCTGGAGCCGGTCTTCTCGTACAAGGTACGGCTACGGCTGCACGAGGCGCTCGACCGCAGAGGCCGCCTGCGCGAGGTCGGGATCACCAGCGTGCAGCGCGCCGTGGCCGAAGCGATGGCCGCCGTCGGGGTTCGCCGCTCGCCGACTGTGTTCCCCTTCGCGACCTCGGTCATCCGGGATGCGCCCAATCGGGAGCAGGTGATCGCGCAGGTGGCCCGTGCCACCGGCACCCGGCTTCGGGTCCTGCCCGGTGAGGAGGAGGCGCGCCTTGCCTATGTGGCGGGCCGGGCGTGGACGGGTTCCGAGAGCGGCCCGCTGCTGATGCTGGACATCGGTGGCGGCACCGTGGAGATCGCCTCGGGCCGGGGAGC
>NZ_LIQZ01000385.1 GCF_001418655.1 Streptomyces phaeochromogenes | reverse complement strand
CTCCCACAACCCCGCCCCGTGCCCCGCAACCCGGCGGAGCGCCGCGCGGGGCGCCCTGTGGGGTGGGCCACATCGGCCCCGGCCGTCCGGGATCCCGGATGCGCGATAGCCTGACCGCTGGATCTCTCTTGACGCCAAGAGATCGATCATCGACACAGGTGATCGATCATCCCGGCGGCAGGGCAGGAGATCCCGTACCCCGGGGCAGGGACGCCCCACCGTCGTCAGCTGTCATACGGAGAACGCCATGACCCGCACTCCCGTGAACGTCACCGTCACCGGCGCGGCCGGCCAGATCGGTTACGCCCTGCTCTTCCGCATCGCCTCCGGCCAGCTGCTCGGCGCGGACGTGCCGGTCAAGCTGCGTCTCCTGGAGATCACGCCGGCGCTGAAGGCCGCCGAGGGCACCGCCATGGAGCTCGACGACTGCGCCTTCCCGCTCCTCCAGGGCATCGACATCACGGACGACCCGAACGTCGCCTTCGACGGCACGAACGTCGGTCTCCTCGTCGGCGCCCGCCCCCGCACCAAGGGCATGGAGCGCGGCGACCTGCTCTCGGCCAACGGCGGCATCTTCAAGCCCCAGGGCAAGGCCATCAACGACAACGCCGCGGACGACGTGAAGATCCTCGTCGTCGGCAACCCGGCCAACACCAACGCCCTCATCGCCCAGGCCGCCGCCCCGGACGTACCGGCGGAGCGCTTCACCGCGATGACGCGCCTCGACCACAACCGCGCGCTCACGCAGCTCGCGAAGAAGACGGGCTCGACGGTCGCGGACATCAAGCGCCTCACCATCTGGGGCAACCACTCCGCCACCCAGTACCCCGACATCTTCCAGGCCACGATCGCCGGCAAGAACGCCGCCGAGACCGTGAACGACGAGAAGTGGCTGGCCGAGGAGTTCATCCCGACCGTCGCCAAGCGCGGTGCCGCCATCATCGAGGCCCGCGGCGCCTCCTCGGCCGCCTCGGCCGCGAACGCCGCGATCGACCACGTGCACACGTGGGTCAACGGCACGGCGGACGGCGACTGGACCTCGATGGGCATCCCGTCCGACGGTTCGTACGGCGTTCCGGAGGGCCTCATCTCCTCCTTCCCCGTCACCACGAAGGACGGCTCGTACGAGATCGTCCAGGGCCTCGACATCAACGAGTTCTCCCGCGCCCGCATCGACGCGTCGGTGAAGGAGCTGGAGGAGGAGCGCGAGGCGGTCCGCGCCCTCGGCCTCATCTGAGCCGTACGCCGGCCTGAAGGCCGAAGCCCCACCCAAGCTTGAAGCCGCCCCCGGAATCGCCGGGGGCGGCTTTTTCGCGCACCGCACGCCACCGCGCAACGCTCACCGAGCGACCGTCCGTACCTGCTCCCCCCTGTGCAGCAGGTCCCGGACAGCGGCGGCGTACGAGCCCGGCTCAGGCGGTGTCGATCGATCCAGTGGTTCGTGATGGTGGGGCCGCCGGAGCAGCGCAGGCTGGTCGGCGTGGTGACCCTCTTCCAGGCGGACCACTTGTAGTCACCGTCGGAACACCGGATGCCGAGCCGCCAACTGCCGCCGCCCGCCATGCTGTTGCAGGCGCACCCCGGGCGAAGGTCGGGCTGGTCTGTTCGCTCCAGCACTGATTACGGGCGACGGGCCATGCGTCACCTGACCAGCACCTTCTCGAACCAGTAACTCGCGTGCGCGTTCGCGTCGTACGCCGGGATCTCGACGTATCCGCTCGTGCGGTACATCGCGGCGGCCTCCTTGAGGACCTCGTGCGTGTCGAGGCGTACGACGTGATGCCCGCGCCCGGCTGCCGCACGTTCCAGCGCGGTCAACAGCCGCCGTCCGAGGCCGAGTCCGCGGGCGTCGGGGTGCACCCAGAGATGCCGGATCTCGGCCGTGCGAGCGTCGAGCGCGCACAGCGCCCCGCAGCCGACGGCACGCTCCTCCTCGTACGCGACGAGGAGGACGGCGATCTGCTCCGGCGGCACGAGGTCCGCGGTGGCGTATCCCTCGGGGAACCGCTCGTCGAGTTCGGCGGCGAAACCGGCCAGGCAGGCGCGCGCGTCGGCCGACCGGGTGTCCACGGCCCTGATGCCGACCCCGGCCAGCCGCAGCAGCCGCTCGGCCACGGTGACGGCCTCCGTCAGCCGCCCCCGCTGCTCCTCGCTCAGCCCGTCGAGCAGGCCCTTTGCGAGCCCGTCGGCCCGCCGGTTCTGCTCCGCCAGTTCCGCCCGTCCGGCCTCCGTGAGCTCCGCGAGGCGCAGCCGGCTGTCCGTCGGGTGCACGCTGACCCGGACGAGCCCCTGGCCCTCCAGCGCGCGCACCATCCGGCTCAAGTACCCGGCGTCCAGGCCGAGTCGGGTCCTCAGCTCCTTCAGCGACGCGCCGGTCCCGATCTCGAACAGCAGACGCGCCTCGCCGAGCGGACGGTCCTGCCCGAGGTAGTGATCGTCGAGCACACCGATCCGGCGGGTGAAGTACCGGTTGAAGCGGCGCAGGGTGGTCACGTGCTCCGCGGACACTGACGCTGTCACTGGCTCCATATTTCTTTGACTTTAGTCAAAGGGTTGCCGGGAGTCCATGGGTCGGGAGTCCATGGGTCGGGAGTCCATGGGTTGGGCCGCGGGCGTCCACGGTCGGGCCTCGCGTTTCGCACCTTCTGTTCCTATTTCCAGTGATTTTTCAGTGACTCGGCGCACTATCCGTCACTGGTTGTGCATGCAAACCAGGTCCCGGGGCAGGTGCACTCGGCCCGCGAGAGTGACACGCGTGTGACGCAGGGGCACGGAACAGGAACGGAAGGCAACACCGAACATGTCGGGACACCAGGCGCAGCAGACGATTCATGTGGGCGGAGAGTGGCGTGCGGCCGCCTCAGGGGCCACGCGCGACATTCTCGACCCGGCGGACGCCAAGACGTTCGCCGTGGTCGCCGAAGGCGGCGTACCGGACACGGACGCCGCCGTCGAGGCCGCCCGGCGCGCCTTCGACCACGGAGAGTGGCCACACACCCCCGTCACCGAGCGGGCCGCGCTCCTGCGCCGCGTCGCCGACCTTCTCGTACGCGACCGCGAAGCGCTCGGGCTCCTTGAGAGCCGGGACGCGGGCAAGACCCTGGAGGAGGGGCGCGTCGACATCGACTGTGTCGCCGACGCCTTCCGCTACTTCGCCGATCTCGTCGTCGGCGAGGGTGGCGGGCGGGTCGTCGACGCCGGGTCGGACGACATCCACAGCGTCGTCGTGCACGAACCCGTCGGCGTCTGCGCGATGATCACGCCCTGGAACTACCCGTTGCTGCAGGCGAGTTGGAAGGTGGCACCCGCCCTCGCCGCCGGGAACACCTTCGTCATCAAGCCGAGCGAGATCACTCCGCTGACCACGGTCGCCCTCATCGCGCTGCTGGTCGAGGCCGGGCTGCCCGAGGGTGTCGCCAACATCGTCACCGGGCCCGGCCACAGCGTCGGCGCCCGGCTCGCCGAGCACCCGGACGTCGACCTCGTGTCGTTCACGGGTGGACTCGTCAGCGGTACGAAGGTCGCGCAGGCCGCCGCCGTCACCGTGAAGAAGGTCGCCCTCGAACTGGGCGGCAAGAACCCCAACGTCGTCTTCGCCGACGCCTGCGCCACGGAGGAAGGGTTCGACACCGCCGTCGACCAGGCCCTGAACGCCGCCTTCATCCACAGCGGGCAGGTGTGCTCCGCCGGTTCCCGGCTCATCATCGAGGAGTCCGTGCGCGAGCGCTTCGTCGCCGAACTGGCGCGGCGGGCCGAGCGGATCCGGCTCGGCCGCGGTACCGAGGACGGCGTCGAGTGCGGCCCGCTCGTCTCCGCCGAACAGCGCGAGAAGACCGAGTCGTACGTCGCCGCGGCCCTCGCCGAGGGCGCGGTGCTGCGAGCCGGCGGCGCCCGCCCCGAGCCGTCCGCCGAGCGGCCCGCCACCGGCTACTTCTACGAGCCGACCGTCCTCGACCAGTGCCACCGCGACATGCGGGTCGTCCGGGAAGAGGTGTTCGGCCCGGTCCTGACCGTCGAGACCTTCCGCACGGAGGACGAGGCCGTCGCGCTCGCCAACGACACGGAGTACGGGCTCGCGGGCGGCGTCTGGACGGCCGACGCGGGGCGCGCCCGGCGCGTCGCCGGCCGGCTGCGGCACGGCACCGTCTGGATCAACGACTTCCACCCCTACCTCCCGCAGGCGGAGTGGGGCGGCTTCGGCAAGAGCGGTGTGGGGCGCGAACTCGGGCCCGCGGGGCTCGCCGAGTACCGCGAGACCAAGCACGTCTACCAGAACCTCGCGCCGAAGCCCGTCCGGTGGTTCGCGGGCTGACCCCCGCCCCCGACCACCTTCGACCCCCACCGCACAAGGCACCTTGGAGCGCCACGCCATGCCTGAACACGCCACGCCCGAACCCGCGATGCCCGCACACGCCCTGCCCGAAGAACAGAACACGGCAGAACAGAACACGTACGACTACGTCGTCATAGGCGGCGGCACCGCGGGTTCCGTCATCGCCTCCCGGCTCACCGAGAACCCGGACGTCACGGTCGCCGTCATCGAGGGCGGCCCGAGCGACGTGGGCCGCGAGGACGTCCTGACCCTGCGGCGCTGGATGGGCCTGCTCGGCGGGGAGCTGGACTACGACTACCCGACGACCGAGCAGCCGCGCGGCAACTCGCACATCCGGCACAGCCGCGCCCGGGTCCTCGGCGGATGCTCCTCGCACAACACGCTCATCGCGTTCAAGCCGCTGCCGTCCGACTGGGACGAGTGGGAGGCGGCGGGCGCCAAGGGCTGGGGCGCGGTGCCGATGGAGGCGTACTTCCCGCGGCTGCGCAACAACATCGTGCCGGTCGACGAGAAGGACCGGAACGCCATCGCCCGCGACTTCGTCGACGCCGCGCAGTCGGCCCTCGAAGTGCCGCGCGTGGAGGGCTTCAACAAGCAGCCGTTCACCGAGGGCGTCGGCTTCTTCGACCTCGCGTACCACCCGGAGAACAACAAGCGGTCGAGCGCGTCGGTCGCCTACCTGCATCCGTTCATGGACGAGCGGCCCAACCTCCACATCCTCCTGGAGACGTGGGCGTACAAGCTGGAGCTCGACGGGACGCGCGCCCGCGGTGTGCACGTACGCACCAAGGACGGCGAGGAAGTCCTCGTCCGGGCGCGGAACGAAGTGCTGCTGTGCGCCGGTGCCGTCGACTCGCCGCGGCTGCTCATGCACTCCGGCATCGGGCCGCGCCAGGACCTCGAAGCGCTCGGCATCCCCGTCGTCCACGACCTGCCGGGCGTCGGCGAGAACCTGCTCGACCACCCCGAGTCGGTCATCGTGTGGGAGACGGACGGGCCGATCCCCGAGAACTCCGCGATGGACTCCGACGCGGGCCTGTTCGTGCGGCGCGACCCCGAACACGCCGGTCCGGACCTGATGTTCCACTTCTACCAGGTCCCCTTCACGGACAACCCGGAGCGCATCGGCTACGAACGCCCCGCGCACGGCGTCTCGATGACCCCGAACATCCCCAAGCCGCGCAGCCGTGGACGCCTCTACCTGACGAGCGCGGACCCGGCCGAGAAGCCCGCTCTCGACTTCCGCTACTTCACGGACGAGGACGACTACGACGGCCGCACGCTCGTCGACGGCATCAAGATCGCGCGCGAGATCGCCAAGTCCGAGCCGCTCGCGCACTGGCTCAAGCGCGAGGTCTGCCCGGGACCGGACGTCACGGGCGACGAGGAGCTCAGTGCGTACGCCCGGTCGGTGGCGCACACCGTGTACCACCCGGCGGGCACCTGCCGGATGGGCGCGTCCGACGACCAACTGGCCGTAGTGGACCCCGAGTTGAGGATCCGTGGCCTCGATGGCATCCGGATCGCCGACGCGTCGGTCTTCCCGACGATGCCCGCCGTGAACCCGATGATCGGGGTGCTCATGGTCGGCGAGAAGTGCGTGGACCTGCTGGGAGGCGGTGCGTGATGAGTACGTCAACCGATGTTCAGGACGCGGCTGTTGAGCCGACGGGTGCCGGGCACACGAGTGCCGGCGGCTCGGGTGCCGAGCCCGTCTTCGCCGTCGACGGGCTGTGGAAGGTCTTCGGCCCCAAGGCAGACCGCGTCCCCGCCGACCCCGAGCTCGCGGCCCTCAGCCCGGCCGAACTCCGGTCCCGTACCGGCTGCACGGCCGCCGTCCGGGACGTGAGCTTCGATGTGCGCAAGGGCGAGGTCTTCGTCGTCATGGGCCTGTCCGGCTCGGGCAAGTCCACCCTCGTACGCTGTCTGACCCGGCTCATCGAGCCGACGGCCGGCTCGATCGTCATCGACGGCGAGGACGTCCGCGCCATGGACAAGGCGCGGCTGCGCGAACTGCGCCGCCACCGCGCCGCGATGGTCTTCCAGCACTTCGGCCTGCTGCCGCACCGGACCGTGCTCGACAACGTCGCGTACGGGCTCGAAGTCCAGGGCGTCGGCAGGCGCGAGCGCCGCGAGAGGGCCCAGGAGGTCGTCACCAAGGTCGGCCTCGAAGGCATGGAACACCGGCGGCCCGGCCAGCTCTCCGGCGGTCAGCAGCAGCGCGTCGGACTGGCGCGGGCGCTGGCCGTGGACCCCGAAGTCCTGCTGTTCGACGAGCCGTTCAGCGCGCTCGACCCGCTGATCCGGCGCGACATGCAGGAGGAGGTCGTCCGGCTCCACCACGAGGAGGGCCGCACGATGGTCTTCATCACCCACGACCTGAACGAGGCCCTGCGCCTGGGCGACCGCATCGCCCTCATGCGCGACGGCCGTGTCGTCCAGCTCGGCACGCCCGAGGAGATCGTGGGCTCGCCCGCCGACGACTACGTTCGCGAGTTCGTACGGGACGTGCCGCGCGAGCAGGTCATGACGGTACGGCGGGCCATGCGGGCCGCGTCCGCGCAGGAGGCGGGCGAGGGCCCGGCCCTCGCGCCCCAGGCCACGGTCTCCGAGGCCATCGAGGCGGTCGCGCGCACCGGCCAGACCGCCCGCGTGGTCGACCGGGGGCGCTGCCTCGGGGTCGTCGACTCGGACGCGCTGCTGGGGGTGGTGGCTGGGACCGGCGGGCAGTTCGCCGATGAGGCCGCTGGTTCGGACACCGATGCGGCCACCGGTTCGGAGTCGGGTGCCGGTTCGGCCGAGTCTGCTCCTGACCAGGGCGACGGAACGGCCTCGTCCGCTCGCGAGGGGGTGGCCTGATGGCCACGATCACCGCGACCGCTCCCCGGAGCGGTCTCCCCGGATTCCTCAAGCACCCCGCCACCGGCAAGCTCCTGCTGCTCGCCGTCGCGGCGGCGGTCCTCGTCCCGCTGGCCAACGCGCGTTGGGCCAGCGGAAGTTGGCCGCACGCCCTCACCGTCGACCTCACCGAGCCCCTCGGCAAGGCCAGCGACTGGGTCATCGACAACCGCGACAGCCACCCGCTGTTCCTCTACTTCTTCGGGTACGTCTCCAACGCGGTCGTCCTCTCCGTACGCGCCGTCTACCTCGTCCTGCTCGCCGCCGGCTGGGCGGGCGTCACGGCCGCGGCGGCACTGGTCGCCTGGCGGGTCGCGGGGGTAAGGCTGGCGCTCGGCACGGGCGCCGCGTTCCTGGCCTGCGGGCTGCTCGGTATGTGGATCCCCACCATGCAGACGCTCGCGCTCATGGTGGTCGCGGTCCTCGCGTCCGTCGTGATCGGCGTGCTCCTCGGCCTCGCGGCGGGGCTCTCCGACCGTACGTACCGGGCGCTCCGCCCCGTACTCGACACCATGCAAGTGTTCCCGGCCTACGCGTACCTCCTGCCGGTCGTCCTCGTCTTCGGCATGGGTGTCCCGGCCGCGGTGCTGGCCACCGTCGTGTACGCGGCCCCGCCGATGGCCCGGCTCACCGCGCTCGGTCTGCGCGGCGCCGACGCCGGGGTGATGGAGGCCGTCGAGTCCCTGGGCACCACGGCCCGGCAACGGCTCCTCACGGCCCGCATCCCGCTCGCCCGCAAGGAACTCCTCCTCGGCCTCAACCAGACGATCATGATGGCCCTGTCCATGGCCGTCATCGCGTCCGTCATCGGCGCGGCCGGCCTCGGCGACCGCGTCTACCAGGCGCTCGCCTCGGTCGACGTGGGCGCGGCGCTCGCCGCCGGTATCCCGATCGTGCTGCTCGCCGTCGTCCTCGACCGGGTGACGGGCGCGGCGGGAACGGTGGACGACGAGCTTGGCGGAGACACCGGGTCCCGCTGGACCGGCTGGGCCTACGCGGCCGTCGTGGCGGTGGCCGTCGCGGTCGCCGGACGCCTCACCGACCGGCTCGACTGGCCCGAGGCCTGGCTCGTGAACATCGCCGAGCCCGTCAACAGGGCCGTCGACTGGATGACGGACCACCTCTACTCAGGCGTCCCCTACGTGGGCGGCACCGCCGACTGGGCGGGCCACTTCACCACCTGGGTCCTGGACCCGATGCGGGACGGTCTGCAGTGGCTGCCCTGGTGGTCGGCCCTGCTGATCGTCGCCGCGCTCGCCTGGCTGATCGGCACCTGGCGCACCGCGCTCACCGCCGTTCTCGCGATGGCCGCGATCGGCGTACTCGGCGTGTGGGGGCCGTCCCTCGACACGCTGTCGCAGGTCCTCGCGGCCGTGGCCGTCACCCTCGTCCTGGGCTTCGCGACCGGCATCGCGGCGGCCAGGAGCGAGCGCTGCGAACGCGTGCTGCGCCCCTTCCTGGACGTCTTCCAGACGATGCCGCAGTTCGTGTACCTCATCCCCGTCGTCGCCCTCTTCGGCGTGGGCCGCGCCCCGGCGGTCGCCGCCGCGGTCGTCTACGCCCTCCCCGCCGTCGTCCGCATCACCACGCAGGGCCTGCGCCAGGTCGACCCGGCGGCCATGGAGTCCTCGCGCTCGATGGGTGCCACGGGCTGGCAGCAACTCCGCCAGGTCCAGCTGCCGTTGGCCCGCCCCGCACTGCTGCTCGCGCTCAACCAGGGCGTCGTCCTCGTCCTCGCCGTCGTCATCATCGGCGGCCTGGTCGGCGGTGGAGCACTCGGCTACGACGTCGTGTTCGGGCTCGCCCAGGGCGACTTGGCCACGGGCCTGGTGGCCGGAGCGGCGATCGTCTGCCTCGGCCTGATGCTCGACCGGGTGACCCAGCCGACGGACCGCCGCACGAAGAAGGGAGCCTGAGATGCGTACGCGTATGAAGGGCGTGCTGGCAGTCGGCTGCTCCCTGCTGGTGCTGACGACGGCCGGCTGCGGAGCCGCCGACATGACCAAGCAGGCCTCGCCCTTCGCCAACGCGCAGGGTGCCAAGACCGTGACCCTGTCCGTGCAGTCGTGGGTCGGCGCACAGGCCAACGTGGCCGTCGCGCAGTACCTGTTGGAGCACGAGCTGGGCTATCGCGTCGACACCGTCCAGGTCGACGAGGTCCCCGCGTGGGACGCGCTCAGCCAGGGCCGGGTCGACGCGATCCTGGAGGACTGGGGCCACCCCGAGCAGGAACAGCGGTACGTCAAGGACAAGAAGACGATCGTGAACGGCGGCGGCCTCGGCGTCACCGGGCACATCGGCTGGTTCGTACCGACGTACTTCGCGAAGCAGCACCCCGACGTGACCAACTGGAAGAACCTGAACAAGTACGCCGACCAGCTCCGCACCCCCGAGAGCGGCGGCAAGGGGCAGTTGCTCGACGGCTCACCCTCCTACGTCACGAACGACAAGGCGCTGGTGAAGAACCTGGACCTCGACCTCCAGGTGGTGTTCGCCGGTTCGGAGGCGGCCCAGATCACCCAGATGCGCCAGTTCGCCAAGGAGAAGAAGCCGTTCCTGACCTACTGGTACTCACCCCAGTGGCTCTTCAAGAAGGTCCCCATGACGGAGGTGAAGCTGCCCGCCTACAAGGAGGGCTGCGACGCCGACCCGGAGAAGGTCGCCTGCGCCTATCCGCACACCCCGCTGCAGAAGTACCTGAACACGGACTTCGCGAAGAGCGACGGCAAGGCGGCGGACTTCCTGAAGAAGTTCAAGTGGACGACCGAGGACCAGAACGAGGTCTCCCTGATGATCGCCGACCAGAAGCTGACGCCCGAGGAGGCGGCGCGGAAGTGGGCCGAGGGCCATGAGTCCACGTGGAAGGCGTGGCTGCGCAAGTAGTCCACCGCCGGACGGGCCATCCAAGTGGCCCTTCCTGTACGGGTGCCGGGTGTCTCCCTGACGAGGGCACCCGGCACTCCCGCGTGTTGTGCCGCAACTTGTACGGCTACTGGCTACGGCTGCTGGTTCGGCTACTTGTACTGCCCGGCCGTGTAGTGGCCGGCCACGAGACGGCAGGTCACGCCGAAGCGGTTCCAGGCGTTGATCACCGTGATGGCGGCGATCAGCTGGGTCAGCTCGGCCTCGTCGAACTGGCGGGCGGCGGCCTCGTACACCTCGTCCGGCACGAAGCCGTCCGTCAGGACCGTCACGGCCTCGGTGAGCGCGAGCGCCGCGAGCTCCTTCTCCGTGTAGAAGTGCCGTGACTCCTCCCATGCGCTGAGCTGGACGATCCGCTCGACGCTCTCGCCCGCCGCGAACGCGTCCTTCGTGTGCATGTCGAGGCAGAACGCGCAGTGGTTGAGCTGCGACGCGCGGATCTTCACCAGCTCCAGCAGTACCGGGTCGACGCCCTTCCGGGCAGCCGCGTCCAGCCTGACCATGGCCTTGTAGACCTCGGGGGCGAACTCGGTCCACTGGAGGCGGGGGGCGTGCTCGCGGGCGAGCGGGGTGTCCGTAGTGGTGGCGGTGGCGGTGGTGTTCGTCGTCATGATCATGAGCCTACGTCCGGAGTAGCCCAGGAGTATGGTCCATTTCCATGGTGAAATCCTGGGCCACTTTCGGAGTGGATCTGCATGTCGACGTGACGCGCACCGGCTCCGGCCTGCGCAAAGGCCTGACGGACGCGTTGCGGGCCGCGGTGCGCGGCGGACGGCTCGCGCCCGGGACCCGGCTGCCGTCGTCGCGCTCCCTCGCCGCCGATCTGGGCATCGCGCGCAACACCGTCGCCGACGCGTACGCCGACCTCGTGGCCGAGGGCTGGCTCACCGCCCGCCAGGGCTCCGGCACGCGGGTCGCCGAGCGGGCGGTGGTGGCACCGGCCTCCGCCCCGCCCCGGCCGCGTACGCCCGGCGGCCCGGCGTACGACCTCGTCCCCGGCACCCCCGACCTCGCCTCGTTCCCGCGCGCCGAGTGGCTCAAGGCCTCCCGCCGAGCCCTCACCGCGGCCCCGTACGACGCTCTCGGATACGGGGACCCGCGAGGCCGCGTCGAACTGCGCACCGCGCTCGCGGGCTACCTCGCCCGGGCCCGCGGCGTACGCGCCGACCCCGAACGCATCCTCATCTGCTCCGGATTCGCACACGGCCTGATGCTGCTCGGCACGGTGCTGCGACAGCGGGGCGCGGGGGCGCTGGCGATGGAGTCGTACGGACTCGACGTGCACTGGAATCTCGTGGAGCGGGCGGGCCTGCGATCGGTGACCCTGCCGTTCGACGAACTGGGCACGC
>NZ_LIQZ01000384.1 GCF_001418655.1 Streptomyces phaeochromogenes | reverse complement strand
GCCGACGGCGACCGCACGGTTGAGGCGGACGACCGGGTTGTCGGTCAGGGCAGCGAGTTCGTCGTACCACTCGACGATCTGCACCCAGTCGGTCTCCTCGGCGGCGGGCGCATCCGCGTGGAGCGCCGCGATGGCGGCCTGCGCCTGGAACTCGCCCAGCCTGTCGCGGGCCAGCGCCGCCTGCAGGATCTCGACGCCCTCGGCGATCGACGTCGAGTCCCATCGGCCGCGGTCCTGGTCGGCGAGTGGTACCAGGCTGCCGTCGGGCGCGGTCCGGGCGGCGCGCCGGGCGTGGTGCAGCAGCATGAGGGCGAGCAGTCCCGCCACCTCGGGATGGTCGATCACGGCGGCGAGTTGCCGGGTGAGCCGGATGGCCTCGGCGGCGAGGTCGACGTCGCCGGAGTAGCCCTCGTTGAAGACCAGGTAGAGGACGCGCAGCACGGTGGCGACGTCGCCGGGCTGGTCGAAGCGCACGTCGGAGACGGTGCGCTTGGCCCGGCTGATGCGCTGCGCCATCGTCGCCTCGGGCACCAGGTAGGCCTGAGCGATCTGACGGGTGGTGAGCCCGCCGACGGCGCGCAGCGTGAGCGCGACCGCCGACGACGGCGTCAGCGACGGGTGGGCGCACAGGAAGTACAGCTGGAGCGTGTCATCCGCCGCCGGTGCGGGCCCTGGGGCCGGTTCCTCCTCGATCAGGTCCTCACGCCGGCGGCGGGCGGTGTCCGCGCGGGTCGCGTCGAGGAACTTGCGCCAGGCCACGGTGACCAGCCAGCCCTTCGCGTCACGCGGCGGGTCGGCGGGCCACACGCGGACCGCCTCGATGAGCGCGTCCTGCACGGCGTCCTCGGCCGCCGCGAAGTCGGCTCCGCGGCGGACGAGGATCCCGAGCACCTTCGGCGTGAGGCTCCTGAGCAGAGCCTCGTTCACTTCCAAGTGCATTCCGTGGCCGTGGGCGCGCTGTAGAACGGACGCAGCTCCAGCCACTCGTGGATCGGCTTGCCACCCGCCCCGGGGGCGGCCGACAGTTCCCCCGCCAGCTCGACGGCACGCTCGTAGCTGTCGACGTCGATGATCATCCAGCCGGCGATGAGGTCCTTGGTCTCCGCGAAGGGCCCGTCGGTGACCGGCGGACGCCCCTCACCGCCGTACTGGACGAACGTCCCCTCCGGAGCCAGCGCCTTGCTGTCGACGAACTCGCCGCTCTTCTCCAGCCGGGCCGCGAAATCGTTCATGTACTGCATGTGCGCCGAGATCTCCTCGGGCGTCCACTGGTCCATGGGTACGTCGTTGACCGCGGCCGGGGCGCCACGGTAGTGCTTCAGCAGCAGGTACTTGGCCATGTTGTCTCTCCTCGGTGCCGTGCGACCCATTGTGGTCGCGTTCACTGCGGGGACGGAGCCGGCCACGGGTTCTCGACATCGCCGTCCCGGTTTTTCTGGTGCGGCTTGCTCGTGTGTGCGGGGATCCGGCGGTGGATGTCCTCGATCAGGGTCCGCATGGCCATACGGAAGATCTCGGCCTGGTGGTCACCGAGGAAAGAGGTGTGCCCGAACACCTCCAGGACGACGAGGCCGTGCAGGTGTCCCCACGCGCTCAGCAGGAGAGCGGTCGACGCCGGCGGCAGATTGCCGAAACCGTAGTGGGGCAGCTGTTCCAGGTATGCCCGCAGCGAGGGCGAGAGCGCGGGGATGTCGGCCGCGGCGAGTTGCTCCGGGGTGAACTCGTCGAACATCTCGCGCTCGAAGATCGAGCTCATCCGGCGCGTCGCCTGGGTGGTCGGGCCGTCGACCGGTGCCGCGTAGTCCCGCAGCGGCGTTCCGTAGAGGAGTTGGAACCGCTCGGGATGGGCAATGGCCCATCGGCGATAGCCCTCGGCCGCGACCACCAGGCGTGGCAGGTCCGGGTCGTCCGGATCGGTCTCGATGGCGGCCTGCACGGCATCGGCCAGGTCGTCGTACGCCTTGGTGACGAGGGCGGTGACGAGGGCGTCCCGGCTCGGAAAGTAGTGGTAGAGCGCCTGCACGGTCATGCCGAGGCTGCGGGCGACCGCTCGCAGGGACAGGGCCGCGGGTCCTTGTTCGGCGATGTGGCGCTCGGCGGCGTCCAGGATCTCCTGCGTGGCGGCGGCCCGGCGTCGCTGGCGCAGGGTGGGCTGGGCCATTGCGTGTTCCTCCGCGGGCATGTGCGGCGACCGTACGACGGCCGCCCCTGTGGACCACCCGGAAGTGCAGGGTGTGAAGAAAATCTAACACTGCCAAATCTTCTGCCGCGTCACTAACGTCTCTCCCGGCGACGAAGAGTGCGACACCGCACCTGCTTCTGACGGGGTGAAGAGACTCCGCAGGGCACCGCGCCGGCCCCCGCGTTGGTCAACTCCGGCCTTTTCGCGTCGTTTTCACCGTATGGATATGAAGGAGATCGGGCGTGTTTGAACGCATAGCCGAACTGGCGATTCGCCGGTCCCGGCTGGTACTCGTCGTCGCCGTCGTGGCTGTGGCCCTCATGGGAGTCCTGGGCGCGGGCGCGTTCGGCAAGTTGCTGGGAGGTGGCTACAACGACCCGGCCTCCCAGTCCTCCCGGGCCGCGAAGGTCATCGACGAGAAGTTCGGCGGGGAGACGAACCTGGTCCTGCTCGTCCGCGCCTCCGAAGGCCGTGTCGACGCCCCCGCCGCCCAGCAGAGTGGCCGGGCCCTGGTGGCCGACCTCAAGAAGGAAAAGAACCTTGAGAACGTCGTCTCGTTCTGGGAGACGGCCAGCCCCGATCTCCGCTCCAAGGACGGCCGCGAGGCCATGGTCCTCGCGCATGTGAAGGGCGAGGGCACCGAACGGGACGAGAACGCCAAGAGCGTCATCGACGCCTACACCGGACCGTACAAGGACACGTTCACGGTCCAGGCAGGCGGCGGTGCCGCCGTGAACAGCGAAATGGGCACTCAGTCGGGCGAGGACCTCGTACTGGCCGAGGGCATCGCGGTGCCGCTCACCCTCGTCCTGCTGCTGCTCGTCTTCGGCAGCATGGTCGCCGCCCTGTTGCCGCTGGCCATCGGAATCATCGCCATCATGGGCACGTTCGCGGAGCTGTTCATCCTCGGCAGCGTCACCGACGTCTCCATCTTCGCGATCAACCTGACCACGGCCCTGGGCCTCGGCCTCGGTATCGACTACGCGCTGCTGATGGTCAGCCGGTTCCGGGAGCAGCTCGCGGCGGGAGCGAGCGTGGACGACGCGGTCCGGCGGACGGTGAGCACCGCGGGCCGTACGGTCGCGTTCTCCGCCGCGACGGTCGCGGCCGCGCTCGCGGCACTCATGGTGTTCCCGCAGTACTTCCTGCGCTCGTTCGGCTATGCCGGGGTCGGTGTCGTCGCCATCGCGGCCGTCAGCACCCTGTTCGTCATGCCGGCCCTGTTCGTCGTCCTCGGGCACCGGGTCAACAGCGGGCGGCTGCCGTGGGCGAAGGCGGACCGTGCGCGTTCGGACACGCGGGCACCCTTCTGGGGACGGCTGGCCGGCACGGTCATGCGGCGGCCCGCGCTCACCGCGCTGCCCGTGCTCGCGGTCCTACTGGTGGCGGCGAGCCCGCTCCTCGGCATCACCTTCGGCACACCGGACGAACGCGTGCTGCCCGAGGACTCCGAGAGCCGCCAGGTCTCGTCGGTACTGCAGGAGAAGTTCAACGGCAACGACAACGCAGCCGTCCACGTCGTCATCGACAAAGCCGTGAGCAAGGCCCCACTGGAGTCGTACGCGGCCGAACTGTCCGGGCTCAAGGGCGTCGTCCGCGTCGAGACCAGCGCGGGAACCTACGCCGAAGGAGGGTCCACGGCGACCGACCCCGGCAACGCCTCCCTCGGCCGACCCGATGCGCAGCAGATCAACGTGGTGAGCACCCTGTCGCCGAAGTCCGACGCGGCCCAGAATCTGGTCGATGAGGTACGGGCGGTCGCCCCGCCCGCCGGGTCACAGTCCCTGGTGGGCGGAGTCGACGCCGTACTGGTCGACTCCAAGGACTCCGTCGGCAACCGGCTCCCGCTCGCCGTTGCCCTGGTCGCGCTGACCACCTTCCTCCTCCTCTTCCTGTTCACCGGCAGCGTCGTACAGCCACTGCGTGCGCTGGTCCTGAACATGATCAGCCTGGGCGCGACCCTCGGCGTCATGACCTGGATCTTCCAGGACGGCAACCTCTCCTCCCTGCTCGGCTTCACGGCGCAGCCGATGGATGTGTCCATGACCGTGCTGATGTTCTGCATCGCCTTCGGCCTCTCGATGGACTACGAGGTGTTCGTCACCAGCCGGATCAAGGAACTCCACGACCTGGGCGAGGACAACGAGTCCGCCGTGACCAACGGCCTCGGACACACGGGACGCATCGTCACCGCGGCGGCCTGCCTGCTCGCGGTGAGCTTCTTCGCCTTCGGAACGGCCAAGCTCAGCTTCATGCAGCTGTTCGGCCTGGGCAGCGGACTGGCCATCCTCATCGACGCCGTCGCCGTACGCGGCATCCTCGTCCCCGCCGCGATGCGCCTGCTCGGCCGCTCGGCCTGGTACGCGCCCGGCTTCCTGCGAAAGTTCCACGGGCGGTTCGGCCTCAGCGAGGGCGGCCCCGCGCCGACGGCCGCACCTGAGTCCGCGGCGGAGCCGCCGTACGTGAAGAACTCGACAGGAGTCTGACCGCCCCCGAGCCCTTGCACGGCAGTGCCCGCCTCTCGTGTTGCAGAGGCGGGCACTGCCGCGACGAACTACGGTCAGCCGAAGGCTGGTTGGCGCCTGGTCACCCGGGGCCTCGGCCTCGTTCATCGCACGCCGGACGGCAACTTCGTGGGCAGACAGGCAGGCCACCCGTGAGCCGCCCGACACCTCACTCAGCAGTCACGAGCAGACGGCATCCCCTGCGGCAGCTGGGACCATTCGTCTTCCAGCACGCTGAAGATCAAGGAGTCTCGCCAGCCGTCGCGGATCAACTGAGTGTGCCGAAGGCTTCCTTCGTGCGTCATGCCAAGCTTGGCCAGCACCTGGGAGGAGCCGACGTTCCTCGGATCACACGTGGCATGAATTCGGTGGAGCCCCAGCTCGCCGAATCCGTATGCCAGAAGCTGCCGCCCGATCTGCGTCCCGATGCCCTGCCCCCAGACCTGCGGATGCACGATGTACGTGATCTCGCCTTGGCGCTGGACACGACTGCGAACGAACAGCTCGCCCATACCCACAACATCGCCCGCCAGGCGGGCGACGAAGGAGAACCGGCGCTGGGGGGTGTCCGACCAGGCTCGGACCGCACCCTCCACGAACTCCTGGGTCTGAGCCTCCGTGTTCGGTCCCCACACCTGGTAGCGGCACGCCTCCGAGCGGCATGCCCACGAGTGAATCGCCGACCAGTCCTCTGAAGCGATCTTGTCCAAGGTCACCCGGTGTCGGCCCATAAGCCGATCATGTTCACTTGCTGAGGATCGAAACAGGAACCGCCGAAGCACATGCGAGCGCCCTGCGCAGCTGCTCGACTTGGCAGTGGTGGAGCCCGACCCTTCCTGTTTCACAGGCCGCCGGCAACGGTCTCGGGCTGTAGACCGCGGTGGGCCGCTCGCCGGGGCGAGCCGTCACGGGACACGCATGACGTCTGTCATGAACAGTGATGACAGGCCGCGCCGCTCTCACCGTCCATTCGGGCCTAGCTTGGACCGAGGCCCGCTCCCGGGGCCCTCTCCCGACGCCAACGGTTGGAATGACCATGCAAAACGACACCCTCATTGTCGAAGATCTGATGCTGCTGCTGATGGACGACGAGTCGGGAGCGATCGCGGGAGCCGGCACGCTGTACTACACCCTCGGCGGCGCCGTTCTCGTCGAGCTCGGCCTCGACGGACACATCACGGTCGACGAGAACGACAAGGGACTGAACGGTCTGAAGGTCCACGCCGTCCCCGGCGGCGCACTGTCGGACCCTGTGCTCCAGACCGCCCACGAGAAGGTCGCCGACCGAGTGCGAGGTGTGCAGACGCTCCTCATCGAGATCGGCACCGGGTTGCGCGAGACCGTTCTCGATCGACTCGTCGAGCGGGGCATGCTGCGCCGGGAGAGCAAGAAGACGCTGGGTCTGTTCCGTTCGACTTCCACGACGGCCGCGGACACACGGCACAAGATGGCCCTCATGGAGAAGGTCCGCGCCGTCCTGGTCTACGGCGAGGAGCCCGATGCCCGTACAGCGGCCGTGATTGGTCTGCTCTCCGCAAGCGGCACCCTGCCGAGTCTGCACCGCTCCATCCCGTGGTCGGGCAAGGTCTACACGCGTGCGAAGGAACTGGAGCAGGCCAGTTGGGGCGCCGAAGCGGTGAACACCGCCGTGATGCCGACCGTGGCAGCGGTCTCTGTGGGGACCGCCGTCGCCGTCACGGTCACCAACTAGGTCTCAGCCGGGACTTGTCCGGTCGATCACGCAACTCCCCAGGTTCCGGGGCGTCGTGCTCAGGGCAAGCGGATGCCGAGATTACCGATGCCGATGCCGAGGTCAGGCGTGCCAGTCGAGTTGCTGTTCAGGGACACCGACGGAGCGGCCGTAGTCCTGGGCTTCGCGGCGGCCTTCGGCGTGCCCGCGTGGGTAGCGGAAGACTTTGTCGGCAAAGACCACGAAGGTCTCGCGAGAGGTGTGAAAGTCCGTATACCAGCCTCCCGTTGACGAGAGGCTGGACGCCAGCTGATCCGCGAGCCGCTCGGCTTCGAGCTCGTCGGCGGCGAAGTCCAGCAGTGTCCAGAGCCGTGGCTGGTCCTGCCCGGGGTCGGTCATCTCGACCCGTGTCAGCTTCGTGATCCGCAGTGGAATCCCGGTCAGCTGGGCCCCGGCCCGCAGGCTTTCGGCGATCAGTACGCCTTCGAGCATCTGAACCTCCTTGGTGTCGGTGGGGTTCTTTCCCTTCTCGGGACTTCCTCGGGACCGCTCCCGGCGTCCCTCAGTAGAGTTCCCGGCGTTCGAGCACGGGCGCTCGAACGCGCGGTGCCGGAGGGCCACACAGAAGGATCATGACGCGGATGGGCAGGAAGCTCGAAGAGCTGATTGAGAACCTGAGTATCTGGCAGACGGGCGACTACGGCGACGTGGACAGTCCAAGTCCTCGCGACCTGGCCATAACCGAGCTGCGAACGATGGGGCCACAAGCAGTCCCGGCGCTCATCGAGCGGCTCGATGGTCTCCTGGCCGCCACTGCGGGGCATCGCGAGCGTGTCGACTCCGTCCAGGCCGTATGGACCGCCTGGTACGAGGAGAGCGACAGGCTCAGCGACGAGCACGGACCGGGCGCCGACGTCGAGCGCCACCGCACGATCCCGAGCGACAGCCTCCCCCAGCGGTCGGTGGAGGACACGAACTACCGGGATCCCTACGACCTCAAACAGGGGATCATCGAGGCCCTGCGTCAGCTCGGTGACCAGCGTGCGGCGCCCGTGCTCACCGCCGCACTGTCCGACCGTACGTGCGTTCCCGCGGCGGCCCGGGCACTGTGTGACATCCACGCCGACCGGGCCGTGCCCGCGTTGCTGGACGCCGTCACCCTCATCGACCACAACACCAATAGAAGCATCGTGTTCGATCCGCTGTTGGCCGCGCTGCGGCACTACGGGGTCTCCATGGCACAGGCGCGGGAACGGTTCGAGTCCGAGACCTCCCCGCAGGAACGGGTACGGCTGATGCACTTGATGACGCAGCTGCCCGACGACGGCGCCGGAAGGCCCTCCGAGTCTCAGATCAGAGATTCGTTGATCTTCCTAGCGCTCGACGACAAGGACAACACCGGTCGCTGGCAGGCCGTCGGCGCTCTCGACAAGATCGACGGCCGCACGGCAGAGAGGGACATGTTCTCCGACTGGGACGCGCCGCCCCCGGCCGATGTCGTCCGCTCGGCGATCGCCCTGGCCGCCCACGGCAAACCGCTCGGCCATGACCGGGAGTTGAAGAGCAGGCTGCGCCGCATTCGGCACACGGCGCCCGCCGCGCGAGCCGTCGAGGCCACGCTCCTCCAGGACTCACCCGAGCCGGACGCCCAGGAACTGCGCCTCGCGCTGCGGCTCGCCCTGGGGGTGCACACCTCCGAACTGGACGATCCTCTGCGTTTCGCCCGCGCGCTGCACCGGTTGTCCTCGCACTCCCAGGTCGGCGACTCCGCGCTGCTTGCCCTGCGCCGCACCTGCTGGGATCTGCTGTTCCCGCAGATGGTCCAGGTCGACGAAGCACGCCGACGCGAGGCACGGACCATCTTCGACGCCATCGCCACACCGCACGAGCACACCCGGTTCGCCGGCTACACCGCGTCCCGATCGTTCTGGAGCAAGCTCCGGCAGCGTTTCAGGCGGGGGTGACCCACATGCACCGGTCCATCCACCGTCGTGAGCACCGCTGTTCGGGGAGCCTGGGCTGGACCTGGACCACCATGGCCGTACCCGTACCCGTACCCGTACCCGTAGCCGTGGGCGCCGTGTTCACGGCGATGTTCGTCCTCCTGTTTCTCGCGAACAAGGTGAGCCGTGGCGAGCGTTCAGGGGCGGATCAGTTCCAGCGCCTGGTTCAGGTTGTGCTCGGCTATGCCCGCCATGGACTCCCGGTCGGGGAAGTCGCCGTCGAGCAGCCGCAGTGGTCCCGCCGTCAGCGACAGACGCTGCGCCAGCGTGTAGAGCGCGAGCCGGTCCTCGTCCAGTCCGTCCACTTCCAGTGGCCGGTAGGCGTCGTGCAGGCGGATCCGTAGGAAGACGTGCTCCCACTCGACGTCGAAGTACATCAAGCCCTCGATGTCGATCGCCACGGGGTTCCCGACCGCGTCCACCAGCACGTGGTCGGGCCCCAGTTCGCCGTGCACGACCGCGTACTCCGTGCGCGGTCGCACCTCCGCCGCCAGGCCCCGCAGCCGTTCCTCCAGCCGGTCACGCGCTCCCGCGATCCGCGGATCACGCGACGCCGCCTCGGCGAGGTCCCGCAGCGCGCGGTCCAGTACGACCGACTCGCACGACATCCCGCGCGACGAACCTCCCCCGTCGACCACGGCCACCTTGCCGTACGTGGGCGTCCGATGTCGCCGCATCGCCTCAAGGGACTCCCCCAGTCGGGCCATGACCGGGGCCGCCGCGCTCGGGTCGCGCGCGAGCAGGTCCTCCAGGTTCTCGCCGGGGAGGTCCTCGACGATCGCGAGGTCGGCCGGGCAGTGGGCGCCGTCGCGGTCGACGAGACGGATCGCGGGGACGCGGACGCCGAGAGCATCGAGCCGGGCGTGCGCGGCCTCGAACAGGTCGAGCCCGAGGCCGGGTGCGAACGGGTCGGTGAGGTCGTCGTCGCCCTCGGCCGTCGGCCAGTAGTTCTCGGCGTCGTCCCACAGGTAGGCGATCGCGGTCGTCGAGTCGTCCATCACCAGGCGGTACACGCCCTTCTTGCTACCGCCCGCGATCCGCTCGGCGGCCTCCAGCCGCCGCCCACCACCCAGCGCGGCCCGCGCCGCACCGGCCAACTGCGCACGCGTCTCTGTCCTGGGCGCCACGCCCGAACCACCTCTCCCTCACGATGACTTGCGGACTGTACGGGGCCTTCTCAGGCCTTCTCAGGAATGCGTCGACCCCCGGAACAAGTGTTCCGGGGGCCGACGATGTCCGACCGCTGGGTCAGGCGGGCGTGATGTTCTCCGCCTGCGGGCCCTTCTGGCCCTGCGTGACGTCGAAGGTCACGACCTGGCCTTCCTGGAGCTCACGGAAGCCGGTGGAGTTGATGTTGGAGTAGTGCGCGAAGACGTCCGGTCCCCCGCCGTCCTGAGCAATGAAGCCGAAACCCTTTTCGGCGTTGAACCACTTGACGGTTCCCTTGGCCATGCTGATGCCTTCCAGTCAATATCGGACCCGCACCGCGCGGCCCCGGAGGTGATCGCCCTGGTCCAGCACTGCACAGCAAAACGCCCGCGCCGGAGCGCGGGCAGGTACTGCGAACCACGACATCTGGCAGTGACGCTACACGGCAAAACCGGCTCCCACCAGAGAACAACAGCCATGATCCGAACCGCGTCGCGCGTACTGGCCGTCAGCGGTCCGCACGCGCGACGTCAGTACTCGTTCTCCTGGCGCCCGGGGCCCGTTCGCGGGCGTGGCAGCAGCAGGACCGGACGGGCACCACCTCAGCCGCTCAGAGCCGACCGTGCTCCCGGAGGATGTTCAAGGCGCCGAGGGTGACGATGCCGCGCCACTCGGTGCTCTGTGCCGGCATCCAGTGGAGGAAGTGGAAGTCCCAGCCGCCGTCGTCCAGTTGCTCGCTCTCCAGCCGATCGAGGTCGGTATCGATCTGGGTGGGTGCGAAGAGTGCCCGGCTCGGGGTTTCCGGTTGTGGTGAGAGTTCGAGCGGCTTGATGTGTTCGCCCTCGATGCCGCCCGGGACGGGGACGGTGCCGTCGGGGCGGATCGACGGCCGCAGCCGGTCGATCGCGGCGGCGGCGCGGTCCGGGTCGGGCACCGCGTCGAGGAACTGCAGGGCGAACACCACGGTGTAGCCGCCGGCTTCCTTCTGCGATTCGAGCTCCCGCCAGCTCCAGGCGGTAGCTGCGTCGAGCCACGGGTGCTCGACGCCGAGCTGGTGCAGCCGGCCGGCGATCGCGAAGGTCAGGAAGCTGGACGTGTCGTTCGGCTCCATCCAGGGAGTACGCGGGTGACCGAGTGCTGAGGGCAGCACTTGTGCGACACCGCCGTCGGGTCGGGCGACCGAGGCGACCCAGTCGGCGGTCGCAGTCACCATCGGGTCGTTCGTGGCGCCGATCTCCGCCAGTACCCCGAGTGCGGTGAGGGCCGCGGAGGGCTGGCTGCCAGGGCAGCGCACATCGGGTTCGAGCGCGTGGCCGAAGCCGCCGTCGGGATTCCGGTAGGGCCGCAGCGCGTCTAGCACCGGCCCGACCGGCGCGTCGTCGAGAAACACTTCGAGCTGGCGCCGCTCCAGCACGCGGGCCGTGCCTTCCATGAACTGCCGAGCCGAGTCGATACGGGATTCGCTACGGGATTCGCAGCTGGTCTCACTGGTCGTTCGAGTAGTCATGCCATCGACGCTAGGCGGCGGTCAGCCGGACGTCTTCCAGGAATCGGACAGGCGTGACTCCCGTCAGCCGGTGAACCTCATCCGTCATGTGGGCCTGACTGGCATAGCCGGCCGCAAGCGCCTGATCGGCCAGCGACATCGCGGGGGCCTCGTCCGCCCCGATGAGCCGGCGAAGCCGGGCGACGCGGGCGAGCGTCTTCGGGGCGTACCCGACCGCGGCGGTCACCCGCCGATGGAGCTGCCTCTCGCTGACTCCGAGTTCGGCGGCGAGATCGGCCACCCGGATCTCGCGATCCGCCAGGCGCCGGGCCGCCTCGGTGGCGAGCGGATCGGGCATGGCCCGGCGGTGGAGAACGGCTCCGGCAAGCAGGCGGAGGCATTCCGCCGTGTCACCGGCCGTGGCCACCTGCTCGCTCAGGGCCCCGGCCTCCGGCCACACCTCGGCGAGAGGGACCTGGAGGTCGCGGACTGTGGAGGCCGGCAGCCCCAGTACGTTGCCCGCGGCACCCTGTCGCAGGCGTACGCCGCAGGTCGGCACGCCAGTCGGCTCCCACAGCACCGGGCCGGTGTCGGGGCCGACAACGAGCGGCGCGCCCGCGCCCAGCCAGACCAGGTCCACGCAGCCGTCCGGGACCACCCGCTCCGCCCCGTCCACGAGGGTGTCGTTGCGCCACAGACAAGCGACCACGGGCATCAGCCCGGTCGGCGCGCGGTACTCGCGGTAGGTCACGCCTCCCACGATAGAACCCCGACTGGCTACGCCCACGCCCACACCCCACGCGCACTACGCCCTACGTCCAGCGCCCAACGCCCAACGCCCTCGCGTGCTCACGAGAAATGGCTGCGCGGCTCTGTCGTCACGCGGGTGGTGCGGTCAGTCCGGCCGCGGTCTGGGTGAGGTGCTGGGCCAGTACCTCGGCCGCGGTCTCGGCGTCACGGGCCAGCGCCGCCTCCTCCAGCCGACGGTGCTCGTCGACGCCGTCCCGGTCGGGGTTGCGGTGCGCCGACCAGCGGCGAGCCAGCTCACTCGCGGTCCACAGCCGGTCGACGGTCTCCAGCAGCACGGGGTTGCCGCAGCCCTCCAACAGCGTCCGGTGGAAGACCCGGTGGGCTTCCGACCATGCGCTGCTGTAGTACTCGCCCTCCTCCGGAACGTACGCCGGAGTGCGCGCCAGACGGTGGTGGGCGGCTCGTACGCGGGCCTCCCAGTCCACGTCGCCGCGCTCGACGGACATGCGCAGCACGACCGGTTCGATGGTGATGCGGGCCTCCGTGATCTCCTGCCAGCGGCGGTCGGAGAAGGCCGGGACGGCGAAGCCGCGGTTGGGCAGCCGGTCGGCGAGACCCTCACCGACCACCCGCACGAGCGCCTCGCGCACGACGGCCAGGCTCACGCCCTGTTCCTTGGCGAGGTCCTGCGGTTTGAGGGCGTGGCCGGGTGCGTACTCCCCGCGCATGATCGCGTCCCGCAGGTGTGCGTAGACCTGCTCGGAGAGCATCTGCTTGCCCGGCGAAGTCGAGGTGTGGGCCGTCTGGGTCATGCCGCCATCGTAGACGATCCAGTAGATAATCGATTATCTGTGTTATCGTCGATTTCATCGTCGGGGAAGACGACAGCGATCCCTCGATGCGACCGCTGCGGGCTCTCCGTCCGCCGCATTGCGGCCACCACCAACGCCACAGCCACAGCAAGGCCTGAAAGGAACGACGCAATGAGCGCCAACGACCCCTTCGCCCGCCTCCCCGAGGCGGCCTCCTTCACCGTTACGAGCACCAACGTCACCGACGGCGCCGCCTGGTCGCCCGAGCAGCTCTCCGGCATGTCCGGTGTCCCCGGCGGGAAGGACATCTCGCCGCAGCTGTCCTGGAGCGGCGCTCCGGAAGGCACCAAGAGTTACGCCGTCACCGTGTACGACCCCGACGCCCCCACCGGGTCCGGGTTCTGGCACTGGGCGGTCGCCGACATCCCCGCCACCGTCACCGAGTTGCCCGAGGGCGCCGGCGACGACGTCGGCTCGGGCCTGCCCGAGGGTGCCTTCCAGCTGCCCAACGACGCCCGCGCGGCCCGCTTCATCGGCGCCGCCCCGCCGGCCGGGCACGGGCCGCACCGCTACTTCGTCGTGGTGCATGCCCTCGCCGTCGAGTCCATCGGCGTCGCGGCCGACGCCACGCCGGCCGTCCTCGGGTTCACCATGGCGGGCCACATACTCGGCCGAGCGGTCCTGACCGCCAGCGCCGAAACCCCCGCCTGACGAACAGCATGACCGCACTGATCGACACCACGGAGATGTATCTACGCACCGTCCTGGAGCTCGAGGAGGAAGGCGTGATCCCGCTGCGCGCCCGCATCGCCGAGCGCCTGGACCAGAGTGGGCCCACCGTCAGTCAGACCACCGCCCGTATGGAGCGCGACGGCCTGCTGCACGTCGCCGGCGACCGGCACCTGGAGTTGACAGCGCAGGGCCGTCAACTGGCAACGCGCGTGATGCGCAAGCACCGGCTCGCGGAGTGTCTGCTCGTCGACGTGATCGGCCTGGAGTGGGAGCAGGTGCACGCCGAGGCCTGCCGCTGGGAGCACGTGATGAGCGAGGCCGTCGAACGCCGCGCCCTGGCGTTGCTCCGGAATCCGACCAAGTCGCCCTACGGCAACCCGATCCCGGGCCTGGAGGAGCTCGGCGTGAAGAGCACCACGGATCCGTTCCTCGACGAGGCCATGGTCAGCCTCAGCGACCTGGCCCCCGGGCCGAACGGCGCGAGTGCGAGCGCGGTCGTACGGCGCATCGGGGAGCTGATCCAGACCGACCCCCGACTGATGCGCACCCTGCAGGAGGCCGGGATACGGCCCGGCGCACTCGTGAGCGTGACGTCATCACCCGACGGCGTGATGGTCGGCAGCGGCGGGGAGCCCGCCGAACTCCCCACGCAGACCGCCGCACACGTCTTCGTGGCCGAGCGCTGAGCCCAGCCAAGCCCTGAGCACAGCCGAACACTGAACTCAGCCGGGCGCCAACCCGCTGCCGTGGGCCCGTACAAGCACTCAGGACGGCCCTCGACCACTGGAACGGAGGATCGTGGTCGAGGGCCGTCCGGCCGTCCACTCCCTCACGGAGCGCAGGCCTCGGCGATCGACAGGCTGTTCTCGTAGAGGTGGTGCCGGGTGATCCGGCCGTCCTCGACGGTGAGGCGCAGTGCGAACGGCCCATCGAAGGGCTTTCCCGTCGCGCGTACGGTCCCCGACAGGTGGCCCATCAGGACCGCGTCGGTGCCGTCGACGAGGAAGGTGTCGACGGAGGCGCGCGCGTCCTCGGGCACGGTGTGCTCCATCAACTCCTGGAACTGGGCGGCGCATTCGGCGGCGGTGGACCGCGGGCGGATCCACGGGACGGCGGGGTTCTCGGCGAGCATCCAGTCCACCTCGTCGGCGAAGAGCGTGACGAGCCGACTCGTGTCCCCGGCCACCCGGGCGGCGATGAACTCCTGCACGGCGGACCGGGTGGCCTCGGCCACGGAACTCGCGGTGGTGGCCGAACTCGCCGTGGTCGCGGTGGACTTGACGGACATCGCACTCTCCTCGCTGCTGCGGTCGAATCCCGGCGTGGGTTCCCGCCGATGTGCTCGATCCTGCTGGAGTGAGGAGTGCACGGTCGATTACCCCCGGGGTAATGGCCCTGACCGCCGCATCGTGGCTGGTTCGTTCAGGTCACGCGGGTCTCCGCCAAAGACTTTGAACACTGAGATGACAAAGTATGGACATGCCAAGTGAAAGACCTCTAGGTTGGCGGCGCAACGCAGTCACGACACAGAAGACCGGAACGAAATCCGGCACGGTCCGGTCCCGCCTTATGGAGGACCGTTGTCCCACCATCTGTTCCTGCGTGCCCGAAGACTTGTCACCTCCCTAGCAACCGGAGCCATCCTGGCCGGCGGCCTCTGGGCCGCCCCCTCGTCCTCGGCCGCCCCGTCCGACATCCCGCCACAGGAACCCGGAGTCACGCTGCGCGTGTTCGACGTGCAGACGCCACTGAGCAAACTGTGCACCCTCAAGCCCGGCCAGACCCCCAACCACGACTCGTTGAAGTCGACGGTGGACTGGTCCACGGCCGACGACTTCGGTGGCTTCTCCGACCGCTTCGTCACAGAGGTGACCGGCTACCTGGTCGTTCCCAGCGACGGCACCTACGGGTTCCGTCTCACCAGCGACGACGGCTCCCGGCTGACCATCGACGACACCACGGTGGTCGACCACGACGGACTCCACGGCGCGGAGCCGAAGGACGGCGCGGTCACGCTCACCGCGGGGTCGCACCCGCTGCGCATCGATCACTTCGAGCGCGACGGCGGGCAGCAGCTCCAACTGGCCTGGAAGCCGCCGGGCGAGAGTGACTTCGCCGTCGTGCCCCGCGAAGCGCTGACCACGGACGCCGACGTCGTCCGGGTCACGGCGCCCGGACGCAAGGAGTGCGAGGCGAGCGGCGACTCCCCCGGCGACGGCCTCCCGCTCACCTCCGTACGGCCGGACCTGACACTCACCGATCTGCGCCCCGACGGTTTCGAACCGCAGGTCACCGGTATGGACTGGCTGCCCGACGGACGGTTGGCGATCAGTACCTGGGGCGGCTCCGACAACGTTGCCGGAGAGGTCTATCTGCTGGACAACGTCACCGGTCCGACGAGCAAGGACAAGGTCACCTTCAAGAAGGTGGCCAGTGGGCTGCGTGAGCCCATGGGCATCAAGTACGTCGACGGTTCGCTGTACGTCTCGCAGAAGCACGAGCTGACCCGGCTCGTGGACCGGAACCGCGATGACGTGGCCGACGAGTACCGCACCGTCGCGACCTGGCCGTACGGCGGGAACTTCCACGAGTTCGCGTTCGGCCTCCTCTACCGCGACGGCTACTTCTACGTGAACCTGTCCGTCTCCATCAACCTCGGCGGTGCGACCACGGTTCCGCAACCGGCCCCGGGTCGCGGAACGACGTACAAGGTCAGCAAGAAGACCGGCAAGATCAGCCCGGTCGCGGGCGGGCTTCGTACGCCGAACGGGATCGGCTGGGGACCTGACGGTGAGCTGTTCGCCACGGACAACCAAGGCGGTTGGCTTCCTTCGTCGAAGCTCGTCCACGTCAAGCAGGACCGCTTCTTCAACCACTACACCGAGCCGTCCGGCCCGTTCGATGCCGCCACACCGACCAATCCGGTGCTGTGGCTGCCCCAGAACGAGATCGCCAACTCGCCCTCCACGCCCCTGTATGTGAAGAAGGGCAGGTTCGCGGGTCAGATGCTGATCGGCGACGTGACCTACGGCGGACTGCAACGCGCGTATCTGGAGAAGGTGAAGGGGCAGTACCAGGGCGCGGTCTTCCGCTACACGCAGGGACTTGAGGCCGGGGTCAACCGCCTCACCCTGGGTCCCGACGGATCAATCTACGCCGGTGGTCTGGGCGCCGAGGGCAACTGGGGTCAGGAGGGCAAGCTCAAGTTCGGCCTGCAGAAGCTCACGCCCAACGGCGGGAACACCTTCGACATCCAGACGATGCGTGCCGTACCGGGCGGCTTCGACCTGACGTACACCCAGCCGGTGTCCGCGACGACGGCCGAGGAGCTGGCCAAGCGCTACCGGGCGGAGCAGTGGCGTTACACGCCGACCACCGACTACGGCGGCCCGAAGATCGCCGAAGAAGCGCTGCCCGTACGATCTGCCGAGCTGTCGAAGGACGGGCGTACCGTGCGGCTGCGGCTGGACGGGCTGAAGTCGGGCCGGGTCGTCCACCTTCGCTCCCCGCGTCCCTTCACCTCGGCGTCCGGTGAGGCGCTGTGGAGCACCGAGGCCTGGTACACGCTCAATGCCATGCCCGGCAAGCAGCCGCCGCCCGCCACCCAGTACGAGGCCGAGGAGGCGCGTCTGACGGGCTCAGCGGGAATCAACACCGATCATGTCGGCCACTCCGGCAGCGGCTTCGTCGACCGGTACTCCACGGAGGGCAAGGTCGCCACCACCTTCGACGTGACAGTCCCCAAGGCGGGCACGTACGACGTCAACCTGCGCTATTCCAACGGCCCGAACCCGTTCCAGGGCACCAAGTCGCTCTCCCTGTACACCAACGGGAAGAAGCTGCGGCAAGTGAAGCTGGCCTCCACCGGTGACTGGGATTCATGGTCCACGCAGACCGAACCAGTCGTGCTGCGCGCCGGGAAGAACACCCTCTCCTACAGCTACGACCCGGGCGACACCGGACACGTCAACCTCGATCTGATCACTGTTCGCCCGCACGCCGCGCCGGTCACTCTCTTCGACGGGAGCGCCGCCTCACAGGCCGAGTGGCAGCACACGGACGGGAGACGGCTCAAGTGGCCGCTCACCGACGAGGAGTCGATGGAGGTGTGCTGCGGTGACATCCGGACCCTGGACGCGTACCAGGACTTCAAGTTGCACGTCGAGTTCCGTGTTCCGCTGCTGCCTCCCGATGTCACGGGACAGGACCGTGGCAACAGCGGAATCTTCATCCAGGACCGCTACGAACTCCAGATCCTCGACTCCTACGGTGACACCTCCCTGGACACCAACGAAGCCGGAGCCATCTATCTGAAGAAAGCGCCCGACGTGAACGCGGCCAAGGCGCCCGAGACCTGGCAGACGTACGACATCGTCTTCCGTGCCGCCCGCTACGACGACAGCGGGAACAAGACCGCCGACGCGCGGCTGACCGTGGTGTGGAACGGCGAGAAGGTGCACGACGACATCGCCCTCGACGGTCCCACTGCCTCGGGCAGAGCCGAGACACCGGCAGCGGGAGCGATCCGACTGCAGGACCACGGGAACAAGGTCCGGTTCCGCAACATCAGACTGGAGCCTCTTGCCTGACCTGACCCACGTGACGTGACCTGACGTGATCCGAAGCCGGGCCCGGTTCCTGACCGGGCCCGGCTTCCACGTCACCTCAGGTGGACGCAGTCCGGCATCAGGTCAGGTCAGCTCCGCTGCCTGTCCGCACGTACGACAGGCAGCGTCACTCCGAAGACCGTGCCGGCCCCCGGAGTGCTGTGGACCGTGACCGTCCCGTCGTGGGCGTGGGTGAGCTGGCGGACGATGGCCAGACCGAGCCCGCTGCCTCCGGTGGAGCGGCTGCGGGATTTCTCCGCTCGCCAGAAACGGTCGAAGACATACGGCAGTTCCTCCGGCTCGATGCCCTGGCCGGTGTCCCTGACCTCGATGCTCACCTCGGACTCCGCGCCGACCGCGCGCAGTTCGACACTGCCCCGGGCGGCCGTGTGGCGTACCGCGTTCGACACCAGGTTGCCGATCACCTGGCGGATGCGTACGGGGTCCGCGTACAGCTTCGGATCGTCTTCCGTGCGGACGGTGAGGGTGACTCCGGCCGAGTCCGCCGCGGCACGGTGTGCTGTCGCGACCTGGTGAAGGAGGTCCCGTACGAAGACATCCTCGCGGTGCAGCCGTAGCACGCCCGCGTCGGCGGCGGCGAGGTCCTGCAAGTCGTCGATGAGGTGCTGCAGTTGCAGTGCCTCCTCCAGGAGCGAGGTGGTGAAGTCGTCGTCGGGCTCGGCGATGCCGTCCTCCGCGGCCTCCAGCCACACCCGGATGTTGTTGAGCGGGCTGCGCAGTTCATGGGCGATGTCGCTGACCATCGCCCTGCGCTGTTCCTCGGCGTGCTCGCGCCGCGCGGAGAGATCGTTGAAGGCCGCGGCGAGCCGGCCGATCTCGTCATTGCTGGTGACGGGGACGCGGGCGTGCCGGTCGCCCGGACCGCGAGCGGCGGCGGTCAACGCACGCAGCGGTCGGACCAGTCGACGCCCGACCAGCACGGTCGAACTCACGGTCAGGACGAGGACGAGCCCAGTCACCCCGGCGATCCGGGCGGTGTTGGCCGGCGAGAGGTCGAGTCCCACGGACGCCACGGCGGGGACCTGGGCGTCACCGATGAACAGGAGGGCGGGCGGGGCCACGTACGGGGTGAGCTGTACGCGCCGGGCGGTATCCACGCAGTCCTGTACCGCGGGGGAGATGGCGATGAAGTCGAGTCCGACGCCGACGACCGACTCGTGCCAGTCCCGCAGGCACTTCGCCGCGAGGGCGTTGAGGCGGTCGAGGGCCTTCCGCTCCGGCTCCGTCGGGGTGTCCAGCTCGGCCGTCGGGCAGACGCCGGTGATCTTGTACCTGATGGCGGCGTCGTCGTTGCCGATCCGGATCACCGGACGACCGCTCGGCCGGTCGATGCGGGTCGCGGGTGCTCCGGATCGCTGAAGACAGGCCTGGAGCCGGTCGGCGGCGGCGCGCAGTTTCGCGCGGGCGTCGGCGGTGAGCCGGTAGGGACCGATGACACGTGGGTCGATGCGGTCGGCGTCCGCGCTCCCGGCCGGTGCGACGTGCAACGGGTCGATGACCGCGGACACCCGGTCGGGCCGTGGCGCCTTCGGATCAGAGTCGGCGATCGTCCGGCGGTCCCGGGTCGTCAGGACGATCCGCCGTCCGGTGCTCGATGCCAACTCCCCTATCAGACCGTCCACTTGGGACCAGTCCCGGTGGGTCGCCGCGCGGCCCACCAGGGTGTCGTAGAGATGGGTGTCGTCGGTCAGGATGCGGCCCTGCTCCTGGCGGATCGCACCGGTGGTGGTGCGTACGGTGAGCCACGCGGTGGCGGCGATCGCGCAGACGGCGATCAGCACGGACGTGGCGAGCAGGCGCACGAGGAGGCTGCGGTGCGGCGGCACCCGATCACCGTCGGTCCACCCGGGATCCCTTCGCCCGTCGGCGGTCCGCTCAGCATCGGTCCGCCCGCCGTCGGCGCCCCCTCCGTCAGAGCGCGGCACGGCCGTCGGTGAGTTCGGTGCCGTCGGTCGTCTCGGCGCCACCAGGCGGCTTCCTGCCGTCGGTGAGCTTGTAGCCGACGCCGTACACGGTCAGCAGGCGGACCGGTTCGCGCGGATCCGTCTCGATCTTCCTGCGCAGGTTCATCACATGGACGTCCACGGTCCGTTCCGTGATGTAGCGGTCGAACCCCCGGGTCCTGGCGAGGAGTTGACGGCGGCTGAACACCCGCTCCGGGTGAGCGGCCAGCGCCTGGAGGATCACGAACTCGCCCGGCGTGCACTCGACTTCACGCCCGTCGGCCTCGACCACATGGCGTACGGGGTCGACGGTCAGGCCGCCGACCCGCAGAACGGACTCCTCCTCCTCGGCGGAGGCGGACCGGTGGGTGCGTCTGATGAGGGCCCGGATCCGGGCCATCAGTTCGCGCGGGCTGTATGGCTTGGTCATGTAGTCATCGGCACCGTGGTCGAGCCCGCGCAGCAGATCCTCCTCCGCGGAGCGCGCCGTGAGCATCAGCACCGCCACGTCGTCGGCCTCGCGTCGGACCGTACGGCACACGTCCAGGCCGTCCACGAGGGGCATCATCACATCGAGGATCAGCACATCGGGACGGTTGCGGCGGATCTCCTCGATCGCGGCGTGGCCGTCGTGGACGACGACCACCGAATGACCCTCCCGCCGCAGATAACGCCGCACGACCTCGGCGTGCTTCGGATCGTCTTCCGCGACAAGAACATGTGCGCACATGCTGCGGACCCTACGGGGCCCAACAGCTCTCTCATACCGGCCTGACAAGTTCTTCAAATCTCTCCGTGACCGTACGGGGATGACGAAAACCACTCACTTCACCGGTACGGGGACGGTCGTGGCTGCTGTCCTGTGCCTGGCCGCGCTGTCCGCCTGCGGCGGATCACCCGTCGGTGGTTCGGACGACACGGCCAAGGACGACCAGGTGGCCTCGGTGACGAGCCCGGCCGCGAAGGACGGTGCGAGCGCCTCGGCGAGCTCCGGCACGGAGGAGGGCGTCCCGCTGCGGACGGACATGAGCGAGGACGAGAAGAAGCGGATCCAGACGGCCTGGGGCGTCTGTCTGAAGAGTCAGGGAGTGCCCACGGCCGACAAGGGAATCCCGGGGATGGTGCTCCCGGCGGCCGGCGCGGACAAGTACCCGAAGGAGTACAAGGCATGCAAGGCGAAGCAACCCATCACGCCCCCTCAGCTGAACCCGAACGACCCTGATTACGCGGACGGCCTCCGCTCCTGGGTGCGCTGCATGAACGACAAGGGGCTGAAGGTGGACACTCTCCCCGACGCCGCCGGATGGACCTGGGCCGACGAGCCGGGCCCGGTGGCTCCGGGTTCGTCGCAGGCCGACCAGATCGAGGCGAACTGCCAGGAGGAAGCGCTCAGTGCGAAGAAATGAGGCCTCTCCCCGCCCCCGGCGGCGCCTCCTGCTGACGGTGAGCGGAGCCTCGGTGGTACTCGCCATCACAGCCGGAGCGGTTGTCTGGACCGGTCGGCACGGACAGGAGTCGCGGGCCTCCGCCGACGAGAGAGTGCACGTGACGACCGCGGTGGTGGAGCGCGCCGATCTGTCCGACACCCTGACACTCGGCGGAACCCTCGGTCACGGCCGGAGCCGGGTGGTGCGGAGCGGCAAGGATGGCCTGGTCACCTGGCTGCCGCGGATCGGGGCGGAGGTCACCAGGGGCGGGCAGCTGTTCCGGGTGAACGACAACCCGGTACCGCTGCTCTACGGATCGACCCCGCTGTACCGCACCCTGCGGGACGAGGGCACGGTCGGGCGCGATGTGAAGGTCCTCGTCGACAACCTCAGGAAACTCGGATACGACTTCGGAGAGCAGCCGGAGGTCGGCAGCTGGGTGCGGCCGCGTCCGGCCGCGACACCTACTTCGGACGGGGCCGGCGCCGAGGGGGAGGCCGCGTCCGCCGATGCGGCTTCGGGTGAGTCCGCCGAGGACGAGACGGCTTCGGGCAAGTCCGGCCAGGACGCGGCACCCTCGGCCCGGCCGACCGCTGCCGACTCCGACTCCGACTCCGACTCCGCCGGGGCAGGTTCGCCCGCCCCCTCCCCCCCCCCCGCTCCCTTCCTAGTCCGCC
>NZ_LIQZ01000383.1 GCF_001418655.1 Streptomyces phaeochromogenes | reverse complement strand
GTCCAAGGCACCCGAAACGCGCTCCCCCAGCCACCCCCGCACCTCAGCGCGAAACGCCTCATCCTCCGCGGTGACCCCGAATTCCACGTCTCCTCCGCCCACCACAGCGCCCCGTTAAGGGGCGCGGGGAACTGCGCAATCTTTTAGGGGCGCGAGGAACTGTGCGACCAGCGACAGCCAACCCGCACCCACCACCCACCCCAGCCCCTACGGCGCCTTCTTCGCGGAACGAGCCGCCCGCGCCATCTCCTCCACCTGCGCAAGCAACGGCATCGGATCCACCCCCACAGTCCCCGGCAAAAAGTCCGCAATCCGCTCCGGCGTCCAGGCCCCCTCCGCGTACCCCGAACGGAGTTCCCTCGGCTGAGCCCACACCGCGATCTTCGGCCCCGCGATCGTGTAGACCTGCCCGGTGATCCGCTCCTCCCGCGCCCGCTCGGACAGCAGGTACACCACGAGCGCGGCCACGTCCTCGGGTTCGCCGATCTCCTTCAACTCCATGGGCACGTTCGCGGACATACGCGTACGCGCGACGGGTGCGACGGCGTTCGCCGTCACCCCGTACTTGTGGAGCCCCAGCGCCGCGCTCCGCACGAGCGAGATGATCCCGCCCTTCGCCGCGCTGTAGTTGGCCTGGGAGACGGACCCCTGGTGGTTGCCGCTGGTGAACCCGATGAGTGTCCCGGAACCCTGCCGCCGCATGATGGCGGACGCGGCCCGGAAAACGGTGAACGTGCCCTTCAGGTGCGTGGCGAGGACCGGATCCCACTCCTCCTCGGACATGTTGAAGAGCATCCGCTCGCGGAGGATCCCGGCCACGCACACGACTCCGTCGATGCGCCCGTACGTCTCCAGTGCCGTGTCGACGACCCGCTGGCCGCCCGCCATCGTCGAGATGTCGTCGGCGACGGCGATCGCGTCGCCGCCGGCCGCCTCGATCTCCTTGACCACGGCCTCGGCTATCTCGCTGGTCGGCTCCGCGCCCTCGATGGACACCCCGTAGTCGTTGACGACGACCCGTGCGCCCTCGGCCGCGGCGGCCAGCGCCACCGCGCGCCCGATGCCCCGGCCCGCCCCGGTCACGGCGACGACCTTGCCTGCCAAGAAGTTCCCCACGCCCCGGCCCCTTCCCGCAGTTTCTGACGGTCCGTTAGATTCGACTCAGATTCTACGACCCGTCAGATACCTGGAGACAAGCCCCGGGGAGCACTCATGTCGATGCCGGCCGAGTTCCACGAGATCGCCAAGCGCGTGAACAACTGGGGGCGTTGGGGGTCCGACGACGAGATCGGCACGCTCAACCTGATCACCGACGAGGTGGTGCGGGAGGCCGCCGCGACAGTCCGCACCGGCCGCCGCGTCCCACTCGCCCTCCCGCTGAAGGAGGACGGCGTGCAGACCGGGATGATCCCGGGCCGGGTCAACCCGCTGCACGCGATGGTGCAGATCAACCAGGAGCTGTTCGGACCCGGCACGGTCGCGTGCAGCGACGACGCCGTGACCATGGGCCTCCAGGCGGCCACCCACTGGGACGCGCTCACCCACGTCTCGCACTCGGGAAAGATCTACAACGGCCGCCCCGCGACCACCGTCACGGCCCACGGCGGCGCCGAGTTCAGCGGTATCGACAAGCCCCGCCACATCGTCTCGCGCGGCATCCTCCTGGACGTGGCCCGCGCGCTCGGCAAGGACCGCCTCGACGGCGGCCACGCGGTGACCCCGGAAGACCTGGAGGCGGCCGAGGAGTTGGCCGGAACGAAGGTCCGCGCGGGCGACATCGTCCTCGTACGCACCGGTCAGATCCAGGTCTATCTGGCGGGCGACAAGCACGCGTACGCGTTCCCGTCGCCCGGCCTGTCCGTCCGCACCCCGGAGTGGTTCCACGCACGCGATGTGGCCGCCGTCGCGAACGACACCCTCACCTTTGAGATATTTCCTCCGGAAATAGAGGACTTGTGGCTTCCTGTGCACGCCCTCGACCTGGTCGAAATGGGCATGCTCCAGGGCCAGAACTGGAATCTCGAAGAGTTGTCCACAGCCTGTGGAGAACTTGGCCGCCATACGTTCCTGCTGTCGGCGATGCCCGAACCGTTCGTCGGCGCCACGGGAACCCCGGTGGCACCCGTCGCGATTCTCTGAGACACCCTGCCGACCCCGCAGGCCATGGGTCGGCTGGCGGCGCGCCTCCCCCACACTCGGCCACGCCCGGGCGGGAGGGACCCCACCTCACCCCGAGCACGACACCGCGCGCCGCCATCCGGCTCCGGCGTACCCGCCCTGCTCCCGACCCTGGAGGAGCCGACGCCGATCGCGACCCACGCTCGCCAAGGGCTCCCGTCACCGGAACCCTCGCCGTCCCCTCACGGCGAATCGCTGACCACAAGCGTGATCAAACGGACACGAATCGTCAACACCTGTTCGGGGATTCACGGCTTACGCCCCTCTTTGTACCGCCACGGGCAGAAGCACGGCACGGCGCATCGGGCAGCATGGGACGAGTGGGGCGCGGCCCCTGTGCTTCCGTGCTCCGCCGGGAGGTCCGGATGCCATGTGCGGGTCACAGGGGGCCGGTCGTGCCCCGCGACGGAGCCGCCGATGTCACCGCCCCGCGCCCCCGACGGGACGCGGCCGATCGACCACGGAAACCGACCCCGCAAGGACATGACCCGCTCACCCCCGAAGGGGCACGGCCCGCTCAGACCACCTCGAACGCCAAGTCCTCGTAAGCGGCCGGAGCCGAGTCGCACGCCACCGCGGCCGGCGCCGAATCACACGCCACCGCAGCCGCCGCCGTCGCCGAACAGCGGTCCACCTCGCACCAGATGCGCTTGCCGGCGCCCTCGCTGCTCCAGCCCCAGCGGTCGGCGAGGCAGTCGACGAGGGCCAGGCCGCGGCCGTTGGTCTCGTCGCCGTCCGCGCATCGGGGGCGAGGTGGGCGGGCGCTGGCGTCGAGCACCTCCAGGCGGACGGTGGCCACGGCTTCCGCCACGGCACGCTCTCCGGCGGTGGGGCCCGTCACGAGACTCGGCAGCGACAGGCGCAGCACGGCCGGACGGCCGGTGTGCACCACCGCGTTGGTGACCAGCTCGGAGACGAGCAGGATCAGGGTCTCGGCCAGCGGCTCATCGGCCTCTATCCCGGACCCCGCGAGCCGCGAACGGGCCCACCTCCGCGCCCGCCCCACCTCTGCGGGGTCGGGCCGGATCTCCAGCTGCACTTGAAGCACCTGCACCGCTCACACCATCCGAACCGGCGGACACATCGCCTCGCGCCTCGCAAGGGCCACGATCGTGGTCAGAAAAGGGTTCACGGAACGTGATTCCCTTAGGAGACAGCATGGTTGACGTACAGTCACCCCAACAAGCGCTTCGGGCATATTCCAGCGCGAAGGAGTACGCGTGCGGCATACTGTGCGACGCTCGTCACGGGGAGTCGAACAGGCAGGAACGGTCCTGCTTCCTGCCTCGCGAGCGGTGCGCATCGCCGGATCCGGAGCCGCCTCAGGGGCAACACCGTGATGACCCGGCCTCACAACCACTCGCATCCCACACAAGGTACCGGAGCACAGCTCCGACTCCAGGCCGTGACGAGTCACGCATAGGACACAACCCGATATCAACGCTCGGTAATTCCGGTATGCCACGTTCAGTGACATCCGTCCGTTCGAGCCCGTTCCGTCATGCCACGATCGACGGCAATGATCGTGCACAGTTCACGTCCGGGGCCCGGGCGCGACGGCCGCCAGCTCCTCCGCGAGCGTCTCCTCGGCCTCGGCCGCACTCTGCCCACGACGGGCCCGCAGCCAGGCACGTTTGAGGTGAAGGTGCACGTCGGACTCCCATGTGAAGCCCATGCCTCCGTGCACCTGGAGGCAGTCGCGGGCGCCGTGCTCGGCGGCCTCGTCGGCCAGCAGTCCGGCCGCCGCGATGTCGAGCGGATCGGCCGTGACGGCAGCCGCGTAGACCGCACCACGCGCCACCTCCACCCGCACCAGCATCTCGGAGCACAGGTGTTTCACCGCCTGGAAGGCCCCGATCGGCTGCCCGAACTGCTCACGGGTCCGGGCGTGTTGCACGGCCAGTTCGCAGGTGCGGGAGGCGGAGCCCAACTGCTCGGCGGCGATCAGCAGCGCGGCCACCGGATCGGGCGGCGCGGCCCGGGGCACCCGGTGCAGCGGAGTGAGCGGGTCCGCCGAGCGCATCGCGACGGCTCCCGTCACATCGCCGCGTACGACGTCGGCCTCGTCCAGCCACTCGACGAGCGTGCCGTCGACGGCCGCCACGACGGTCTCCCCGGTGGCCGCCCCGGATACTTCGCCGGCCGCGAGGTGCGTGGCCACGAGCGGTCCGGTCAGCAGGGCCCGGCCGGCCTCCTCGAAGGCCAGCACCGCCTCCGGGAGTCCCAGTCCGACCCCGCCCTCCGCCTCGGGCAGCCGCAGCGCGAAGAAGCCCGCCTCACCCAACTCCCGCCAGAGCGCACGGTCGAGCTCCGGCGCGTCCACGGCGGCCCGCAACCGCTCCCGCCCGAAGCGCCGGTCCAGCAGTTCACGCACGCCCGCCCGCAACGCCCGTTGATCATCAGTGAGTTGGAAATCCATACGGTCATCGCCCCTTCGGGAGGCCCAGGATCCGTTCGGCCACGATGTTCCGCTGGATCTGCGAGGTACCGGCCGCGATGGTGTACGAGAGGGACGACAGCCGGTCCAGCGTCCACCGGCTGTCGAGATCGAGCGCCTCGGGACCGAGCACGTCGGCCGCCGCGTCGTACAGGTCCTGCCGCGCGCGCGAGTACCTCAGTTTGAAAACCGAACCCCCGACGCCCGGCACTCCGCCCGACCGCTCCGACTCGCTGACGTTCCACTGCGTGAGCCGCCACAGCGCACGGAACTCGGCATTCAGCCGACCGAGCCGGCGGCGCAGCACCGCGTCGTCCCAGCGGCCGTTCTTCCGCGCCTCGCGCGCGAGTTCGCCGAGGACGCGCCGACACGCCACCACCTCGCCCACGAAGGCCGTCCCGCGCTCGAACGACAGCGTCACCATGGTCACGCGCCAGCCGTCGTTCTCCTCACCGACCCGATTGGCGACCGACACCCGCACATCGTCGAGGAACATCTCGGCGAACTCGGTCGAACCCGCGAGCGTACGCAGCGGACGGACCGTGATCCCCGGCGCGTCCATCGGCATGGCGAGCCACGAAATCCCGCGGTGCTTGGGCGCCTTCGCATCCGTCCGCACCAACAGCTCGCACCAGTCGGCGACTTCCGCGTGGGAGGTCCAGATCTTGGAGCCGTTCACCACGTAGTCGTCGCCGTCCCGCCGCGCGCGCGTGCGCAGTGCCGCGAGGTCCGAGCCGGCGTCCGGCTCGCTGAACCCCTGGCACCACACCTCCTCGCCGCGCAGCACGGGCGGCAGCCAGCGCGCCCGCTGCCCGGCGCTCCCCTCGGCCGCGATCGTGGGCCCGGCGTGCAGCAGCCCGACGAAATTGGCCCCTACGTAGGGCGCGCCCGCCTTCTCCGTCTCCTCCAGGAAGATCAGGTGCTGGGTGGGTGTGGCCCCGCGCCCCCCGGCGTCGGCGGGCCAGTGGAGCCCCGCGTACCCGGCGTCGTACAGCATGCGCTGCCAGCCGAGGTCGTACGCGCGTCTGCCGGGCCAGTCGTCGGGCGAGGGTTTCGGGGGCAGCCCCGGGAGCACCTTGGCGAGCCACTCCCGCAGCCGGGCCCGGAACTCCTCCTCCTCGGGCGTGTAGGAGAGGTCCATTACTTGTCGAGGTCCAGGCCCAGCATGCGGATGGCGTTGCCGCGCATCAGCTTGTAGATCGTCTCGTCGTCGAGGCCCTTCACATGGTCGAGGGCGACCTCCTTGGTGTGCGGGAAGGTCGAGTCGACGTGCGGGTAGTCGGTCTCGAAGGTCGCGTTGTCCCGGCCGACCACGTCCAGCGAGGCGACGCCGTGCTTGTCGCGGAAGAAGCAGCAGAAGATCTGCCGGTAGTAGTAGGTGGAGGGCGGCTCGGGGATCAGATCCCTGACCCCGCCCCAGGCCCGGTGCTCCTCCCACACGTCGTCGGCGCGCTCCAGTGCGTACGGGATCCAGCCCATCTGCCCTTCGGAGTAGGCAAGTTTGAGCTGCGGGAACTTCACCAGCACCCCGCTGAACAGGAAGTCCATCATCGAGGCCATCGCGTTGTTGAAGCTGAGCGAGGCCTGGACGGCGGGAGGCGCGTCGGGCGAGGCGGCGGGCATCTGGCTGCTGCTGCCGATATGCATGTTGACGACGGTGCCGGTCTCCTGGCAGACGGCGAAGAACGGATCCCAGTAGCCGGAGTGGATGGACGGCAGCCCCAGATGGGTCGGGATCTCGGAGAAGGTCACGGCCCGCACGCCCCGGGCGGCGTTGTGCCGGATCTCGGCGACCGCGAGGTCGATGTCCCAGAGCGGGATGATGCACAGCGGGATCAGCCGCCCCCCACTGCCTCCGCACCACTCCTCGACCATGAAGTCGTTGTACGCGCGCACGCAGGCCAGCGCGACCTCCTTGTCGTGCGCCTCGGCGAAGGTCTGCCCGCAGAACCGCGGGAAGGTCGGGAAGCACAGCGAACCCTCGACGTGGTTGGCGTCCATGTCCTTGAGCCGCTCGACGGGATCCCAGCAGCCGGGCCGCATCTCCTCGCGCGTGATGCCTTCGAGCGTCATCTCATCCCGGTCGAAGCCGACGGCGGCGATGTTGCGCTTGTACGGGAACTTCAGGTCCTCGTAGATCCACCAGTCGGTCGGCGGCCCGTCCGGGTCCATCGTGATCTGGTACTTGCCCGCCACGTAGGCGAGTTCGCCGATCCCGGCCGTCAGCGGTTTGGGGCCGCGGTCCTGGTACTTCTTCGGCAGCCAGGTCTCGAAGAGGTTCGCGGGCTCGATCACATGGTCGTCGACGCTGATGATGCGGGGCAGTTCGGTCATGAGTCCCCTCCGCCGGGCCAACTGCGGGTATCTGACGGACCGTCAGTTAAAGGTCCCCTAGAAGGCTAGCCCCGCACCCCTGGACCGACAAGGCACCGAGCCCTACGCTCTCCAGCCAATCTGACTACCCGTCAGCTGTGAGGAGTACGGGCCATGACGACGGACACCGCACACGCACTGGGCGCCTCCCGCACCTTCTGGGAACTCGTCGAGCGCCGCGCCGCGCTCACCCCCGACCGCCCCGTCCTCCTCCAGGACGACCGCACCCTCACCTTCGAGGAGCTGCGCGCGGGCGCGGAGCGGACCGCGGCCGGCCTCCACGACCTGGGCGTACGCCCAGG
>NZ_LIQZ01000382.1 GCF_001418655.1 Streptomyces phaeochromogenes | reverse complement strand
AGGCCGAGTCCCGGGCCGGTTCCCCGTCCAAGTCCAAGGAGAAATCGTGACCACCCCCGCCCCCGCCCTGCTCATCGCCGGACACGGCACCCGGGACGACGCGGGTGCCGAGGCCTTCCGCGACTTCGTACGGGAACTGGGCCGCCGCAACCCCGGGCTGCCCGTCGCGGGCGGCTTCATCGAGCTGTCCCCGCCGCCGCTCGGCGACGCCGTGACCGAACTGGTCGAGCAGGGCGTGCGCCGGTTCGCGGCCGTCCCGCTGATGCTGGTGTCCGCCGGGCACGCCAAGGGCGACATCCCGGCCGCGCTGACCCGCGAGAAGGAACGGCACCCCGGGATCTCGTACACGTACGGGCGTCCGCTGGGCCCGCACCCGGCGTTGCTCGCGGTGCTGGAGCGGCGGCTCGACGAGGCGCTCGGCGGTTCGGCGCGGACCCCCGCGGACCGTGCCGAGGTGACCGTCCTGCTCGTCGGGCGCGGCTCGACCGACCCGGACGCCAACGCCGAAGTGCTCAAGGCGGCGCGGCTGTTGTGGGAGGGGCGGGGTTACGCGGGCGTGGAGACGGCGTTCGTGTCGCTGGCCGCGCCGGACGTGCCGTCTGGCCTGGACCGCTGCGTGAAGCTGGGCGCGCGCCGGATCGTGGTGCTTCCCTACTTCCTGTTCACGGGTATCCTCCCGGACCGGGTGCGGCAGCAGACCGAGGGGTGGGCCGCCGCGCATCCGGAGGTCGACGTTGTCTCCGCCGATGTCATCGGGCCGGAGCCGGAGCTGCTCGACCTGGTCATGGAGCGCTACCGGGAGGCGGTCGAGGGTGATCTGCGGATGAACTGCGACTCGTGCGTCTACCGCATCGCGCTGCCCGGGTTCGAGGACAAGGTGGGGCTCCCCCAGCAGCCGCACTTCCACCCGGACGACGACGATCACCACCACCACGGGCATCACCACCACGACGGCCACGCACCCTCCCATGCACACTGACAGGGACGACAGAGACGGTCCGGGCGGACGCCACGGCCCCGGCGACGGTGGACAGGGCGTCGGCGCCCGGGCCACCGGCGGACAGGGCTCCGGCGGACACGGTGACGCGCACGACCTCCGGCACCACGGCGACGCCGAGGTGCGCGACGACGGTTCGGCGCTCGTCGACCTCGCGGTGAACGTCCGCGCGGACACTCCGCCGGCCTGGCTGCGCGAGCGGGTCGCCGAGTCGCTGTCCGGGCTGGCCGCCTACCCGGACGGGCGTGCCGCGCGGGCTGCGGTGGCCGCCCGGCACGGGCTGCCCGTGGAGCGGGTGCTGCTCACGGCGGGCGCCGCCGAGGCCTTCGTACTGCTGGCGCGCGCCCTGAAGGTGCGTCAACCCATCGTCGTGCACCCGCAGTTCACGGAGCCGGAGGCGGCGCTGCGGGACGCGGGGCACACCGTGGACCGGGTGCTCCTGCGGGCCGGGAACGGCTTCCGGCTCGACCCGTCGGCCGTCCCCGAGGACGCGGACCTGGTCGTGATCGGCAACCCGACCAACCCGACGTCCGTCCTCCATCCGGCCGCCCTGATCGCCGAACTCGCCCGTCCCGGGCGGACGTTGGTGGTCGACGAGGCGTTCATGGACGCGGTTCCGGACGAGCGGGAGGCCCTCGCGGGGCGTACGGACGTGCCGGGTCTGGTGGTGCTGCGCAGCCTCACCAAGACGTGGGGCCTCGCGGGGCTGCGCATCGGGTACGTCCTGGCCTCGCCCGAGACGATCGCCGAGCTCGAACGGGCCCAGCCGCTCTGGCCGGTGTCCACGCCCGCGCTCGCCGCCGCCGAGGCATGTATGACTCCGCGGGCGCTGGCGGAACAGGAGCACGCGGCCCGTCGCGTCGCGATAGACCGGGCCCATCTGGTCGCCGGACTGAGGGAGTTCGCCTCCGACGGCGTGCGGGTCGCGGAGCCCGCCGAGGGTCCCTTCGTCCTCATCGGGCTCCCCGGGGCGGCGGCCGTCCGTGCCCGGCTGCGTCGGCTGGGCTTCGCCGTGCGGCGCGGCGACACCTTCCCGGGGCTCGACGACACCTGGCTGCGCCTGGCGGTGCGCGACCGCGCGACGGTCAACCGCTTCCTCCAGGCACTGGACCAGGCCCTGAGCCTGCGGGACCGCTGACGCGGACACCCGCCGGGCGGGAGTGCTGAGCCGGCGCGGGTAGCACATCGCCCGGCGGCCCGGAGTTCGCCGGGGCGATGCGTCACCGGGCCCCGTGTGGCGCCGCCGGATGCCGGCGCGGTGCGCAGACAGATGCAGGCGCGGCGCCGACGGATCCAGGCGCGGTGGGCCACGGACGCCGGCACGGTGGGAACAATCGCCCGTGCGAGCGCCGGGCGCGCGAACTCCCCTCTACCGCCGGGGAGTTCACGCGCCCCTCCGCCGGAGGCGCGCGCTCAGCCCCTCTTGCGGCGGGCCAGTACGACGGCTCCGCCGCCCGCCGCCAGCAGGGCGACCGCGCCCGCGGCGACGTACGGTGTCGCCGAACTGCCGCCGGTCTCGGCGAGGTTGGCCTCCTCGGCGGGCGCGCCCTGCGGCTTCACCTCGGTAGCCGGCTCGACGGGGTCGGCGGACGCGGGTGCGGCCGGTGCCTCGCAGGTGGCCTCGGCGAGGGTGACCGTGCCCTCGACCTCGGCGACGTTCAACTTCAACGGGTTGATGGAGAGCTTGAGTTGGAGCGCGGTGGCGGCGGCCGTACGCGAGGTGGTGCGGGTCGACGCCAGGTCGAGGCGCACCTCGCCGACGCCGGGCACCTTCACCTCGGTCGGACCACCGGCGGTCACCGTGGTCTTCTTGCCGAGGACCGTCACGGCGCCCAGCGGATTGGCGGTGGCGACCGGCTTCTCGCCCGCCACGCAGACCGCCTTCGCGCTGACCTGCTCGATCTCGATGAGGGACAGCAGGGGCAGCCCCGGCACATGCACCTTGGCATGGGCGAGGTGCACCGAGCCCTCGGCCTTCTTCGCGGAGACCTTCGCGCTCGACCGGGCCACCTCCGCGCCCAGCACGGTGAACGGCTGCCCGCCGTCGACTCCGTCCAACTTGGCGGTGAGCGCGGTCTTTTCGGCGCTGCGCGGGGCCTGTACGTCGTTGAGCGAGACCGTGAGCGGGACGTTCACGGACTTGTTGAGCAGGGAGACGTCGAGCCCGGTGCGCAGGACCACGGCACTGGCGCGGCCGTGGTCCTCGGTCGCGTGGGCCGGGCCCGCGCCGGCCAGGGCCGCGGGACCCGCGGCCAGGACGGTGGCCGCCGCGGTGGCGGCGAACCTGCGTACGGGCATGCGTGCAGGCAGACGTACGGGCATACCTGCGGGCATGCGGAAAGCGTTGCTGTTCAAGGTGGTGGGACCCCCACGGGAGACAGAACTGGAGACGCGACGCCGCCGGACGCTCCACTCACGGGGACCTGCGGGGAGCAGCACCGACGGCGTCGATGCGGGAATCCTTACGCACGGAGAGTGAACAGTCAGCAAGCTGACGGGAGTTCACTCATACGTGGAGTTTCCGTGCGCTTCTTCGAATCTCCCGGCACGTGCGTTCCCCATCTCCACCCGGATGCCCGAACCGGCTCGAACGCGCCGGTTGACGCGCCGGAGCATGCGCGGAAATGCAGAACGAGCGAGCCCGGCGGGTGGTTACGTTCTGTCAACGCAGGTCCTAGCCGACGACCTTGCCGTTCAGCACCACTCGTCGGGGCGCCGCCAGTACCCGTACGTCCGCCCGCGGGTCTCCCTCGTACACGACGAGGTCGGCCGGTGCTCCCTCGTCCAGGCCGGGCCGTCCCAGCCAGGCCCGGGCGCCCCACGCCGTCGCCGACAGCGCCTCGACAGGCGGGATTCCGGCGGTCACCAGCTCGGCGACCTCGCCCGCCACCAGGCCGTGCGCGAGCGTGCCGCCCGCGTCGGTGCCGACGAACACGGGGACACCGGCGTCGTACGCGGCGCGCACGGTGTCGTAGCGACGCTCGTGCAGCCGCCGCATGTGCGCCGACCACCGGGGGAACTTGGCCTCGCCGCCAGCCGCGAGCTGCGGGAAGGTGGCGATGTTGACGAGGGTCGGGACGATGGCGACGCCGCGTTCGGCGAAGAGCGGGATGGTGTCCTCGGTCAGGCCGGTGGCGTGCTCGATGCAGTCGATGCCCGCCTCCACCAGGTCCCGCAGGGAGTCCTCGGCGAAGCAGTGCGCGGTGACCCGGGCGCCCAGCCGGTGGGCCTCGGTGATCGCGGCCTCGACCTCGGCGCGGGGCCAGCAGGCGCCCAGGTCGCCCGTTTCGCGGTTGAGCCAGTCCCCCACGAGTTTCACCCAGCCGTCGCCCCGGCGGGCCTCCTGGGCCACGTACGCGACGAGGTCGTCCGGCTCGATCTCGTGGGCGAAGCCGCGGATGTAGCGGCGGGTGCGGGCGATGTGACGGCCCGCCCTGATGATCTTCGGGAGGTCCGCGCGGTCGTCGATCCAGCGGGTGTCGGAGGGGGAGCCCGCATCGCGGATGAGCAGGGTGCCGGCCTCGCGGTCGGTCAGTGCCTGCTTCTCCGCGATGTCGTCTGCGACGGGGCCGCTGGGGCCCAGGCCCACGTGGCAGTGGGCGTCCACGAGGCCTGGTAGGGCCCAGCCGTTCACTGTGCGGATGTCACGGGCGCCTTGTGGGCGCTCGTAGGTGATTCTGCCGCCGACGATCCAGAGCTCGTCCCGGATGTCGTCGGGGCCGACGAGTACACGGCCCTTTACGTGCAGTACCGCCGCCTGATCGCTCATGGGTGCACTTTAGTTCGGCGGCTGCGGGTGGTTCTTGGCTGGTCGCGCCCACGCGGCGGAGCCGCAAATCGATACGGCCCCGCGCCCCTACGGGGCGCTGTCCTCCTCCACGTCCGCCATCGCCGGGTCCAGCAGGCGGGACAGGAAGTGGCGGGTCCGCTCGTGGGTCGGGTTGCCGATCACCTGGGCCGGGGTGCCGTCCTCGACGATCACGCCGGCGTCCATGAAGACGACTCGGTCGGCCACCTCGCGGGCGAAGGTCATCTCGTGGGTGACGACCATCATGGTCATGCCCTCGTCGGCGAGCATGCGCATGACGGCGAGGACGTCGCCGACTAGTTCCGGGTCGAGGGCGGAGGTGGGCTCGTCGAAGAGCATCACCTGGGGGCCCATGGCGAGCGCGCGGGCGATGGCGACGCGCTGCTGCTGGCCGCCGGAGAGGGAGGCGGGGTACGCGTCCGCCTTCTCGGAGAGGCCGACCCGCCGGAGGTTCTCGGCGGCGACCTTCGAGGCCGCCTCCTTGTCGCGGCCGAGCACCCGGCGCTGCGGCAGCGTGAGGTTCTCGGTCACCGTCAGGTGCGGGAAGAGGTTGAACTGCTGGAAGACCATGCCGATCCGGCGGCGTACGGCGTCGATGTCCACGTCCGGGTGGGTCACTTCGGTGCCGCCGACGAAGACCTGGCCCTTGGTGGGCTCTTCGAGGAGGTTCACGCAGCGCAGGAGCGTGGACTTGCCGGAGCCGGAGGGACCGATGACACAGACGACCTCGCCGGAGCCGACCTCCAGGTCGATGCCGCGCAGCACCTCGTTGTCGCCGAACGACTTGTGCAGGCCGCGGACCTGGATCTCCGGCGTACCGCTCGTGTCCTTCGTGAGGTCCGGACTGCTCGTAGTGCTCACTTGGTGGCCTCCCCGGCCTTCGCCTCAAGGCGGCGTACGACGAAACCGAGCGGGATCGTGACCAGCAGGTAGCACAGACCCGCCACCAGGATGGGTGTCGAGTTGGCGGTCTCGCTGGCCAGGTCGCGGCCGAACTTGGAGAGTTCGCGCTCCTCCAGGGTGACCCCGAGGAACAGCACCAGCGAGGAGTCCTTGAAGAGCAGCACCAACTCGTTGGTTAGCGGCGGGATCACGATCCGGAACGCCTGCGGAATGACGATCGAGACCATGGCCCGGGCATGCGAGAAGCCCAGCGAACGGGCCGCCTCCATCTGCCCCTTGGGCACGGCCTGGATGCCCGCGCGGATCGTCTCCGCCATGTACGCGGCGGCGACGAGGCCGAGCGCGAGCGCGACCTTTCCGTACGTGCCGCCGGGGATCTCCGTGCCGGGGAACGCCAACGGCACTGCGACGCCCACGAAGATGAAGATCAGCAGGGCGGGCAGCCCGCGGAAGATCTCGATGTAGATACCGGCCAGCCAACGGTACGGCCCCACGGAGGAGAGCCGCATCAGGGCGACGACCACACCGAGAGCGAGGCCGAAGACGAAGCCGGACACCGTGTAGAGGACGGTGTTCTTCAGCGCCAGCGTGATGATGTCCGGGAACATCCGCTCGGCCAGGTCGACCTGGGCGAACTGGTTCTGCAACTGCTCCCAGTCGGCCGTGACGCCGAGGGCGATCAGGGCGGCGACGAACACCGCGTACTGAACGCCCCGCGACACGGCCCGCTTCTGACGTCTGGTCAGACCGCTTCTGCGTGGCTGGAGCTTGGTGTCCGTCCCACTCATGAGGCGGACGGGGAAGCGGAGGCGGCGTCCTCGTCGTACGGGCCGATCCACTTCTCGTACAGCTTCTTGTACGTGCCGTCCGACTTCGCGTCCGCCAGCGCCTTGTTGATGGCGTCGACGAGCTTGGTGTTGCCCTTCTTCACGGTGACGCCGTACTCCTCACCGGTGTTGATGTTGTCGGCGACCTCGAAGGCGTCCGCGTTGGCCTTGTCCTTCAGCCAGCCCTGGACGACCGGGTAGTCGATGACGACGGCCTTGACCTGGCCGGTGCGCAGGCCGTTGAGGAGCGCGTCGGAGGACTCGAAGGAGACCGGGTTCAGGCCCTTGCTCTTCGCGAACTCCTCGCCGGTGGTCTGCGCCTGGGCGCCGACCTTCTTGCCCTTGAGGTCGGCGAGGGAGGAGATGCCGCTCTTCTTGTCGGCGAGGACGGCCTGGGTGGCCTCGAAGTACGGGTCGGAGAAGTCGACGTTCTTCTTGCGCTCGTCGGTGATCGTCATGCCGGCCGCGGCGAGGTCGCACTGGCCGGCGTTGAGGGACCCGCCGGTCTTGAAGTTCTCGAAGGGCTGGTCGAGGATCACCTGCTTCACGCCCAGGTCCTTGGCGACCAGGTCGATGATCGAGACGTCGAAGCCCTGCACCTTGCCGTCGATCTCCGACTGGAACGGCGGGTACGGCAGGTGCGTGCAGGTGGTGAGCTGTCCGCCCTTCACCAGCTCGACCCCGTTCGCGGTGGTCTTCTTGCCCCCGTCGTCGTCCGAAGAACAGCCGGCGACGAGCAGCAGCCCGGCCGTCGCGGTGGTGGCGGCCAGGATGCGGGACCGGCGCCCGAGGACCATCTTCACGGGGGTTGACCTCCTGTGGGGGAACTGTGGCTTCTGATTATAAGGAAAGGTTTGAGGCTCTCAAACCAATCCCATGGCCGTTGAGCCGTCCGGCCTCAGAAGTCGTCGGTGGGGCGGGCGGGGACCCGCCCGTTACGCTCGTGTGCGTCTACCCCGTGAGCGCCATCCGTGAACGAAGAGAGCACTGCTGTGACGCATCCCCTCCTGGACCTGGCGCCGCTGAGCGCCGCGCACTTCGCGTCGATCGAGGACCGCGTGGCGCGACTGCTCTCCACCGAGCAGGACGTCCTGATCACCCAGGGCGAGGCGCTGCTGCCGCTGGAGGGAGCCATCCGTGGCGCCGCGGGCCCCGGCACGACGGCTCTCAACGTGATCACCGGCCCGTACGGGCAGACGTTCGGCGACTGGCTGAGGGACTGCGGCGCGACGGTGTACGACCTGGCCGTCCCCTTCCACACGGCGGTCACGGCGGCACAGATCCGGGAGGCCTTCGCCGAGCACCCCGAGATCGACTTCGTCTCCCTCGTCCACGCGGAGGCGGCCACCGGCAACACCAACCCGGTCGCGGAGATCGGCGAGGTCGTACGGGCGCACGGTGCCCTGTTCTACCTGGACGCGGTGGCGTCGATCGGCGCGGAGCCGGTGCTGCCGGACGCGTGGGGCGTGGACCTGTGCGTGATCGGCGCCCAGAAGGCGATGGGCGGGCCGGCCGGGGTCTCCGCGGTCTCGGTGAGCTCGCGCGCCTGGGCCCGCATGGCCGCCAACCCGCACGCTCCGCGCCGCTCCTACCTCTCCCTCCTGGACTGGAAGGAGCGCTGGATCGACGGCGGTCGCCGGGCACTCCTGCATGCGCCGGCCCAGTTGGAGATGCTCGCGCTGGAGGCGTGCGTGGTCCGTATCGAGGAGGAGGGGCTCGACACGGTGATGTCCCGCCACGCGGCGGCTGCCGCCGCGACCCGCGAGGGAGTGCTCGCGCTGGGCACCGGGTTCGAGCCCTACGTGTACGAGGCCTCCGCGGCGGCTCCGGTCGCCACGACGCTCCGAACCCCGGAGGGGGTGGACGCCGCCGAGTTGGTGGCCAGGGCGCTGGCCGCCGACCCCTCGCTACCGTTGGCCGCGGGGGGCGGCGCCCTGGCCAAGGAGATGATCCGGGTCAACCACTACGGCCCCGCGGCGACCTTGGACGCCGTCCAGTCCTCCCTTTCGGCACTGCGTACGGCGCTGGCCGAGGCCTGATTTCACCTACGGGCGGGCAAGGGCTGGGTGCGCGGTTCCTCGCGCCCCTAAAAAACGGACCTGCGCCCCTGGCTTTTGCCTTTAAGGGGCGCGAGGAACCGCGCACCCACCCAAAACAGACCCGCACCCAACACCAA
>NZ_LIQZ01000381.1 GCF_001418655.1 Streptomyces phaeochromogenes | reverse complement strand
CGGGGCGAGGAGGCCGCCGAGGTGATTCGTGAATACCTGGAACGCGAGCTGCTGGCCCGACTTGTTGAATTTCTCGGCGGCCTCCTCGCCCCGGGTGGTGAGCTGTACGAAGTCCGCGTCCTCCCACAGGTTCGTCACCGCGTCGATCAGGCGGTCGGGGAGAGTGGCCGGGTCGCCGCCGAGGACGTCGTCCACCGCCAGCGCATTGGCGCACTGAAACTGCATCACGTCCGCGAACAGGCTTTTCTTCGAGCCGAAGTGGTACGCGATCAGCGCCGGGTCGACGCCGACGGCCCCGGCCACCGCGCGCAGAGTGGTGCCCCGGTAGCCGCGCTCCAGGAAGAGCGCCCGGGCCGCCGAGACGATCGACTCGCGGGTCGGCGGGTTGCCGCGGGGGCGGCCTCGGGTGCGGGCGGTGGCAGGGGCGGAGTTATTCATCGGCGTTGAGCCTGCTTTTCGTGATCGGCACAGTCAAGGGCGTTCCGGCAACCACATGAAGGGATGACCCGACGTCATGCGTATCGCAGTCTTCGGCGCCAATGGACCGACCGGCCGCCACCTCACCGACCAGGCCCTCGCTGCCGGCCACGAGGTCGTCGCCGTGACTCGCCGCCCCGGCTCCCTCTCCACGCGGCCCGGTCTCGCCGTGGCCGTCGCCGACGCCACCGACCCGGTGGCTGTCGACGCCGCGATCGGGGGGACGGACGCCGTCCTCTCCGTATTGGGCGCGCGCTTCAGCAAGGAGACCATCAGCACGTACTCGGCGAGCGCCACAGCCATCACCGGGGCCATGGCCCGCCACGGCATCAAGCGGTTGCTCGCCGTGAGCTCCAGCATCGCCGACCCGCACTGGCGTCCCACGGGCGCGCACTTCTTCAATCATGTGCTCGACCCGCTGGTGAACCGACGCCTCGGCCGTACCCTCCACGAGGACATGCGCCGCATGGAGGCCGTGATCCGTCGGACGGACCTCGATTGGACCTTCGTCCGGCCCTCAGGCCTCTTCGAGCACCCCGTCGTCACGGACTACCACACCGCCGAGGCCAGTGCCGACGGCGTCTTCACCGCCCGTACCGACCTCGCCTCCAGCATGCTGCGCGAGGTGGAGGAGCGGCGATACGTCCGTACGGCCATGGGTGTCATCACCACGGCCGTGAAGCCGAACATCGCCAAGCTGATCTGGAACGAGGGCGTGAAGAAGAAGTGAGCCGGGCGACCGTCGAACTCCCGCCCGCCACAAGGGTGTTCCTCACTCGCCCCCACACCGCCACCCTCACCACCCTCCGCCCGGACGGCACCCCGCATGTCACCCCTGTCCGCTTCACCTTCGACCCGGTCACCGGACTGGCCCGGGTGACCACCCGGGCGGGAGCGCGCAAGGCCCGGAACGTGGCGGCGGGCGGCCCGACGGCCCGTGTCGCGCTCTGCCAGGCGGACGGCTTCCGCTGGGTCACCCTCGAAGGCCGGGCCACCGTCACCGACGACCCCGCGCGCCTGGCCGAGGCGGTCCGCCGCTACACCGTCCGCCACCGCGCGGCCCCGCCCACCCCGCCGGACCTGGTCGTCGTCGAGATCGCCGTCGACCGGGTCCTGAGCCTCAACCTCTGAATCCCCCTCGAAGAAAGCGAAGCAACTCCGCCGTGCCCGGCCTCCCCGTCCTCGACCCCACTCTCCACCACCGCGAGTCCGGCGACCCCGACGGTCTGCCGTTCGTCCTCCTCCACGGCAACCCCACCTCCTCCCACCTTTGACGGAACGTCCTGCCGGGTGTGGCCGAGCCCGGCTGCCGCCTTCTCGCCCCCGATCTCATCGGCATGGGCGACTCCGGAAATCCCGACCTCGCCCACTCCTTCGACGACCACGCCCGCTACCTCGACGACTGGTTCGACGCCCTCGGCCTTGCCGAGGCCGTCCTCGTCCGCCACGACCGGGACGGCGCGCCCGCCTTCGACCGCGCCGCGCGCCTCCCGGGCCGCGTCTCCGGCCTCGCCTTCACCGCGACGATCGTCAAGCCGCTGGTTGGTGACGAACTCCCGTCGACCGGACGGAAGTTGTTCGGCCGGCCCGTCACACTGCCCGGTCGGCACCAGACGGCTGCTGATGGCGAGCGACTGCCCTCACTCGCCGCCATTGTGTGCGAGGAAGGCCGGCAGTCCGCATCGAGCAAGGAGGGTGGTCGGACTCCGGCCCGGTCGGTGTCCTGTCTTCATCCGCGTGATGACAGAAGCCGGGCTCGGCGGCATGGGCCTCAACGGTTCGGCCGAGTCGGGATACCGGCCCCGCCACTTCGAGCAGTCCGGCAAACAGACCCACCGGTGACGACATCATGGCCGGGGACGGTCCCACGGATGGCAGCTCACCGATGCGCGGCAGGCCGGACAACAGCACGCAATGGCCTGCTCGGGGCAGGTGGTAGCGATTACGACGATGACGATCAGTAGCCCGCCCTCGATCATTCGCACTTCCGGGCGGCCCCGTTGAGCAACCGACCGGACGGGCGGTAGCCGTTGTGGATGCCGGCACTGACACGGCGCCGCACGTACCGATTTCCAGTGCCGCGCGGTGGAGCGAACGGCGCGAGCAAGCTGCGAACGCGCCAACCTGCGAAGGGCCCGTCCGGACGATGCCGTGCTGTCGCCCCCGATATTCCATGCGGTGCGTGAACGCCAAAAAGGGCCGGAGCTCGGCGCCGTTTTGGACAATCTCCCGGCAATTCCTTCAGGCCATTGGCACGTTCAAGATGCGCCACCCAATCGGGATCCTCGATCTACCGCGACTCCTACGGAGCCGGCGCCGGGATGCGACCACTCATGCCCAACTTGGGCATGAGCGCGACCTTGCGTGCGCCGTGTCCCCGCCACGTAACTCCCGGAATTCACACGCACGGATCGCGGGAGTCGATCGCCCAGCCCACCTCTGGAGGCAGCGCCCGGGGCCGACGGGCGGGCTGCTGGAGTGCGCGGTGGCATCAGTCACCTGCAGGCGGTCACCAGTAGGTGGCTCCAGCCCCATAGCTTGACCACAAATTGCACACACCCCCTCTACAGACCGGCAACGATGGTCTAGATTGACCGTGCTTCAGCTGATGGGACACGAGGCGACCCGTAATGATCTATAGGTCCGGCACCACAAAAGGCCAGCAGTCGCGTCCCCCACGCCACGCGTGGGGATGATCAATTCTTGGAGCCCGCGAGGGCTTCGGGTGCGGGGTGCACCCGAAGTTTCGACGGGTTCCCGCACACCCTGAGAGTCCGGCAGGACATATGAGTCCGCTGCCGCCAGGGTGAGTTGTCCAAGTAACGCTCAAAGAGCCGAGAAGTCATGCGCGGAGGGGGCGGGGGCCTCCTGCGGGAAGGGACTGTGCGGGAGGTGGGGCCTCCCGGGGGAGGGACAGTGTTAGGCGCTCACGTCGTACCACTGGGGACCGGGGGGTTCTGTGCGGCAGGGGGGAATAGTCGACCCATTTTCGTCGGCGAGCGGGAGTCTGACGAATGGGGCAATCAGCCGGCCCGCAATCGACTGGGAGCAGCGGTACCGACGTACCGTGATCACCAGCGATACCGTGGCCACCGCTTTCGTGGTGGCCGCGATCGGCAACTTCTTCGGGGCCCGGGACGCGGCCAACTGGCATGAGAAGTGGGGAATTCTCGCATTCGGCACCGAACTGCTGGTGCTGGGAGCGCTCGCGGTGAGCCGATCGTGGTCTCCGGCCGTGCTCGGCCAGGGCGCCGAGGAATTCCGCCGGCTCGGACGCGCACTGTTCACGGCGACCGTCGTGCTGGCGCTCGGCGGGATCGCCCTGACCTCGCGCAACATCAAGCTCTGGATCTTCGTCGCGATCCCCGCGATCGCGCTCGTCACCATGACCGCGCGGTATCTGCTCCGCCTGCGGCTGCACAAACAGCGGAAGGAAGGACGGTGCCTGAGACCGGTGCTCGCTGCCGGGAGCCCGGCCACCGTGCGCGACCTGATCAACCGGACCCGTAAATTCCCGCACCTCGGCTGGCGGGTGGAGGCGGTGTGCACGACGGACGGTCGCGGGCTCGACGGTGACCAAGGCGGGCTGGACGGTGACCAGTTGGACGGTGTGCCGGTCATAGGCCTGCTGGAGGACGTCGCCAAGCACGTCCGCCACGACGGCTACCGCGTCGTCGCCATCACACCGGACCCGCACTGGTCACCGGACCGGCTGCAGCGGCTGGCCTGGAATCTCGAAGGCAGCGACGCCGAGATGGTCGTGGCCCCCGTGCTGATGGAAGTGGCCGGCCCGCGACTGCATGTCGACGCGGTGCTCGGGATCCCGCTGCTGCGGGTCAGCATGCCGACCTTCACGGGGGGTCGCCGGGCGATCAAAGGGGTCGTCGACCGAATAGGCGCAACGATTCTGCTGATGCTGTTCGCACCCCTGATGGTGTTCGTCGCGCTGCTCGTGATGGTGGACAGCCGGGGCGGGGCGTTCTACCGCCAGCGCAGGGTCGGCAAGAACGGCCGCGAGTTCACCATTCTCAAGTTCCGCACCATGGTCGCCGGGGCTCACGGGGTACGTGCCGAGCTGGCCGACCACAACGAGGGCGCGGGCCTGCTGTTCAAGCTCCGCCGGGATCCGCGGGTGACCCGGGTGGGAGCAGTGCTGCGCCGGTACTCGCTCGACGAGCTCCCGCAGCTTTTCAACGTACTCACCGGATCGATGTCGCTCGTCGGTCCGCGGCCTCCACTGCCGGAGGAGACCGCCGAGTACGGCCCGGACATCCGGCGGCGGCTGCTGGTCAAGCCCGGGCTCACCGGCCTGTGGCAGATCAGCGGACGCAGCGATCTGGCGTGGGAGGAGGCCGTCCGCCTCGACCTGCGGTACGTGGAGGACTGGTCGCTCGCCCTGGACACAGTGATCTTGTGGAAGACGCTGCGTGCGGTGATCCATGGGAACGGGGCCTATTGATGCGCGGGGGTCTGCAACTCAACGGTCCCGCCCGCGCGCGGACCGCAGGCCGTAGGGGCCTGCCTGGGGGGAGGGACAGGTCATGAAGGTCAGCGTTTTCGGGCTCGGCTACGTGGGCTGTGTGTCGGCAGCGTGCCTGGCCAGCATGGGGCACGAGGTCATCGGGGTGGATGTGAACCAGGTGAAGGTCGACCTGGTCAACGACGGCAGGGCCCCGGTGGTCGAGGAGCGGATCGGCGAGCTCATCGCCGAGGTCGTGCGGACCGGAGCGCTACGCGCGACCGACGACGTCCGCGAGGCGATCATGGACAGTGAGGTGTCGCTGGTCTGCGTAGGCACGCCTTCGGAGCCCAACGGCAGCCTGTGCACCACGTATTTGGAGCGGGTCACCGAGCAGATCGGCGCCGTGCTGGCCGAGGGGGCCAAGCAGGGGGGCCGGCACACCGTCGTGTTCCGCAGCACCATGCTCCCGGGCACCTGCCTGAACCTGCTGGTACCGATCCTGGAGAAGTACGTCGGCGGCACGGCCGGGGTGGACATCGGGGTCGCGGTCAACCCGGAGTTCCTGCGCGAGGGCACGAGCGTGCGGGACTTCTTCGACCCGCCCAAGACCGTCATCGGCGAGCTGGACCCGGCAAGCGGCGACGCGGTGACGGCGCTGTACGACGGCCTGCCCGGCGAGGTGTTCCGGGTGCCGGTCCCCACGGCCGAGGCGATCAAGTACGCGGACAACGCGTTCCACGGCCTCAAGATCGGCTTCGCGAACGAGCTGGGCGCGGTGTACCAGGCGCTCGGGGTGGACTCGCACCAGGTGATGGATGTCTTCCTGGCCGACCGCAAGCTGAACATCAGCCCCGCGTACCTGCGGCCCGGCTTCGCCTTCGGTGGCTCCTGCCTGCCCAAGGACCTGCGCAGCCTGGTCCACGCGGCACAGCGGGCCGACATCTCGGTACCCATCCTCGCCCACGTGCTGCCCTCCAACTCCGACCATCTGCAGCGCGCGGTGGAGCTGGTCGGGCGCACCGGCAAGCGCCGGGTGGGCCTGTTCGGGCTGTCCTTCAAACCCGGCACCGACGACCTGCGTGAGAGCCCACTCGTCGAATTGGCGGAGAGACTCTTCGGCAAGGGCTACGACCTGAAGATCTACGACGCCAACGTGAGCCTTTCCCGGCTGCTCGGCGCGAACCGCGAGTACATCGAGACCCGGCTGCCGCACCTCGGGCAGCTGCTCGCGGAGTCCGTCGACGAGGTGCTCGAGCACGCCGAGGTGTGCCTCGTCGGGACCAGGGATCCGGCCGTGCTGTCGGCGCTGCCCCATGGCGACAGCCCGGTGATCGTCGACCTCATCCACCTTCCCGACGCCGACGCGCGGCGGGCCGAACCGGGGTACGTGGGCCTTGCTTGGTGACAGATCGTTCGATGACACGGCCGGCAGCGACCGGCCGGACCGGCGCGCGCTGATCCTGGTGGAGAACCTGTCGGTGCCGTTCGACCGGCGGGTGTGGCAGGAGTGCACGACGCTGCGCGACGCGGGCTGGGAGGTGCACGTCATCTGTCCCCGCGGGGAGAAGCGGGACACGGAGCCGGAGGCGGTGATCGACGGGGTGCGGATCCACCGCTACCCGTTGCGCGCGGCCACCGGCGGTCCCGCCGGCTATCTGCGGGAGTACGGATCGGCGTTGTGGCACACGGCCCGGCTGGCCCGCAAGGTCGGCCCGGTCGACGTGGTCCATGCCTGCAACCCGCCCGACCTGCTGTTCCTGCCCGCACTGTGGCTGAAGCGGCGCGGCGCGCGGTTCGTCTTCGACCAGCACGACCTGGTACCCGAGCTGTACCTCTCCCGGTTCGACCGCGGCGAGGATCTGCTCTACCGCGCCGTGTGCGCGCTGGAACGGCGGACCTACCGGGCCGCGGACGTCGTACTCGCCACGAACGAGAGCTACCGGGACGTCGCGGTGCGCCGTGGCGGTCAACGCCCTGAGGACGTTTTCGTGGTGCGCAGCGCGCCCCAGACCGACCGGTTCCAACCGGTGCCGTCCGAGCCGGAGTTGAAGCGCGGCAAGCCTCATCTGCTGTGCTACCTGGGCGTCATGGGCCCGCAGGACGGCGTCGACTACGCCTTGCGGGCCCTCGCGAAACTGCGTGACGAGATCGGGCGGACCGACTGGCACGCGGTGTTCGTCGGCTCCGGCGACGCGTTCGACGCGATGGTGGAGCTGTCCCGGAAGCTCGGTCTCTCCGAACAGGTGCAGTTCACCGGGCGCATTCCGGACGCCGACCTGGTGCGCTACCTGTCCACCGCGGACGTGTGCCTCTCCCCCGACCCGCGCAACCCGCTCAACGACGTGTCGACCATGAACAAGGTCCTGGAGTACATGGCGATGGGCCGGCCGATCGTCTCGTTCGACCTCCGTGAGGCGCGCGTCTCCGCCGGTGACGCCGCCCTCTACGCGCCCGCCAACGACGAGGCCGCATTCGCCAAGCTCATCACGGTGCTCCTCGACGATCCCGAAAAGCGGGCCCGGATGGGCGAGATCGGCCAGGAGCGGATCAGCGGGCAGCTTTCCTGGCGGAACTCGCAGGCGTCGCTGCTCGCCGCCTACTCCGCCGCAACCCGTGGCCACACACCGGTGTCGGCGGGCGGCCCGGACCGCACAGGGAAGAGGCAGCACCGTTGAACGAAGACACGATCCGCCTGGCCACGATCGGGCGGATTCTCCGTCGGCGGTGGCGGATTCTCGCCACCCTCGCCGTGGTGGGCGCGCTGGTCGGCTACGGCACCTCGGTGGTGTTCCCGCCGCGGTACACGGCCTCGGCATCGGTACTGCTGCCGGGGCAGTGGGAAGAGCGCGAGCTGCTGACTCAAGTGGACATCGTGACCAGTTCGACGGTGATCGACCGCGCGGCCGCCAAGCTCGGCCGGCCGGGCGTCAGCGGCGCCGAGCTGCGGGATCGAGTGAGCGCCGAGGTCGGCGACGGGAACATCATCAAGATCTCGGGTACGGACAGCACCCCGGAGCGCGCGCAGCAGCTCTCCGACCAGGTGGCCCGGCAATTCGTCGCATTCGCCGCGCGGATCGCGGGCGGCACCGACTCCGAAGCGGCCACGGCGCCCGAGACGCTGCGGCAGCAGGTGGAGGAGACCAACCGCCGCATCACCGACCTGGCCAAGGCGGCCGATCCGGGGAAGACCGTGGAGAGCGTGCAGGCCCGCACCTCGCTCGAGAAGCTGCGGACCTCGCTGGAGGAGGCCATGACGAAGCTGGACCAGGCCGATCCGGCGAGCACCCTGGCGGGCATGGTCGTCATGGGGCCCGCGGCCCGGCCGACCGGCGAGGCGCCGCCGACGAGGATGCAGCTCATCGTCGCCGGGGCACTGCTGTTCTTCCTGTTCGCGGTCATCGGTCATCTCGCCGCCGCACGGAGGAATCGCCGACTGCGCACCGAACCGGAGATCGCCGCGGCCCTGGGCTCGGCACTGCTCGGCACCGTCGACGTGCCTGATGAACGGCGCGCGTACCGGCCGGAGGACAGCGGCCCACGGGCCTCGATCCGCCGATTCCTCGGCATCGACACCCGGTGGGACATACCGGCCCCGCAGATGTCCGTCGACGAGGCCGGCAGGCAGCTCCGCTATCGGCGGGTGTGCGCTCGCCTCCGGGACCAACTCGCCTCTCCCCGGAGACTGTTGGTTGTCGTACCGGACGGCGACGAGATCGCCCTCCGGGCCGCCGGGCAGCTCGTCGCCGAGGCCAAGGGCGATCCGCTGCTGCGGGTGGTGGAGGTTTCGGTGGACCGGCCCATGGTGCCGGACCACGACACCGAGTCCGGTGCCCTGGTCGTACTCGGCGCGGGCAGCTGGACCGCACAGGAACTCGCCGGCATCGCCGAAGCCTGTGCGGACGGCGGGCACGACGTCGTCGGCATCGTCGTCGCCGGCACGGTCCGGACCCGTGAGACACGGTCCGACGGCCATCCGCCGGACAGCGCCTCTCCCGCACTCGCGGTTCGCGGCCACTCGACGGGAGGTTCAGCGTGACGACGAGCACGACTTCGGAGTCGTCGGCCGCCACTCCGCTCTTCGACCTGCAGGCGCTGGTGGTGGCGGTGCGCAGGCGCCGCCGCCTCTGGTGTGCCATGGCGCTCCTCGGGCTGGTGGCCGGCGCGGCGCTGGCGGTCCTGCTGCCGCCTCCGCCGAGCGCGGTGACCAAGGTGCTGGTCGCGCATGCGGAGGACCAGCCGAACGACACCGGAACGCTGATGCGCACCGACGTCGCGGTGCTGGGGACCACGCGGATCGCCGACGAGGCCCTGCGGGCCCTCAAGTCCCGGGAGAAGCCGGAGGACTTCATGCGGGACTACCGGGGCACCGGCTTGACCAACAACGTGATGCAGATCGATGTGACAGGTGGCAGCGACGCGGAAGCGGTGGCCCGGGCCAAGGCGCTGGCCGACGCGTTCATCGCGGACCATGTGCGACGGATGCGGGAAACCGCGACGGCCGAGTCCAAGGCCCTGCTCGACCAGCGTGACCGCATGCGGAACGAACTCGCCCAGGTCAATGAGGAGATCGGAAGCCGAACGCCGGAGAGCGAGCCGACGGCGTCGGCGACCATCGAGACGCTCTTCGCCCGCCGGGCCGAACTCAACTCGCGGATCGCCGACTTCGACCAGCGCGCCGCGGAGGCGCGCACCGGCACGCCCAAGGTCGTCGCCGGCACGCAGATCGTGGACGCACCGCGCGCGGTGCG
>NZ_LIQZ01000380.1 GCF_001418655.1 Streptomyces phaeochromogenes | reverse complement strand
GTTCGGGGGGTGGTCGAGCGGGACGGGTCGGGGGATTCGTCCTTGTCGTCCTTGTCCTTCTTGGACTTCTTCGACTCCGACGCCGAGGGGGACGCCGATGCGTCCGGGGACTCCGCGCCCGCCCCGCCGGAGGAGCCGTCCTCGTCGTCGGACGACGACGAACCGTCCGCGGAGGCCGAGGAACCGGACGACGTACCGTCCGCCGCTGCCGCCTTCGGCTCGGAGGAGGGGGCCTCTATACCCAGCTCGGCCAGACTGAGCCCGCCCGCCGCGAGCAACAGCCCCGCACCCACGAGCAGCACCCGCCTGCGCCGCCGCCGGTGCAGCGCGGCCCGCCGGTCGCGCCGGCTCGCGCGGACCCCACGACCGCCCCGGCGCCGGGACCGGCGTCCACCCGTCGGCTCGTCGCCCTCCGGGTCGTCGTCGAACTCGTCGACGGCGTCCTCGCGGTCCTCAAGGGAAGCCGCGTACTCCCGGCACGCTTCGGCCGATGTACCGCACCCCGGGCAAGCGAGGGCGCCATTGAGGTGCCTTTGGCACGGGTGGCAGTAGTCCATGACGCCGGAAGACTAAACTCCGCGCAGGTCACGTTCACAGTCACAGCTGTGAAAGTTCTGTGCTGAACTGCCCGTTCCGGTTGGGCGAGTTGAGGACAGGCCGGACCATTCGCCGCCTTCCAGTGCCATCGCGTCGAAACCGTTGTGCGTTCGACCCATTGACACTGCCGCCGCCGAATCCTTACTGTCTGGCCAGCATTTCGAACGTGTGACGAAATTTCGAACAGAGCCGTAGAGCCACAAGGGGCAATTTCCGTGCGCATCACCGGAATCAGCACACACGTGGTCGGGACGCCGTGGCGCAACCTGACCTATGTCCAGGTGCACACCGACGAGGGCATCACCGGAGTCGGTGAGACCCGCATGCTGGGGCACACCGACGCGCTGCTCGGCTATCTGCGGGAGGCGGAGACCAACCACATTCTCGGTTCCGACCCCTTCGCTGTCGAGGACCTCGTGCGTCGCATGAAGTACGGCGACTACGGGCGGGCCGGCGAGATCGTGATGTCCGGCATCGCCGTGATCGAGATGGCGTGCTGGGACATCAAGGGCAAGGCCCTGGGCGTACCGGTGTGGCAGTTGCTGGGCGGCAAGGTCACCGACCGGGTGAAGGCGTACGCGAACGGCTGGTACACCACGGAGCGCACTCCGGAGGCGTACCACAAGGCCGCTCAGGAGGTCGTCGCGCGCGGGTACAAGGCGCTGAAGATCGACCCGTTCGGGACGGGTCACTTCGAGCTCGACCACGAGCAGTCGCTGTACGCGGTCTCGCTGATCGAGGCGGTCCGCGACGCGATCGGCCCCGAGGCCGAGCTGATGCTGGAGATGCACGGCCGCTTCTCGCCGGCCACCGCGATCCGTCTCGCGCGCGAGCTCGCGCCCTTCAAGCCGGCCTGGCTGGAGGAGCCGGTCCCGCCGGAGAACCTGAAGGCGCTGGAGAAGGTGGCGGCGAAGGTCGACATCCCGGTCGCGACCGGTGAGCGCATCCACGACCGCATCGAGTTCCGCGAGCTCTTCGAGAGCCAGGCCGTGGACATCATCCAGCCTGACGTCGGCCACCTCGGCGGCATCTGGGAGACCCGGAAGCTGGCGGCGACCGCCGAGGCCCACTACGTACTCGTGGCGCCGCACAACGTGGGCGGCCCGGTCCTCACCGCCGCCTCGCTCCAAGTCGGCTTCACCTCCCCGAACTTCAAGATCCTGGAGCACTTCAACGACTTCGCGGACGCGGAGATCAAGAAGGTCGTGAAGGGTGCCCCGCAGGTCGTCGACGGCTACTTCGAGCTGTCGCACGAGCCGGGCCTCGGCGTCGAGCTGGACACCGACGCGGCGGCCGAGTTCCCCCAGCAGCAGGCCCGCTTCGACCTGTGGGCGGACGGCTGGGAGCAGCGCAAGCCGAAGGGCGGTGGCAAGTGACGGCACCCGGCACCGGGGTGGGCCGAAGGGGTGGCCGCCACCCCTTCGAAGCCCCGGCACGACGCTCCGCCGTGGACTCGGCACGCCTCACCGGCACGGAGCAGTCATGAGCGCCCCGCAGGCCGTCGTCATCGAGGGCCCCGGCGAGCACCGGCTGGCCCCCCACGAGCCCGTGGCACCCGCCGCGGGCCAGGCCCTCGTACGGGTCCACGCGAGCGGTATCTGCGGCAGTGACCGCGAGGTGTACCAGGGCAACCGGCCCGAGGGGTACGTCCGTTACCCGCTGACGCCGGGGCACGAGTGGTCCGGCACGGTCGAGGCGGTCGGTCCCGGGGTCCCGGAGGGCCTGGTGGGCCGCAAGGTGGTCGGTGAGGGCTTCCGCAACTGCCAGGTGTGCGACCGCTGCCACGAGGGCGAGACAACGTTGTGCACGGCCGGCTACGAGGAGACGGGCTTCACCCAGCCCGGCGCCATGGCCACCACGCTCACGCTGCCCGCCCGGCTGCTGCACGTACTGCCGGAGGACGCCGACCTGACGGCGGCGGCGCTGCTCGAGCCCGCGGCCTGCATCGCGGCGGCGGCGCTCAAGGCGAACGCGCGGCCCGGCGAGCGGGTGGCCGTCGTCGGCACCGGGACGCTCGGCATGTTCGCCGTGCAGTTCCTGAAGGCGGGTTCGCCCTCGGAGCTGCTCGTGGTCGGCACCCGCCCGGACCGCGAGGAGCTCTCGAAGACGTTCGGCGCGACCGACTTCCGTACCCGGGACCAGGCGTTGCCCGACGACTTCGACGTGGTGATCGAGACCGCCGGGTCGGCGACCGCCGCGACCACCGCCGCCTCGCTGCTGCGGCGCGGCGGACGGCTCGTCCTCACCGGTATCCCGGCTCCGGGTGCCGAGGGACTGGACCCCACCGATCTCGTCGTACGGCAGCTGGAGGTGCACACCGTGTTCGGGGCGCCGCCGGAGGCCTGGGCGCACACGGTGCGGGTCTTCGGTGCCGGTCTCCTCGATCCCCTTCCGCTGGTCACGCACGAGCTGCCGTTGGACGAGTTCGCTCACGCCATCGAGCTGGTGGGGTCCGGCGACCCGAAGGTCGGCAAGGTGCTGCTGCGGCCCTAGGGCCCGCGGTACCGGCCGCCCCCGATCCGTACGCCGGTACGGAGACCTGACGCTCCGTACCGGCGTACATCCACCGCCACGAACCACGTCCGAGACATCGAACGTGAATCCCGCCAAAGCCAGTTCCAGCTAAGGACAGCTCGTGACCGACCCTTCTCCCAAGGCGGCCCGTCGACCCGGTGAGCAGGCGCTCGCCGCGCTCGGCCTGGGCGCGCCCGCCCTCTCCCCCGCCGACGCCTCACCGCACGCCTTCCCGGAGGGCGGGCGCTGGCGCACCGAGATCCCCTCGTGCGAGGGGCCGGAGGCGCTCGCCGTGGTCCTCAAGGAGTCCTCGCGGCTCGATGTGCCGATCCACCGGATCAGCCAGGGCAGCGGCATCTGGATGCTCACCGACGCCGAGATCACCGAGATGGTCGAGGCGACCGAGGAGCGGGACATCGAGCTCTGCCTCTTCACGGGCCCGCGCGGCACGTGGGACATCGGCGGCTCGACCCGTACCGACTCGCGGGGCGGCGGGCTGCGCGCCCGTGGTCACGATGCGGTCGCAGGTTGTCTCGAAGACGCCATCCGTGCAACGGAGTTGGGCGTAAAGTGCCTCCTCGTGGCTGACGAAGGCGTGCTCTGGACCCTGCACCGGGCCCGGGTCGCCGGGATCATCCCGGCGGACACGACGCTGAAGGTCTCGGCACTGATAGGCCCGGTCAACCCGGCCGCGTACGCCGTGTACGAGCAACTCGGCGGCGACTCCATCAACGTGCCGAGCGATCTCACGCTCGACCACCTGACGGAGATCCGCAGGGTCAGCGCAGCCCCCATGGACATGTACATCGAGGCCCCCGACGATCTCGGCGGATACGTGCGCATGTACGAGGTCGCCGAGCTGATCCGCCGCGGCGCCCCGCTGTACCTGAAGTTCGGCCTGTCCAAGGCTCCCGGGATCTACCCGTACGGCCACCACATGCGGGACGTGACGCTGTCCACGGCCCGGGAGAGGGTACGGCGTGGCCGGCTTGCGCTGGACCTGCTCGCGCGGCACGGGGCGGACGGCGACATGGCGCCGCTCGGCTCCAGGCTCCCGGGCACACTCCAACGTTTTGACATTCCCTCATAACGTTCCGAGCACACCCCCTTCACAAAAGACGACGCGGCCGAACACAATCCCACACACTTGCTCTCGGTCCGTTCCTCACTCCGGCTCCTCGAAGCTCCAGACCGAGCCCCGTCAGAACATCAAGGAAGATGATCATGCGCAATCGCAAAGCAGCGCTTTCCGCCATAGCCGCGGCCGCCTCCCTGGCCCTCACCCTCTCCGCCTGCGGGCAGGACAGCGACGGCGGCAGTGAGGACACGAAGGGAGACGCGAAGGGCTCCACCGTCGGCATCGCGATGCCGACGAAGTCCTCCGAGCGGTGGATCGCCGACGGCGCCAACGTGGAGAAGAACCTCAAGGCGGCCGGCTACAAGACCAAGCTGGCCTTCGGCGAGGACGACCCCGACACCCAGGTGTCGCAGATCGAGAACATGATCACCCAGGGCGTCTCCGCGCTGATCATCGCCGCGATCGACAACAAGTCGCTCGACAACGTTCTCCAGCAGGCCAAGGACGCCAAGATCCCGGTCATCTCCTACGACCGCCTGATCCTCAACTCGCCGAACGTCGACTACTACGCGTCGTTCGACAACGAGAAGGTCGGCGCGCTGCAGGGCGGCTACATCGTCGAGAAGCTCGGTCTGAAGGACGGCTCCAAGAAGGGCCCGTTCAACGTCGAGCTCTTCGCGGGTTCCAACGACGACAACAACACCCAGTACTTCTTCAACGGCGCGATGAAGGTCCTGCAGCCGTACATCGACAAGAAGCAGCTGGTGGTCAAGTCGGGCCAGACCAAGCTCAACCAGGTCACCACGCTGCGCTGGGACGGCGGCACCGCCCAGAAGCGCATGGAGGAGCTGCTGACCGCGGCGTACCGCAAGGACCGGGTCGACGCGGTGCTCTCGCCGTACGACGGCATCTCCATCGGCATCCTGTCGGCGCTGAAGTCGGACGACTACGGCTCCAAGAACAAGCCGCTGCCGGTCGTCACCGGGCAGGACGCCGAGGTCGCCTCGGTGAAGTCGATCATCGCCGGTGAGCAGACGCAGACCGTCTACAAGGACACCCGCCAGCTCGCCGAGGTCGCCTCGAAGATGGTCGACGCCGTCCTGGGCGACAAGAAGCCCGAGACGAACGACACCAAGACGTACGACAACGGCTCGAAGGTCGTGCCCGCGTACCTGCTGGAGCCGGTGAACGTCGACAAGACCAACTACAAGGAAGTTGTCGTCGACTCCGGCTACATCAAGGAAAGCGACCTCAAGTAACCGCCGTTTTCTAAGGATTGGAAGGCACGACCATGGCGGGACCCGTCCTGGAAATGCGCTCGATCGTCAAGACCTTTCCCGGCGTCAAGGCGCTGTCGGACGTCTCCCTGAGCGTCCGGCCGGGCGAGGTCCACGCCATCTGCGGTGAGAACGGCGCCGGAAAGTCGACCCTCATGAAGGTCCTCTCCGGCGTCCATCCGCACGGAACCTACGACGGGGACATCCTCTTCGAGGGCGAGTCCTGCCAGTTCAAGGACATCCGGGCGAGCGAGCAGCACGGCATTGTGATCATCCACCAGGAGCTCGCGCTGGTGCCGTACCTCTCCATCGCGGAGAACATCTTCCTCGGCAACGAGCACGCCACGCGCGGCTTCATCAGCTGGAGCGAGACGCTGAAGCACGCGACCGAACTGCTGCGGCGGGTCGGGCTGAGCGATCACCCGGAGACCCGGGTCGCCGACATCGGCGTGGGCAAGCAGCAGCTCGTCGAGATCGCGAAGGCGCTGTCGAAGAAGGTGAAGCTGCTGATCCTCGACGAGCCGACGGCGGCTCTGAACGACGAGGACAGCGGCAAGCTCCTGGAGCTCATCCGGGGTCTGAAGGACCAGGGCATCACCTCGATCATCATCTCGCACAAGCTGAACGAGATCGAGGCGGTCGCCGACTCGGTGACGATCCTGCGCGACGGGCGGTCCATCGAGACCCTCGACGTGAAGGCCGCGGAGACCACCGAGGACCGGATCATCAACGGCATGGTCGGGCGCGACCTCGACCACCGCTTCCCGGAGCGCACCCCGCACGACACGGAGGCGGACGCGGCTCCGGCCCTGGAGATCCGCAACTGGACCGTCCACCACCCGATCGACCAGCAGCGCAAGGTCGTCGACGACGTGTCGATCCAGGTGCGCCGCGGGGAGATAGTCGGCATCGCCGGGCTGATGGGCGCCGGGCGCACCGAGCTCGCGATGAGCGTGTTCGGGCGCACCTACGGCCGGTACGCGAGCGGCACCGTCCTCAAGGACGGCACGGAGATCCGTACGAAGACCGTGCCCGAGGCGGTCAAGCACGGGATCGCGTACGTGACGGAGGACCGAAAGCACTACGGCCTCAACCTCATCGACACGATCAACCGCAACATCTCCCTCAGTGCCCTGGGGAAGGTGGCCAAGCGCGGTGTCGTGAACGAGCACGAGGAGCGGCAGGTCGCCGAGCGCTTCCGCAAGTCGATGAACATCAAGGCGCCGACGGTCTTCGAACCGGTGGGCAAGCTGTCGGGCGGCAACCAGCAGAAGGTCGTCCTCAGCAAGTGGATCTTCGCGGGTCCGGACGTGCTGATCCTGGACGAGCCGACCCGCGGGATCGACGTGGGCGCCAAGTTCGAGATCTACACGGTCATCGACAAACTGGCCGCCGAGGGCAAGGCGGTCGTCTTCATCTCCTCCGAGCTGCCCGAACTGCTCGGAATGTGCGACCGCATCTACACGATGGCCGCCGGACGGCTGACCGGTGAGGTCCCGCGGGCCGAGGCCACGCAGGAAGTGCTGATGCGCCAGATGACGAAGGACAAGAGGTAAGAGCGATGAGCACGAACGTGACCGCCAAGTCCCCCGCGCCGGCGCCCGCCGGCAAGGGCGACTCGACCGGGGGCGACGGCCTGCTGCAGCTGATGATCGACGGTATGCGCCGCAACATGCGGCAGTACGGCATGCTGATCGCTCTCGGTCTGATCGTGGTGCTGTTCGCGGTGTGGACCGACGGCGACCTGCTGCTGCCGCGCAACGTCTCCAACCTGGTGCTGCAGAACAGCTACATCCTGATCCTCGCGATCGGCATGATGCTCGTCATCATCGCGGGCCACATCGACCTGTCGGTCGGCTCGCTCACCGCCTTCGTTGGCGCGGTGGCGGCCGTACTGATGGTCAACCACGACATCCCCTGGCCGTTGGCCGTGGTGATGTGCCTGCTCCTGGGCGCCGCCGCGGGGGCCGTGCAAGGGTTCTTCATCGCCTATCTCGGCATACCCTCGTTCATCGTCACCCTCGCGGGCATGCTGCTCTTCCGCGGTCTGACCGAGATCTTCCTGGAGGGCCAGACCATCGGCCCGTTCCCCAAGGGTCTGCAGGACGTCTCCAACGGCTTCCTTCCCGAGGTCGGCCCGGACACCAACTACCACAACCTCACGCTGCTGCTCGGCTTCGCCGTGATCGCGTTCGTGGTGCTGCAGGAGGTCCGTGACCGCAGGCGGCAGCAGGAGTTCGCCCTTGAGGTGCCGCCCGCCAAGCTCTTCCTGCTGAAGATCGTGGCGCTGGTCGCGGCCGTGCTCACGGTGACGATGATGCTCGCCAGCTACAAGGGCGCCCCGGTCGTCCTGATCATCCTCGGCGTCCTCGTCGTGGGCTTCGGCTATGTGATGCGCAACGCCGTCATCGGCCGCCATGTGTACGCGATCGGCGGCAACCTGCCCGCGGCGAAGCTGTCCGGTGTGCGGGACAAGAAGGTCACCTTCCTGGTCTTCCTCAACATGGGCATGCTGGCGGCGCTGGCCGGTCTGGTCTTCGCGGCCCGCTTCAACGCGGCCTCGCCCAAGGCCGGTGTGAACTTCGAACTGGAGGCGATCGCCGCGTCGTTCATCGGCGGCGCGTCGATGAGCGGCGGCGTGGGCACGGTCCTCGGCGCGATCATCGGTGGTGTCGTTCTCGGTGTTCTGAACAACGGCATGAACCTCGTCGGCGTCGGCAGCGACTGGCAGCAGGTCATCAAGGGCCTGGTGCTCCTCGCGGCGGTCGGCTTCGACGTGTGGAACAAGCGCAAGGTCGGTTCGTAACGTTGCCGGTGGGGCCTCGCGGGCGCATGCCCGCGGGGCCCCATTTCTCTGTGTACGGCTTCTTCGCGAACCGCGGCAGCAGCCAAGCTCCGGAAGACAGTTGGAAGACAGGACGACCGTGAAGGAACTTTTCGGAACGCTCGCCGACGGCACGAAGGTCCACCGCTGGTCGCTGGAGAACGGCGGCACCCGGCTGAAGGTCCTCTCGTACGGCGGAGCCGTCCAGTCACTCGAACTCCCGGACCGCCACGGCCGGTACGCGAACGTGTCGCTCGGTCTCGGGACGATCGAGGAGTACGAGGCGTCCAGCCCGTACTTCGGCGCCGTCATCGGCCGGTACGGCAACCGCATCGCCGGCGGCAGGTTCACCCTCGACGGCGAGGACCACCAACTCCCCGTCAACGACGGCGGGAACAACCTGCACGGCGGGCCCGACGGCTTCGACAAGCACGTGTGGGCCGTGGAGGAGTTCACCTCCGGCCCCGACGTGGGCCTGGTCCTGCGCCGCACCAGCCCCGACGGCGAGATGGGCTACCCCGGCACGCTGACGACGAAGGTCACGTACACGCTCACCGGGAACGGCGACTGGCGCATCGACTACGAGGCCACCACCGACCGGGCCACGGTCGTCAACCTCACCAACCACGTGTACTGGAACCTCGCCGGCGAGAGCGGCGGCTCCGTGCACGACCACGAGCTGGCCGTCGCCGCGTCCCGCTTCACACCGGTCGACGCGAGCCTCGTCCCCACCGGCGAACTCGCCGAGGTCGCGGGCACCGCCTTCGACTTCCGTACGCCGAAGACCGTCGGCGAGGATCTCGGCCGGCCCGACCGACAACTCCTGCACACCAAGGGGTTCGACCACAACCTGGTCCTCGACAAGGGGCTCACGGAGCGGCCCGAGCACTTCGCGACCCTCCGCGAACCGGTCTCCGGCCGCATCCTGAGCATCGCGACGACCGAGCCCGGTGTGCAGTTCTACTCCGGAAACTTCCTGGACGGCGCCCTGGTGGGCCCCGGCGGCCGGGCATACGGTCCTGGCAGCGCGCTGTGCCTGGAGACCCAGCACTTCCCGGACTCGCCGAACCGCCCGGAGTTCCCGTCGACCGTGCTCAGGCCGGGCGAGACGTACCGCTCGACGACGGTCCACTCGTTCGACCTGTGATCATTCTTCACAGCGAGTTCACAACTTCCACATGAATTCACAGTCGTTGAACAGAGACACACAGCCACCCGTACTAAGGGGCGGCCCGCGTATCCCCGCTCGGGCCGCCCCTCAAGGACGGAGGGTCCATGGCCGACAATGTCACCTCGCTGTTCCGCACCGGCGCGCACAGCCCCTCGATGGCCGCGCTGGCACGCGAGAGCGGGGAGGCGGGTCCGGTGGACTTCTGCATCCCGTGCAATCCGTACTTTCCCTCGCCCAGGATGATGGACGAGCTGACCAACCGGCTGCGCGACATCATCACGTACTACCCGAGCAGCGCGGACACCATCACCGCCGAGCTGTGCAATCTGCTGCAACTTCCCCCGCAGTGCGTGGCAATGGGCAACGGGTCCACAGAACTGATCACCTGGATCGACCACTTGCTGGTCCGGGAGTCGCTCGCCATCCCGGTCCCCACCTTCGGCCGCTGGACCGACCAGCCGCTGGAGACCGGCAAGCGCGTCGACATGTTCCCGCTCCAGGAGAGCAACGGCTTCGCGCTCGACCCGGCGCAGTACATCCAGTTCATCCGCTCCAGGGGCACCCGCGCGGCCGTCATCTGCAACCCGAACAACCCTGACGGCGGCTTCGTGCCCAAGCAGACGATCCTGGCGTTCTGCGACGCGCTCGCCGACCTCGACCTGATCGTCATCGACGAGTCGTTCCTGGAGTTCGCCGACGCGGAGAACGAGCCGAGCATCGTCGAGGAGGCGGTGATGCGCCCCAACGTCATCGTGCTGCGCAGCCTCGGCAAGAACTTCGGTCTGCACGGCGTGCGGTTCGGCTACATGGTGGCCAATCCGGGCCTGGCGGGCAGGATCCGCTCGATGCTGCCGAAGTGGAACCTGAACGCCTTCGCGGAGACCGTGGTCTTCATGCTCAAGGACTACGGGGCCGAGTACGTGGAGAGCCTGCACATGGTGCGCCGCGACCGGCTCGACATGGCCCGCCAGCTCTCCACACTGCCCGGCCTCACGGTCTACCCCTCGCAGGGCAACTTCCTCTTCGTGCGCCTCCCCGTGGGTGCCGAGGGCACCGTGGTCCGGGACCGCCTGCTCACCGAGCACCGGATCCTGGTCCGCGAGTGCGGCAACAAGATCGGCTCGTCCAGTCGCTTCCTGCGGCTCGTGGTGCGCCCCCAGACGGACGTGCGTCGCCTGGTGTCCGGCCTGGAGTCGGTGCTCTACGGGACCAGGAGGGGAGCCGCCGTGCCCGAGCTGAGCACAGGGACCAGCTACAGCTCGGGTACGGCGGCGGTGGACCGGCTCGTCAGTTCGACCAGCGGGCAGGGCTACCAGGGGATCGCCGCGGCGGCCAACGGGATGGCCCAGCAGCCCCAGCCGCTCACGGCCGCCGCGAACGGGATGGTCGGGCAGCCCCAGCCGCTGACCGCCGCGGCCAACGGAATGAACGGAATGATGGGCCAGCCCCAGCAGTTCACCGCGGCAGCCAACGGAATGGCCGGCCAGCCCCAGCAGTTCGCCGCCGCCGCGAACGGGATACCCGGGCAGCCGCAGCCGCTCACGGCCGCCCAGACCCGTGGCACGACGGGCATGCCGGGAGGGCTGACCGCCGTGAACGCTCAGGGGCAGCCGCAGGGGTTCCCGCAACCGCAGCCCCAGGCCATGCCGCAGCCGGTGCCCCAACCCGTGCCACAGCAGGCCACCGGCTGGCCCAACACGCCGCCGAACGGCGCCGGCTGGCCGGCCGCCGCTGTCGACCGGGTCGGCTGACCACCGGACCGGTTGCCCGAGGGCCCCGCATCCCGCAACGGGACCCTCGCCGGCCGGGAGGTCCAGGACCCTCCCGGCCCCGGCACAAGAGGTGCGGGCCCGCGCCCGGAGGGGAGCCGCGGGTCCGCACCTCTCTCTCACCCGCTCCTTCAGGGGCGCGGGGAACGGCGCAGTCCTTTGGCTTTCAGGGGCGCGGGGAA
>NZ_LIQZ01000038.1 GCF_001418655.1 Streptomyces phaeochromogenes | reverse complement strand
GCACCGGCCGTTGTCAGTCGTCTTCGCCACGCTTCTTCGGGCGGCAGGGGGAGCGGATGCACGTACGGGCGCGCCCGAAGAAGCGTGGCGAAGACGACTGACAACGGCCGGTGCCCACTGTTCCCTGATGGGCAAGCGACCGCTTAGTATGCAATCGATACCGGCTGAGGCGCCCCTGAGGTGCGAACAAATCAGACACAGTCCCGTGGAGGCCCGGCATGCAGGCATGGCAAGTGCACGAGATCGGCGAGCCGAGCGAGGTGATGCGGCTTGAGGACGTGGAGCGGCCCACGCCCGGTGACGGCCAGGTCCTGCTCAAGGTGCGCGCCGCGAACATCAACTTCCCGGACGCCCTGATGTGCCGCGGGCAGTACCAGGTCAGGCCGCCCCTGCCGTTCACGCCGGGCGTGGAGATCTGCGGCGAGACCGAGGACGGGCGGCGCGTCATCGCCAACCCGGCGCTGCCGTACGGCGGCTTCGCCGAGTACGCCGTCGCGGACGGCGCCGCTCTCCTGCCCGCCCCCGCCGCGCTGGACGACGCCGAGGCCGCCGCGCTGCACATCGGCTACCAGACGGGCTGGTTCGGACTGCACCGGCGGGCCCGCCTGGAGGCCGGCGAGACGCTGCTCGTCCACGCTGCCGCCGGAGGGGTCGGCAGCGCGGCCGTGCAGCTCGGAAAGGCCGCGGGCGCCAAGGTCATCGGCGTCGTGGGCGGCGCCGACAAGGCGGCCGTCGCCCGAGAGCTGGGCTGTGACGTGGTCGTGGACCGGCGTGCCGAGGACGTCGTGGCCGCCGTGAAGGAGGCCACCGGAGGCCGGGGCGCCGACGTGATCTACGACCCGGTCGGTGGCGACGCCTACACGCAGTCCACCAAGGTCGTGGCCTTCGAGGGCCGCATCGTGGTCGTGGGCTTCGCGAGCGGCAGCATCCCGAGCCCGGGCCTCAACCACGCGCTGGTGAAGAACTACTCGATCCTGGGCCTGCACTGGGGCCTCTACAACACCAAGGACCCGAAGCTGGTCCTGCGCTGCCACGAGGAGCTGACCGAGCTGGCCGCCCGGGGCGGGATCAAGCCGCTCGTCAGCGAGCGCGTACCGCTGAGCGGGGCCGCCGCCGCGGTGCAGCGGGTCGCCGACGGTGTCACCACCGGCCGTGTCGCCGTGGTGCCCGCGCTTGAGAACGGAGCAGCCGGATGAGCGCCGCCGCGAGCAAGGGTGCGACGCCCGACGCCGCCGAACTGCGCAGCCGCACCCAGGAGTTGCTGGCCGCCCACCCGGTGGCGGGCACCGACCGGGTGGACTTCCTCAAGGCCCGATTCGACGCCGGACTCGCCTGGGTGCACTACCCGGTGGGCCTCGGCGGACTCGGTGCGCCGCGTTCCCTCCAGGCCGTCGTGGACGCCGAGTTGGAGGCCGCGGGCGCGCCCGACAACGACCCGCGGCGCATCGGCATCGGCCTCGGTATGGCCGCGCCGACGATCCTCGGCTTCGGCACGGAGGAGCAGAAGAGCCGCTTCCTCAGGCCTCTTTGGGTCGGCGAGGAGGTCTGGTGCCAGCTGTTCAGCGAGCCGGGCGCGGGCTCCGACCTGGCGGCGCTCGGTACCCGCGCGGTGCGGGATGGCGACGACTGGGTGGTCAACGGACAGAAGGTGTGGACGTCCAGCGCCCATCTCGCCCGCTGGGCCATCCTGATCGCCCGTACCGACCCGGACGCGCCCAAGCACCGCGGCATCACGTACTTCATCTGCGACATGACCGACCCGGGTGTCGAGGTGCGGCCGCTGCGCCAGATCACCGGTGAGGCCGAGTTCAACGAGGTGTTCCTCACCGACGTCCGCATCCCCGACGCGCACCGCCTCGGTGAGGTCGGCGACGGCTGGCGGGTCGCGCAGACCACGCTCATGAACGAGCGTGTCTCCATCGGCGGTATGCGCATCCCGCGTGAGGGCGGCATGATCGGCCCGGTCTCCAAGACCTGGCGCGAGCGCCCCGACCTGCGCACCCACGACCTGCACCAGCGGCTGCTCACGCTGTGGGTGGAGGCCGAGGTCGCGCGGCTCACCGGCGAGCGCCTGCGCCAGCAGCTCGTCGCGGGCCAGCCGGGTCCCGAGGGCTCCGGCATGAAGCTCGCGTTCGCCCGCCTCAACCAGGAGATCAGCGGCCTGGAGGTCGAACTCCTCGGCGAGGAGGGCCTGTTGTACGAGGACTGGACGATGCGCCGTCCCGAACTCGTCGACTTCACCGGCCGTGACGCCGGCTACCGCTATCTCCGCTCGAAGGGCAACAGCATCGAGGGCGGGACCAGCGAGGTCCTGCTGAACATCGTCGCCGAACGCGTGCTGGGCCTGCCCTCCGAGCCGCGCACCGACAAGGACGTCGCCTGGAAGGACCTCGCCCGATGAGCGCCCCCGACCTGCTGTACTCGGAAGAGGAAGAGGCGCTGCGCGCCGCCGTCCGCGACCTCCTCACGGACCTCTGCGACGCTCCGGGCGTCATCGCCCGCACGGAGTCGGACCGCCCGCACGACCCCGAGTTGTGGAAGGCCCTCTCGGACGGCATGGGCCTCGCGGGCCTCCTCGTCCCCGAGGCGCTGGGCGGCCAGGGTGCCACGCACCGCGAAGTCGCCGTCGTCGTGGAGGAGTTGGGCCGCGCGGTCGCCCCCGTCCCGTATCTGACGAGTGCCGTCGTCGCGACCGAGGCGCTGCTCGCGTGCGGGTCCGACGAGGCCGCCGAACTGCTCACCGCCCTCGCGTCCGGCCGTACCATCGGCGCACTCGCGGTGGCGCTGTCCGCCGGGCCCGGGGCGCCCTACAAGTCCGTACGCCACGAAAACGGCACTCTGCGCGGGGAGTTGACCGGCATCGCGGACGCGGTCGCCGCGGACGTGCTGCTCGTGCCGGCGGAGGACGGCGGTCTGTACGCCGTGGACGCCGGTGCCGACGGCGTCACGGTCACCCCGCAGGTCTCCCTCGACCTGACCCGGCCGGTCGCCAAGGTCACCTTCGACGGGGCCCCGGCGCGCCTCCTCACCCCGGATGCCACACCGGCCGTACGGCGTGCCCTGCGCGCCGGAGCCGGGCTGCTCGTCTCCGAGCAACTCGGCCTCGCCGACTGGTGCTTGACGGAGACGGTCCGCTATCTCAAGGAGCGCAAGCAGTTCAACCGCCCGGTCGGCGGCTTCCAGGCGCTCAAGCACCGGCTCGCCGCGCTGTGGCAGGAGGTCGTGGGCACGCGCGCCGCGGCCCGCAACGCCGCCGACGCGCTGGCCACCGGGAGCACGGACGCCGATGTGGCGGTCGCCGTAGCCCAGGCCTACGCCGCACCCGTCGCGGTGCACGCCGCCGAAGAGGCGGTCCAGCTGCACGGCGGTATCGGCATGACGTGGGAGCACCCGGCCCACCTCTACCTGAAGCGCGCCAAGGCCGACTCGATCGCGTACGGCACCGCGGGCGCCCACCGCGAGGCACTGGCCGGTCTGGTGGACCTCCAGGCCCCCTGATCTCGCGTTATTCCCGCCCGCCCGTGGCACGAAGGCCCGCTCCGACCCCCCGGACAGGAGCGGGCCTTCGCTTTACCCAACTCCCCCATCATGCATAATTGCGAACTGTTCGCAATAACTGTTGATGTTCATTAGGGGTGGGGGCGGCATGAGGGCCCGATCGATACGAGGCATGGGCACCCTGGCGACGGCCGCCGCTCTGGCGACCGTCGCCTCCGCGTGTTCGGCGCCCAGCGAGGGAGGGAGCGGGGACGCGGCGACCTCGGCCGTCGTCGGCATCGCCTACGAACCGGAGACCCTCAGCCCGCTCCTCGGCTTCGGCAAGGACGGCAACTCCAAGATCTTCGACGGGCTGCTTACCCACGACGCCGACCTGAAGCTGAAGCCCGCACTCGCCGCCGCGCTGCCCGAGGTGAGCGACGATGGCCGCACGTACACCTACGCGTTGCGCGAGGGCGTGAAGTTCAGCGACGGAGAGCCGTTCACCGCGAAGGACGTCGTCTTCACCTACGAGACGATCCTCGACGAGAAGACCAACAACGCCTCCAAGGGCGAGCTCGACGCGATCGAGAGCGTCGAGGCGAAGGGCGACGACACGGTCGTCTTCCGGCTCAAGTACCCCTACGCGCCCTTCGCGGAGCGCACGGTGCTGCCCATCGCGCCCGAGCACATGGCCGGTGGCCAGGACGTCAACACGGGCTCGTTCGGGACCGAGCCCGTCGGTACCGGCCCCTACAAGCTGACCAAGTGGTCCAAGGGCGAGCAGCTCGTCCTGGAGGCCAACTCCGGCTACTGGGGCGGCACTCCGAAGATCGAGCGCTTCACCATGGCGATCATCAAGGACGACGACGTACGCGCCACCCGGCTGCGCTCCGGCGACCTCGACGGCGCGATCCTCCCGCCGAACCTCGCCAAGGCCTTCCGGGGCTCGGGCCAGAAGACGTACGCGGCCAAGAGCTTCGACTACCGCACGGTCACCCTGCCGACCGGCAACAAGGTCACCGGGAACACCGCAGTGCGCCGCGCCCTCGACATCGCGGTCGACCGGCAGGCCATGGTCGACGGAATCCTCGAAGGCGCCGGCAAGGTGGCCTACGGACCCGTCCCGACGGACAGCGAGTGGTTCACCGAGGGCACCGAGCGGACGTACGACCCGAAGAAGGCACGGAAGGTCCTCGACGCGGCCGGCTGGAAGCCGGGCAGAGACGGGATCCGTGTGAAGGACGGCGTCCGCGCGAGCTTCCCGCTCTGGTACGTCTCCGGCGACAAGCTCCGCCAGGACCACGCCCTCGCGTACGCCTCCGACGCCAAGAAGATCGGCGTCGAGGTCGAGGTGCAGGCGGGCACCTGGGAGGTCATCGAGCCGCGCATGCCCAAGGACGCGGTGCTCGCGGGCGGCGGCTCACCGGCCGACCCCGACTTCGACCAGTACCCGCTCCTCAGGTCGGACCTCGCGGGCGACGGCTTCAACAACATGGGCTGGTACGACAACGCCACCGTCGACCGCGCCCTGAAGGCCGGCCGCGAGAGCGGCGACCGGGCCGAGCGCAAGGCCGCCTACGACACCGTGCAGCGCGAGCTGGTGAAGAACCCCGGCTACACCTTCCTGACCCACATCGACCACCTCTACGTGGTCGACGACCGCTTCGGCGACCTGTCCACGCAGGTCGAGCCGCACGACCACGGTCTTGCGGCCGGCCCGTGGTGGAACGTCGAGGACTGGCGGCCGTGAGCCGTCCGCCGTGGGGTCCCATGGCGCGGCTGGCGGGACGGCGGGCCCTGTTCGCCGTCCCCGTCCTCGGGATCGTCACGTTCGGGGTCTTCGCGATCGCCGCGGCCTCGCCGTTCGACCCCGTCAAGGCGTACGCGGGCACGGCCGGACTCAGCGCCTCGCAGGACACCCTCGACCAGCTGCGCGCCAACCTCGGCGCCGACGAGCCGCTCGTCACCCGGTGGTGGAACTGGCTGACGTCCGCCGTGCGGGGCGACCTCGGCGACTCCAGCGCCCTGCGGCAGCCGGTCGCCGACGTGATCGCCGAACGCGTCGGCTGGTCCGTGCTGCTGGCCTCCGCTGCCTTCCTCGTCGCGGTCCTGCTGGGCGGCGCCCTCGGCGTCCTCGCCGCGCGCCGACCGGGCGGCTGGACCGACCGTGCCGTCACCTCGCTCGCGTACACCCTGGAGGCCGCGCCGCCGTTCTGGCTGGGCCTGCTCGTGATGTGGTTCTTCGCCCTGAAACTGGGTGTGCTGCCCGCGGGCGGCCTGACGGACACCGGCAGCACGGTCGTCACGGCCGACCAGGTCGTACGCCATCTCGTGCTGCCCGCAAGCGTGTTGGCCCTCTCGCAGCTGCCCTGGTTCGTGCTGTACGTCAGACAGGGGGTCGGCGACGCACTCCAGGAGGACCCCGTCCGGGGCGCCCGCGCACGTGGACTCGCCGAGCGCACCGTCCTGTTGGGGCATGCCCTGCGCTCAGGAATGCTTCCGGTGCTCACGCTCATCGGCTCGCGCGTGCCCGAACTCATCACCGGCGCACTGCTCGTGGAGACCGTCTTCAGCTGGCCCGGCATCGCCGCGGCGACCGTCGAGGCCGCCACCGCAGTCGACTTCCCGCTGCTGGCCGCACTGACCGTGCTCGCCACGATCGCCGTGCTGGTCGGGAACCTCCTCGCGGACCTGCTGTACGGGCTCGTGGACCCGAGGGTGGGCTTCGATGGCTGAGACGACCAAGGCGACTGGGACGACCGGGGCCAAGGGGGCTATAGGGGTGACTGAGGCCGCCGAGACGGCTACGGCGTGGCGCACGCGGGCGGTCGTACGGCGTTCCACGCGCGTGTGGCGGGTGCGCGGCTCAGCTGCCGTCGTGGCCGTGATCGTGCTGGCCGTGCTCCTCGTGCCGCCCCTCGTCCAGCTCGACCAGCAGGCCGTGGACCTGGCCGCCAAGCTCCAACCACCCTCCCTGGCCCACCCGTTCGGGACCGACGACGTGGGCCGGGACCTGCTGCTGCGCTGTGTCTACGGGCTGCGGGTCTCGCTGCTGGTCGGTGTGGTGGCGGCCGTGGTGTCCACCGTGGTCGGTACGGCCGTCGGCGCGGTCGCGGGCGCGTTCGGAGGGTGGGTCGACCGGCTGGTGATGCGGCTCGTGGACGTGTTCGCGTCCGTGCCGCACCTGCTCCTCGGCATCTTCATCGTCGCCATGTTCCGGCCCGGGGTGTGGCCGGTCGTCGTCTCGGTGGCGCTCACCCACTGGCTTTCGACGGCCCGGATCGTCCGCGCGGAGATCCTTTCCCTGCGCTCCCGCCCGTACGTCGACGCCGCGATCTCGGGCGGCGCCTCGCGCTACCGGGTGGCGGTACGGCATCTGCTGCCCGGCGTACTGCCCCAGGCCGGACTCGCCGCCGTCCTCATGGTGCCGCACGCCGTCTGGCACGAATCCGCCCTGTCCTTCCTCGGGTTGGGGCTGCCCACCCATCAGGCCAGCCTCGGCACGCTGGTGCAGAGCGCGCGCGGCTCGCTGCTCGCCGGGGACTGGTGGCCCACGCTTTTCCCGGGGCTGTGCGCCGTCGCCGCCACCCTGGCCATCGCGGGGCTTGCGGGCGCCTGGCGCGAACGGCTCAACCCGCGAAGCCGATCGGAGCTGATGCTGTGACACCGGAAGCCGATGGCGCGAACGTCCTGTCGGTACGGGGGCTCTCCGTGCGTTTCCGGATGCGCGACCGGGCGTACGTACGGGCCGTCACGGACGTCTCCTTCGACCTCGCGGCGGGGGAGTGCCTGGCCCTCGTCGGCGAGAGCGGCTGCGGCAAGTCAGTGCTCGCCTCCGCGCTGCTGGGCCTGCTGCCGGGCAACGCCTCGGTGGCGGGTTCGGCGCTGCTCGGCGGCGAAGGGCTCGATCTGCTGGCCGCCGACGAGCGTGTGCTCGCCCGGGAGGTCCGCGGGCGGCGCGTCGGACTCGTACCGCAGAGTCCCGCGGCGCACCTCACGCCGGTGCGGACGGTACGGTCCCAACTTGCCGAGGTCGTACGGGAGTTGACGGAGGCTCCCGGAGAGGGCGCGGTGGCCGCCGCCGCGGAGCGGGCCGCGTTCCCCCTGGACCATCTCGACCGCTACCCGCACGAGTTGTCCGGCGGCCTCGCCCAACGGGCCGCCACCGCGCTCGCCCTCGTCGGAGACGCGCCCCTGCTGCTCGCCGACGAGCCGACCACCGGGCTCGACCGCGACCTCGTCGAGCGGACGGTCGACGAACTCCGCCGTCACACCGGGGACCACCGCGCCCTGCTGCTGATCACCCACGACCTGGCGGCGGCCGAGCGGATCGCCGACCGGGTCGCCGTGATGTACGCAGGGCGCGTGGTGGAGATCGCCGACGCGTCCGCCTTCTTTGGTGCACCCGGGCCGCGGCATCCGTACGCACGCGGTCTGCTCGACGCCCTCCCAGAGCGGGAGTTCACCCCGATCCCGGGCATGCCGCCGGAACTCGGCGCGCTCCCGGACGGGTGCGCTTTCGCCGCGCGGTGCGGACGGGTGAGCGAGGCGTGCCGGGTCCTGCCGGAGTTCGTGGCGGGCGTGGCCTGCCATCACGTGGGTCACATGGATGAGGCGGAGGTGGCGCGTGCGTGACCAGGAGGGGCACATGCGTTGTCGGGAGGTGGCGCGTGCTTGAGCTGCGGTCCGTCACGGCCGGGTACGACCGGCGCGCCCCCGTCGTCCGCGGGGTCTCACTGACCGTGAGTGCCGGGGAGGCCGTGGGGCTCCAGGGGCCCAGCGGCTGCGGCAAGTCCACGCTGGCCCGGGTCGCCGCGCTGCTGCACCGGCCCGACTCCGGCGAGGTCGTCATCGACGGCGAGCCGGCCCGCGGCTGGCGCCATCGCGCGCCGCGCTCCCAGCGCACCGCCTTCGGGGTCGTCTTCCAGCAGCCACGCCTCTCGGCGGACCCCCGGCTGCGGCTCGCGGACCTGATCGCCGAGCCGCTCCGGGCCACCGGGCAAACAGCGGACGGCGTACGGGAGTTGGCCGAAACCGTGGGGCTCGGAGCGGACCTGCTGGCCCGCAGGCCCCACGAGGTCAGCGACGGCCAGCTGCAACGGGCCTGTCTCGCGCGGGCCCTCGCCCTGCGGCCTCGCTGGCTCGTCTGCGACGAGATGACGGCGATGCTCGACGCCTCGACCACGGCCGCGCTGGTCGGCGTCGTGGAGACCTACCGGCGGGAGAGCGGGGCCGGACTGCTGGCCGTCGGGCACGACCGGGTCCTGCTGGAGCGGTGGTGCGACCGGACGGTCGGGTGGGCCGAGTTGGCCTCGGTGTGAACGTCCTCCGGAGGCGGTCGGGCGAAGTGAACGCACAACGGCAGTCCGGCCAACTCCCCGCACGGCCCTGCTCCTTGACCCTTGCCAGGACCGATACTCGCTGAGGCCCATACGGCATCTCAGGGAGGCAGACATGGCCCTCACCACCCGTCGCAGAGCCCTCACCACCCTCGCCGCCGCGGTGGCGGGCAGCGTCTCCGTGCCCGCGTACGCGCAGGCGACCGAGGGCGGGCACCGGCCGCGCCCGCTCTGGCGCGCCCACGCACACAACGACTACCTCCACACCCGTCCCCTCCTCGACGCGCTCGACCACCGCTTCGGGAGCGTCGAGGCGGACATCTTCCTCGTCGGGAAGCAACTGCTGGTCGCCCACGACCCGGTCGAACTCGACCCGACCCGAACGCTGGAATCCCTCTACCTCGCCCCCCTCGCCGCCCGAGTGAAGGCCAACCGCGGCTCGGTGTACCGGGGGCAGCGCAAGCCGCTCCAGCTGCTCATCGACATCAAGACCGAGGGCGCGTCCACGTACCTGGAGCTCGACCGCCAACTGCGCCGCTACCGGCACCTGTTCACGACGTACGCGCACGGGCGGGTCTTCCCCGGCGCGGTGACCGCCGTGATCTCCGGCGACCGCGCGGCCCGTGTTCCGATGGAGGCCCAGACCGTGCGGCGGGCCTTCTACGACGGCCGCCTCCTCGACATGCTGGCCCCCGTCCCGGCCCCGGCCTCCTTCATGCCGCTGATCAGCGACAACTGGACGCTCAACTTCACCTGGCAGGGCGTCGGCACGTTCCCCGAGGTGGAGCGCCAGAAGCTGCGCGGCATCATCGCGGCGGCGCACTCCCGAAGGCAGAAGGTCCGCTTCTGGGCCACCCCCGATCTGGCGGGCCCCGCCCGTGACGCGGTCTGGGGCGAACTCCTCGCCGCCGACGCCGACTACTTCAACACCGACGACCTCGCGGGCCTCGAAGCGTTCCTGGACGCCCACAAGTAGGTCCACAACCAGGCCCACGAGCGGGCCTGGCCCAGCGATCACGAACCGACGGGCCCAGCCCAGCGCTTTCACGCGCAGTCAACACACGTTCGGCGGACACGTCAGCCGCCCGGACGAACCCCCCGCTACGCCACACTTGCGGCCGAAAGCCGCGGTGTGGACGTGGCGGAGGAGGTTGACGATGGCCATTTCCATCTCTGTGGTCCTGTTGCTCTTGATCCTTGCGGTGGTGTTCCTCCGCAACGGCGCGCTGAAGCTCTCGCACGCCGTGGTCTGTGTGCTGCTCGGGTTCTATCTCGCGAGCACGAGCATGGCGCCGACCATCCACAACGGGCTCACGGCGACCGCCGACGTCGTCAGCAGCCTCAGGCCGTGAGCCCGCGGCAGCGGTGGGGCGCGCGGATCACGACCGCGAGAACACGCCGATCCCGTTGGGCACCGGCCTCTCCGCCCCGCCGCTGGGATGGTTGCGCACGGTCGCCGTCGTCGAGCCCGGCTCCCGGGCCGCCAGCGTGGTCGAGCCGCCGCCGTCGAGGCTGAAGGCGTCCACGGAACCCAACTCCCGCATGGTGTCGGCGACTTCCGCGATGGTGAGTCCGGTGCGGAACTCGGGGGCCCCGTCCAGCGCGAGCAGCAGGAGCCGACTGCCGCCGTCCGAGATGCCCGCGGCGGTCCGTACCGCCGCGGTCGTGGTGTCGAGACCCGCGAGCGGTTGGCCGCCCCTGAGGACCGGATAGCCGCCGATCACGAACCGGTACGGGATCCTCGACGCGGCAGCCACCAGCCGGTGCCGCACCACGACCCGCTCACCCAGCGACAGCTTCCGCAGCTGCTGGGCGCCCGCCTCCCGGCCGACCAGGACAGTGGTGCCGGAAGCGATGGGTCCGTTGCCGGGTGTGTCGGCCGATGACACGACCCGGCCGTCCTGCACGGTCACCTCATGGGTGTCCGTGCTGCAGGGCGCGGCCCGGTCGGTGTCCGTCCCGCAGGTGGCCCGCACCCGCGAGACGGTGCCCCAGTCCGAGGTGAACGCGCCGACGGAGCCGACCGGCAGCGCGTACTGGTTGAGCCCGCCGAGGGGCAGCCGCGTATCGGCGGTGGCGACCGAACCGTCGAGGGCGAGGCTGTCGAGGCGGGCCCGATGGTCCGTGCCCACGCCGAGTACGTCCCGGGTGCTCGTGCCGGGCGGCAGGGCGGGGCCGAACCGCTGGCCGTCGGGGACCGCCGCCTTGAGCGTGCGCCCGCCCGCGATCGCCGGACCGACGGACGCGCCGGTCGCCTCGACCCCCGGATGCTGGGTCTCGGTGATGTTGAAGAAGTCGCCGTTGACGCCCGCGACGGCACCCTGGGCGTCGGCCAGCCGGGACACGGGAGCCCGTGCCGCCACCGCGCCGGGGTGCAGCAGGTCGACACTCACCCGCGGATTGCGGAGATCGACGCTGAGCACATGGGCGTGCGCCACACCTTTGGAGGCCGGAATGTCGAACTCGGTGTAGCGCACGCCGGGTGCGAGCCGGTGGAAACCCGGCGGGCCGCCGTCCGGCGCGCCACTGGCCGGTGCCGCCCCCGCGAGGGCGGCACCGGCCAGTGCGCTCCATGCCGCTACAACCGTCAGTGCGGTTCTGAGTCGTCCGGTGCGTCGTCTCACGCTGCCCCTGCTCTCTCCGCTGTCTCCTCAAATGGCCCAGGACACAAGGGAGTTCACCACAGAGCAGGTGGCGTGACGACGACTACGTGCCGACGAGACGCGAACGGGTCAGGAAACGCACCCCTTCGGGTGCCTCCAGCGAGAAACCGCTGCCCCTCCCCTCCACCACGTCGACGATCAGCCGGGTGTGGCTCCACACCTCGTACTGGCTCCGCGACATCCAGAACGTCACCGGCTCGTCCACGCCCTCGACGGCCAGCGAGGCGAGCAGCACATCGGAGTCGCCCGTCCGGAACTCGCCCTCCGGGTAGCACATGGGCGCGCTGCCGTCGCAGCAGCCGCCGGACTGATGGAACATCAGCGGACCGTGGGTGGCCCGCAGTCGGCGCAGCAGCTCGGCGGCGGCGGGTGTCAGCTCCACGCGCGGGGCGGATGGGATCACCGTGCATCACTCCTCATCGCTTCGAGGCGTACCGGACCAGGTCCTGCCCGCTGTCGCGGACCCTACCGAGCCCGACGGACGGGCGGCAGGCCCGCGTACGGAGATCGTTCCGGGCCGCTGCCCTCCGTGGTGCGGCGCATGCGTTGCGTCAAGGGGGCTGGTTGATTGATTCACCTTGGGGTTATGTTTTGGTGGCTCGCATCATCCGATCCGTCATCCGACCGGAGGACAGTCGACGTGATCCATCCCCTGCCCGCCGCGTTCGACGGTCCCGGTCTGCCCGTCGACCTGGACGAGGCCGCCCACCGCTGCCTCGTCGCCGGGTTCGACGGGACCGCGAGCGTCCCCGCCACCCTGAAACGGCTCGTCGACCGGGGGCTCGGCGGAGTCATCCTGTTCACCCGCAACGTGCGCGACGCCGAACAGGTGCGCCGGCTCACCGACGAGCTGCGGGCCATACGCCCCGACCTGATCGTCGGCATCGACAACGAGGGCGGCGGCATCGGCCACCTGGTGGGCGCGGGCGCGCCTGACGTCCCAGGCAACTTCGCGCTGGGCGTGGTCGACGACACGGACCTGACCGCCCGCTGCGCCGACGCGCTCGCCGGACACCTCGCCGCCCTCGGCATCACCGCCTCGTACGCGCCGGTCGCCGACCTCCAGCACCACCCGGACAACCCGATCGTGCGCACCCGCTCCTTCGGCGCCGACCCCGAGCTCGTCGGGCGCCACCTGCGGGCGTGGATCACCGCCACCGAGGCCCGCGGAGTCGCCTCCTGCGCCAAGCACTTTCCCGGCCACGGCGGCACCGTGACCGACAGCCACCACGACACCGCCGTCGACCCGCGGACGTACGACGAGCTGCTTCCCGACCTTGAAGCGTTCCGCGCGGCCGTCGCCGCGGGTGTTCCGATGCTGATGAGCGCCCATGTCGTGTTCCCGGCGCTCGACCCGAACCGCCCGGCCACGCTGAGCCGCCGCATCCTGCGCGATCTGCTGCGCGACGAGATCGGCTTCGACGGGGTGCTGGTCAGCGACGCGCTGGAGATGAAGGCGATCGCCGACCGTTACGGAGAGGCGGCCGGGGCCCGGATCGCCCTCGCCGCGGGAGCCGACCAGGTCATCGTCGCCGTACCGGACCTGGAGACCACGCTGGCCTGCCGTGACGCGGTCCTGGGCGCGCTGCGCACCGGAGCGCTGCCCGACGAGCGCGTGTGGGAGGCCGCCGGGCGGGTCCGCCGCCTCGCCGAGCGGTATGCGACGCCGGCCGCCCTGGGCACGGTCGCCGCATGGGACTCCGAGGCAGGAGCGGAGGCCGCCCGCAGGGCCGTACGCGGCCGGTCCGGTCGGCCCCCGGTGTCCGGCGCCCATGTCGTCGACCTGTTCCCGCCGCCGCACCCCGCGCTCAACTGGGGCGGCGAGGACCTGCTGACCGAGCTGCGCGCCGTCGACCCCACGGCCTCGGGAACCGCGGTCACCGGGGAGCCGGCCGACCCGGCGGCCCTCGTCACCGGAATCCTGCGATGGGCCGAGGGCTCCCCGCTGATCGTCGCCACCCACGACGCCGGGCTCCACCCCTGGCAGGCCCGCCTCCGCGACTCCCTGCTGGCCCGTCGACCGGACGCCCTACGGGTCTCCACCGGGCTCCCCGAGGACGGGGACGACCTGTGCTCGTACGGACGGGGCCGGGCCAACCTGCGGGCGCTGGCGGAGGCGCTGGCGGGCGAGTAGGCGTTCGCCGGCGCGCTCCGCCGCCTCGACCGGCTTCGGTGACCGGCCCGATCACGGATTCCGTACGAGATCCGTGATGCCGCGGGCCGAAAGGTGGTCCGCGTCGTCCGCGCGGGAGGCCAGGACCACGGTCGGGCGCACGCCCTGGCTGCGCAGCCACATCCACGCCTCGAAGTACGCGCCGCCCGGACCGGACGCCGACCTGGTGGCGGGTGTGCAGTCCAGGACCAGGGCGAGGTCCCGCGGCTGCGCGGGGCGGGGCTTGGCGCGCACCTCGGCGACGGCGTCGGCGAGCGCGGTGGCGATCGGCTTGGGACGGCCCGCGGAGTCGAAGAGGCCCAGGGTGTACTCCAGCTCCGGGTAGTCGGCCAGGGAGCGGTCCACGTCGTGGGAGCACCACCAGGTCACGCCCCACAGCCCCGCGCACTCGGAGGCGTTCAGCACGGTGGCGCGCGCGAACGCGGGTGCGTCGGCAGCCGGGATGTGCGGCTCGGGCGCACCGGTCTCCTGCGCCCAGACCGGCCGCGTCACGTCCTCGGCGTAGGCCTTGGCGAGCTCCACGCCGTACTCGGCCAGGTGCAGGACCTGCGGCGAGAGAGGGCCGTAACGGCGGGCGCAGTCGCCCGAGAACACCCAGGGGTGGACGGTGGTCAGGTCGCCCTTGCGGGCCGAGGCCTCCGGCGTGAACGGGTGGTCGTCGCCGTACCAGGCCGCGTCGTACGCGGAGTGCGTGACCAGTCGGCCGGGCGGGGCCGCGGACAGACCGTCCCGGGCGGCGGCGAGGAGCGTGTCGAGGTAGTGGTCCACCTCCGCGACCGTCACCGGGTTGTGCTCGACCAGGTTGTTGAGTTCGTTGCCGAGCTGGAGGCCGATGAGGTTCGGCCGGTCGGCGAGAGCCCGCCCGAGGACACGCAGCAGCTCCGCCTGGGCCTCGATGGCCTCGGGGTCCGTGAACACGTTGCGGTGGTGCCAGCTGCGGGTCCACTCCGGATAGAAGTCGAAGCTCGACAGATGGCCCTGCACTCCGTCCACAAGGACGTCGAGACCGGCCTCGGCCGCCAGGTCGACGAGCTGCACCAGCTGGTCGACGGCCGCGCCGCGGATCAGTGTGCGGTTGGGCTGCAGGAGCGGCCAGAGGTGGAAGACGCGGATGTGGTCCAGGCCGAGCCCGGCTATCTGGGCGAGGTCCTCGCGGGCGTGGGCCGGATCGAAGTCGTGCCAGGAGTGGAACCAGCCGCGGCGGGGCGTGTAGTTGACGCCGAAGCGGGGCGCGGGCGCGCTGGAGACGGGGGGAGTGCTGATGGGGTCCTCCTCGGAAACCTGTGCCGACGCGCGGCCGGGGCTTGTTCTGGGCGAATGTATCAACCACCATGGTCGCCAATGAACAATGATTTGAACCAGGATCCGGATCGCGTGCGGAAGCGGGTACCGAAGCGGGCGCGGCATCAGGTGCGGGACCGGGATCTCGTGGTGGGCCTGGACGCCGGCGGTACCCGTACCCGTGCCGTTCTGGCGTCCGCCGTGGACGGCCGCGTACTCGGTCAGGGCGTCGCGGGACCAGGCAACGCCCTGACCGTCCCGGTGCCGCTGCTCACCGAACACCTGGCCGAGGCTGTCGCCCGGGCGGTGCCGGAGCCGGACCGCGCCAGGGTCGTCGCCGTCGCCGGCGGCTTCGCGGGCGCGGCGGAGACCGCCCCGGACGAGCCCGGCCGCCTCAATGCCCTGGCCGCACTCACCGCCGCGCTGCGACGCCTGGGCATCGCGGCGGATTCGGTCGGCGTCAGCAGCGACATCGAGGCGGCCTTCGCCTCCGCGCCCGGCGCCCCGGCCGACGGGCTCGCCCTGGTGGCCGGCACCGGCGCGGTCGCGATGCGCATCAGCGACCGCCGTTGCGCGGTGACCGTCGGCGGTGACGGCTGGCTGCTCGGGGACGACGGCGGCGGCTTCTGGATCGGCCGCAGCGCGGTACGGGCGGCGCTGCGCATGGCTGACGGCCGCGGCGCCCCGACGACGCTGGCCGACGCGGTCGGCCGGGCGCTGGGGGTGCCGGCCGAGGTGCTGCCGTACGCGGAGGACCGGCTGGTCGGAGGCCAGGCTGGCTTGGGTGGCCCGGATGGCCCGGATGGCCCGGATGGCCCGGATGGCCCGGATGGCCCGGATGGCCTGGGTGGTGAGGGCGGCGTGGGCGGTGCCGGAGGCCGGGATGGTGTGGGGAGCCTGAGTGGTGCGGGCGGCTGGGAGGGCTTGGGGAGCCCGGGTGGTGCGGGTGGTCGGGACGGCTTGGGGAGCCCAAGTGGTGCGGATGGCCGGGATGGCTTGAGGAGCCCGAGCGGTGCGGGCGCCCCGGACGGCCTGGGAACCCCGAGTGGTGCGGGCAGCCGCGATGGTGTGGGGAGTCCGCGCGCGAGCGGTCCGAACCACACGGCTGGCCCGGTCAGCGCTGATGCCTCCGCCTGCCCCTCCACCCCCGTCAGTGCCTCCGGCGTCTCCGGGACCGCCCGCGAGCGCCTCCCCGCGGAGCCGGAGTGGTCGCCTGCGCGGCGCGCGGCCTACCGCATGCATCTGCTGCCCGCCGTCATGGCCGAGCCCCCGATCCACCTCGCCCGGCTCGCCCCGCTGGTGGCCGAGGCGGCCCGGCACCAGGACGCCGTCGCGCGGGCGATCCTCGACGAGGCGGTGGACCACCTGCTGGAACCGGTCCGCGCGCTGGCACCCCGCCAGGGCGAGCGGATCGTCGCCACCGGCGGGCTGCTCGGCCCCGAGGGACCCCTGACAGCTCTTCTGAGCGAGCGCCTCAAGGCCCTCGGCCTGACGCTGGACTGGGTGGCGGACGGTTGCGGGGGCGCCGTGGCCCTGGCCCGGCTCGGACACGGCGGCTCGCCACCCTCGTCCCGCACTAGCTGAACCCGCACTACCTGAACCCGGGTCGCTTGAAGCCGAGTGACCTGAACCCGGGCCACCTGACCGGTACGTCCCCGTAGCCCCGTAGCCCCACGCGAGAACCGCACGGAAGGAACGGCCGCATGCCGACTCCGGAACACTCGGCCGCCCGGCCCGAGCGGACACCCGAGGTCTCCCGGGGCCACGACACGCTGAGCCCCCTCTATCTGGACCCGGACGCCGCCGTCGACGACCGGGTGGCCGACCTGCTCGCCCGGATGACCCTGCGGGAGAAGGCCGGCCAGCTCAACCAGCGGATGTACGGCTGGGACGCGTACCGCCGCACACCGGACGGCTTCGAACTCACCGAGGCGCTGTACGCCGAGACCGAGCGCTTCGCGGGCCTCGGCGCCCTGTACGGACTCCTGCGCGCCGACGCCTGGTCGGGCGTCGACCACTCCACCGGCGCGGGCGCGGCCGACGGCGCCACGCTCGCCGACCTGGTGCAGCGCCACGTCATGAATAGCAGCCGCCTCGGCATCCCGGCGCTCCTCGTCGAGGAGGTCCCGCACGGCCTCATGGCCCTGGACGGCACGGTCCTGCCGGTCAACCTCGCCGTCGGAGCCACCTGGGACCCCGAGCTGTACGAGCAGGCCGCCGCCCATGCCGCGGCCGAACTGCGGGCCCGTGGCGGCCACGTCGCCCTCGTCTCCGCCCTGGACCTCGCGCGCGACCCCCGCTGGGGCCGTACCGAGGAGTGCTTCGGCGAGGACCCGTATCTGGCCGCCCGCCTCACCGAGGCGCTCGTGCGGGGCATGCAGGGCCAATCCGGTTGCGCGGACGGGCAGTTCGCCGAGGACAGGGCCGCCGTGGTGCTCAAGCACTTCGCCGGACAGGGCGCCACCGTCGGGGGCCGCAACTCCGCGGAGTCCGAACTCGGGCCCCGCGAGCTTCACGAGATCCATCTCCCTGCCGCATGGGCCGGAGTCCGGGCGGGAGCCGCTGCCGTCATGGCCGCGTACAACGAGGTCGACGGGCTTCCCTGCGCGGGCAACAGGGCCCTGCTCACAGGGCTGTTGCGCGAGCGCTGGGCCTTCGACGGGCTGGTCATGGCCGACGGGCTCGCCGTCGACCGGCTGGCCCGGATCACCGGCGACACGGTCTCGGCGGGCGCCCTCGCGCTCGACGCGGGTGTCGATCTGAGCCTCTGGGACGACGGATTCACGCACCTGGAAGAGGCCGTCGAGCGCGGACTCGTCCAGGAGGACGTGCTCGACGCCGCGGTCACCCGGGTGCTGCGCCTCAAGTTCCGCCTCGGTCTGTTCGAACGGCCTTGGGCCGAGGGCCGGTTGACCGCTCCGTCCCCGGATCGCGGCCGGGAACTGAGCACCGCCCTGGCCCGAGGCGCGGTCACCCTCCTCCACGACGACGGGGGCGTCCTGCCCGTCCGCCCGACGGTGTCCCGCATCGCGGTCCTCGGCCCGCATGCCGCCACCACCGCCCACCAACTCGGCGACTACACGGCTCCGCAGAGCCCAGGCGCCGGCTCCAGCCTCCTCGACGGACTGCGGCGACTCGCCCCGCCCGGAGTGGACATCCGCCACGCCCGCGGCTGCGCCCTCACCGGCGACGACCTGTCGGGGATCCCCGAGGCCATCGCCCAGGCCGGCGTCTCCGACCTCGCCGTGCTCGCGATGGGCGGAAGCAGCGCCCGTACCCCCGAGACCGACTTCGCCGCCAACGGCGCGGCCCTCGCAGCCGTCACCGAGATGACCTGCGGAGAGGGTGCCGACCTCGCGGGACTGCGGCTCGGCAGGGCCCAACACGCCCTGCTGGACGCCGTCGTGGCGACCGGCACCCCGACGGTCGTGGTCCTGGTGCAGGGCCGCCCGCATGCCGTCCCGGAGGCGGCGGAACGCGCGGCAGCGCTGCTCACCGCCTGGTACCCGGGCCCATGGGGCGGCGACGCGATCGCCGAAGTGCTCCTCGGGCACGCCGAGCCGCTCGGGCGCCTGCCCGTCTCGGTTCCGCGCTCGGCCGCCCAACTCCCCGTGCATTACAACCACAAGGACACCGAATACGGGGCCTACGTCGACGAGAGCGCCGAGCCGCTCTACTCCTTCGGGCACGGACTGTCGTACACGAGCTTCGCCTACGGGCCGCCGCTCCTGTCCGGGCACACCGTCACGGTCGACGTCACCAACGCGGGCGAACGGATCGGGCGCACCGTCGTCCAGCTCTACATCCGACGGCTGATCACGCCGGTGTGGCCGCGCACGCTCGAACTGCGTGCCTTCAGGAGCGTCGAGCTCGTTCCCGGAGAGACCCGCACGGTCGTCATCCCGCTCGGCGCCGACCAACTCGCGCAGGTCGGCGCCGACTTGGAGACGGCAGTGCTGCCCGGCACCATGGAGATCCGGGTCGCGGAATCGGCGCGGGCCGCGCTGAACGCCGTACCGGCCGTGCTGCGGATCGACGATTGACGGCGATGGCCGACAGGGGCAGTCGACAGCGACGGCCGGCGGGCCGTCAGAGCTTCACGGCCCCCGACGAAACCCCCTTGTAGAACCACCGCTGGGTGATCACGAACAGCACCAGCACCGGGATGACGGAGATCACCGAACCGGCCATCACCACCCGCTGGTCGTAGCCGAACGACGAGCTCTGCAGCCGCGAGAGACCGAGCGTCAGCGTCATGTGTTCCTCCGAGCGCAGCACGATCAACGGCCAGAGGAAGTCGTCCCAGGCGCTGATGAAGGTGTTGATGGTGACCACTAGGATCGCGCCCCACGCGGACGGCAGATACAGGTACCGGAAGCGTTGCCACTCGCCCGCGCCGTCGAGCATCGCCGAGTCCTCGATCTCGCGTGGCACGGCCATGAACGCGGCGCGCATCAGCAGGACGTTGATGGCGCCGACGAACCCGGGCAGCCACACGCCCACCAGGTTGTCGACCAGGCCCAGGTCGCGGATGCTCAGGAACAGCGACACCATGATCGACTCGAAGGGGAACATCATCGAGGCGATCAGTACGACCCAAACCGCCTTGCGGCCCTTCCAGTTGGGCTTGGAGAGCATGTAGCCGGCCGTGGTCGAGAACAGCAGCTGGCTGCCGACCGACAGGACGACCACGAACATGCTGTTCCTGATGTACGTGGCCACCGGCACCTGGTCGAAGACCGCCCGGTAGGCCCGCAGGGTCGGCTCGTGCGGGAACAGTGAGGCGTTCGCGCCGAAGACGTCCTCGCCGGTGCTCTTCAGCGAGGCCAGCAGCTGCCAGACCAACGGCCCGACGGTGATGCCGAGCACGAAGAGCAACAGCAGGTAGCGGACGACCAGTTCGCGGGGGCGGCCGTAGTCCCGCCAGCGCGGGAGCAGTCTCCTGCGCCGTGCTGTCTCGGTCGCGGTCGAGGTTGCCGTCGCGGTCGTCATGACTCGTCCTCCCTCGTGAGCCGCTGTGCCAGCAGGGTCAGCCCCAGCGTCAGCAGGAACAGCGCCACACTGACCGCCGAGCCGTAACCGGCGTTGCCGGTGATCGGGTCGAGGCCGACGTCCTTGATGTAGAAGGGCAGCGTGCGGTCCGCGCCACCGGGACCGCCGGTGGGACCGCCGAGCATGTAGAGCTCGGTGAACACCCGCAGTGAGCCGATGCCGGTGAGGGTGCCGACCAGCATCATGGCCTGCCGCACGCCCGGCACGGTGATGTGCCAGAAACGACGGACCGCACCGGCGCCGTCCATGGACGCCGCCTCGTGCAGTTCCTTGGGCACGTTCCCCAGCGCGGCCAGGTAGAAGATCATGTACCAGCCGAGCCCCTTCCACAGGGTCAGGCCCATCGCGGAGAACAGGATCAGCCACGAGTCGGACAGGAACGGGATGGCGTCCCTGATCAGATGGGCCTTCTCCAGCCAGGTGTTGATGAGCCCGTCGTCGGCCAGCAGCCACTGCCAGCTCAGCCCCACGACCACACTGGAGGCGAGCACCGGGGTGTAGAAGGCCGAGCGGAAGAAGCCGATGCCGGGCAGGTTCTTCTCCACCAGGATGGCCAGCAGCAGTGGCAGCAGGACCATCAGCGGTACGACGATCAGCGCGTACAGGATGCTGTTGCGGGTCGCCAGCCAGAAGTCCGAGTCGTCCAGCATCCGGGTGTAGTTGTCGAGCCCGACGAAACTCGCGGCGCCGCCGAGCGGCTTGGCGTCGGTGAACGACAGCAGGAGCGTGTTGAGGAACGGGAACACGCCGAAGACCACCGCGCAGACGATCGCGGGGGCGGTCCACAGCCAGGGCAGCCACCAACGGCGGTACAGCGCCGCGCCGTTGGCTCCGGGAGCGGGGCCGGGCAGTACCGCCCGGCCAAGTCGGCGTATGCGGGACGGGGCCGCGCCCGGCACGGAGGCTGTGTGCTCCGCACCGGGCGCAGACGCCGGCTTCGCGGTCTGCGTCGCCACGATCAGCCTGCCTGCTTCAGCAGGTCGTTGGCCTTCTCCTGGGCGTCCTTCACAGCCTGCTCCGGGCTCTTCTTGCCCTGCATGGCCAGCTGCACCTGGGACACGATGGCCTTCTGCACGGCCGGGGAGACGTTGGTCTGGTAGGCGGTGGTGGTCTTGAGCTGCTCGGCGACGAGCTTGCGGGCCTGGGAGAAGGGGTCGCTGCCGGTCGCGTTCTGGAAGAACGGGTCGTCCAGCGAGGTCGTGGTCGTCGGGAAGATCACGACGTTCGGATCCTTGCACCAGGCCGTCTGGTTCTCGGCGTTGGTGAGGAACTTGGCGAACGCGAGCGCCGTGGGAGCGTGCTTGCTGGTCGCGGCGACCGAGATGTACTGAGGGGCGGCCGTGGTGTGGCCGAGCGCGTCGAAGGGCTGCTGGCCGACGCCGGTCTTGGCGTACACCGACGGGCTGTTCTGCTTCACGAAGCGCACGAAGCTCGGGTTCGTCGAACCGTAGGCGACCTGGCCCTGGCTGTACGGCGTGGAGGGGTCGTTGCTGGAGGACAGCGAGTCCTTCGGCATCGCGCCTTCCTTGTACAGCCTCGCCATCCATGCCACCCACTGGGCGGTCCTCGGATCGTCGGCGAAGACGGCCGACTTGCCGTCTGCGGACAGCGTCTTGATGTTCATCTGGTCCCAGTCGGCCGGGATCCGCCAGATCGGGTTGGCCATCGTCGCGAAGTACTTGCCCTTGGCCGACTTGGCGATCTTCTCGTAGTCGGCGAACAGCCCGAACATCGTCTTCGGCGGCTTCGCCGGGTCGATCCCGGCCTTCTTCAGCATGTCGGTGTTGTACGTGAGGAGGACGCCGCCGGTGTACCAGGGCAGCACGGTGTGCGCCGCCTTCCCCGAGGCGTCCTTGTAGGTGCTGGACTTCCAGAACGCCGGGACGAAGGGCTTGGCGGCGTCCGGGTCCTTGACGCCCACGTTCAGCAGGTAACCGGCCTTGGTGAGGGCGGTCGCGGTGGGGGCGTCGATGTTGATCACGTCCGGCATCGTGCAGCCCTGGGCGTCGGCGACGGTGCGTTGAGTGAACGTGCTGTCGCCGGGGTCGTCGATCCACTTGACCGAGGTGCCGGGGTTGGCCTTCTCGAAGTCCTTGATCACCCCGTTGAAGAAGCCTCCGAAGTCCTTCTTCAGGTTGGTCGTCTGGAAAGTGATCTTCCCCTTGACGTCACCGGTGAGTTTGCCCGACCCGACGTTTCCCTCGTCGACCTTGCAACCGCCCGCGGTGGCGCCACCGCCGTCGGAGCCGCCGGACAGGCCGCAGCCTGCGGCCGTCAACGTCACCACGACGAGCCAGGCCAGGGATCCGGTCAGTCTTCTTGCGCGCATTGCTGCCCTCCTGAGACCCAGTCTGCTGCTGGTTCAATTCACCAACTTCGACTCCGATTGATGAAAAGGTGGACCAGAATTCATCGGAGGTCAATGGGTGCTGTGTTGCTTTTAGGTTCCGGACGCGGTCGCTGCGCGGTCAGTGCGCCGTCGGCGCGCGGCCCGTACACGGCCGTCGTGCGGTCAGTGCCGGTGTTCGTGGTCCGGGTGCGACGGATCGCCGGGATGCTCGTGCCCGGCGGCGTACACCACCCCGGCGCGCGCCCGGTCGAGCCAGGCGAAGAAGGCACGCCGGCCGGCGGACCGGCGCAACTCGTGGGCGACACCCTCGCGTACGCCCTCGTACGGCAGGTGGTCCGAGGCGTCCGTCCCGCCGAACGGGTCGACCCCGCGGCGCAGGGCGTCCGGGGTGAGGAAGCGGTCCGGGTTGCGGTCGTAGTAGTCCCGTACCGCCGACTCCGGCACGTCCTGCTCGCTCTCCAGCGCGGCGAGCAGGACGCGCGCGGCCGGGGAGTGGGCGAGCACCGCGGCGACGATGCTGCCGAGATCCGCGACGTCCTCCTCGGCCACGGCGAGTACGTGCGCCGGCCGGACTTCTTCGGGAGGCTTCAGCCCGCGCTCGGCGCAGGCCCGGCGGGCCAGTTCGTCCACGACGACCACCTGGGTCGCCCAGCGCCGCCGCTGCCGTTCGGCACGCGCCGACGCGTCGGGCCGGGTCACGGGATCGCGCGGCGGTACGACCCTCAGCAGCGCGTCCACGTGCGCCGCGGCGAGGGCGTCGCCGTCCACGAGCGCGGCCACGCCGTCGGGCAGGTGGACGTGTGCGGGGCTGCCGGGTGGATGCGAACGCGCATGTACGTGGTCGCTCACGGCAGCACCTCCAGCGGTACGGCCTCGGTGTAGGCGACGCTGCCGTGCCAGGCGATCTTCGCCATCAGCCAGTACGAACCCGGCGGCACCGCGCGGCCGTCCACCTCGATCACGCACTCCAGCCGCTCCCCGGCGGGCACGGTGAAGCCCTGGCAGCCCGGACCCACCCCCGGCCAGGTGCCCCACGACGACACCGCCCACAGGGTGCCGTCGACCGGACCGCGGGTGGTGTTGCGGACGGTCACCGGAACCCGGCCGAGCTCGCCCGCGCGGACCCTCATCCGCTCAACTCCCAGGCTGGACACGAGAGTCGGGCCCCTGCGGCCGTCCGGCTCGCCCTCCGGGACGGTGCCCGGCACGTCGAGCGCCACGACGTCCTCGTACGTCTGACCGCCGTACGACAGCAGTGCGGCGAGCCAGTGGCGGCCGGGTGCGGCGTCGGGGGCCGCGGTGACGGTGACCTCGGAGAGGGTGAAGCCGCCGGGGCCCAGCGCGTACGGGAGTTCGGCGGGTTCGGTGGACCAGCCGGGCGGTACGCGCAGGGCGACCGTGCCCGACACCGGGGCGTCGGTGAGCTCCGAGCTGACGCGGACCGTCGCGGTCACGGGGCCCCCGGCGACGGTGAGCACGGTCGGCGAGACGTACACCGCGACGGGCATGTTGCCGCGCGGGGCGGGGCCCGAGTTGTGCAGCCAGTACCGGGTGTGGACGGGTTGCGCGGGCTCGTGCGCGGCGACGCCGGGGCCGTGCGGAGTGTGTCCGTCCTCCGGCGTCGCCAGGACCGTCGCGACCTCGAACCCGGTCAGGCCGATGTCGAGAACCCCTTCCTGGTCCGGGGCCAGCGGTGTCCCGGGGTTCTCCAGGACGTCGGCGCGCGCTCCGGCCGTCCACGCCAGCGGGCCGCGCACCTGGGCCAGCACCGGACGGCCTGACACCTCGTGCATCCGTACGACGACTCCGCGGCCCGGGTCCGCCGGGGCCACGCTGCCGCGGGCCAGCGGCGAGCCGGCCGGTTTGAGCGCGTCGAGCAGGACCTCGCCCTCGGGCTCCAGTCTCAGCAGGGTCGCTCTCCTCGGCAGGACGGGGGCCTGCGGCGATGCGTCGGACGCGTCCGATGTGCCCGATGCTTCGCCGTCGCGCAGCCGTGCCGTGAGCGGGTGGTTGTACGCGTGGCCGGTGCGCGGCAGGCCGAGCTTCCGCCAGTCGCCCTCGCCGCCCACCACGGCGTACTCGAAGGTGTGGGACCAGCGCTGGAGCTGGAAGGCCGAGCCGTCGGGGGCGGTTCGGCGGGGCGGGTCGATCCAGATGCCCGAGGGCCAGCCCGTGCACGAGCGCATCAGCGACATGTAGAGGTTCCCGGACGAGGTGACCACGCAGCCGGGTGTGCCGCGGTTGAGGACGGCGAAGCTGCGGCCGTCCCAGGCGTCGCCCGGCGGCAGGGCCTCGCCGCCGCCCGCCGCCGTGGCCCGCAGGATCGCGTCGTCCAGGTCGGCCACCAGCGCGTCCACCGCCTTGGCGTCGTCCTGCGGGCGGGCGCCCGCCACGACGAGCAGCGGCAGCCGTTCGAGGTCGCGGAGGTCGGCTCCGGGGACCCACTCCTCGCGCAGGCTCGCGCGCGGCGCGACCCAGACGGCCGCCACGCCGCGCTCGGTGAGCTGGCGGCGCAGTTCGCGTCCGGCGGCCGGGTCCCAGCCGAGCGCCTCGGCGACGACCGCGTTGCGTTCGGGGCCGCCGACGGCGATGCGGATGTCGGGCAGGTTGGAGTCGATCTCCAGGTCGCCGTAGCGCGGTCCGTCGGCGATCGTCGAGGTCGCGGTGACGCCCGCGCGGACCAGGGCCGCCGCGAGCGGGGTGCCGAGTTCACCGGCCTCGTCCCAGGAGGAGTGGACGAGTTCGGCCACGCCGATCGAACGGTGGCCGAGCAGCGCGCCCGTGTCGTCGCGGATCTCGGCACGGGCCGTGGAGCCCAGGCCGAACCAGGTGTTGGCCGGGTTGTCCAGCGTCCAGGGGAACCGCTCGCTGTCGACCTCCACGAAGCCGAACCCGCGCCCGATCACGGCATCGGCCACCTCGTGCACCGGCAGTCCGCCCCGCACGTCGGAGGGCCAGCGGACCCGGATCAGCCGGTCGGCGCCGTCGTATCCGTCGATCGTGGTGGACACGTCCAGGCGCGCGACCCCCTTCCACAGGCACAGCCGCTGTGTGTAGCGGAAGAGGCCGAGGTCGGCGGTGACGGTGATGCGGGAACCGGCGGGGGAGTGCTCGACCCGGACGCCCGCGGTCACGTCGCGGCTGCGGGCGGCCGTGGTGCCGGTCGGGGTGAGATGCCAGGGGCCCTCGCCGAAGCGGGGGTGCCGCGGGTACTCCTCCTGCACGACCAGCTCGTTGCCGATGTCACCGGCGCGCAGCAGGTCCCGCCCGCCCTCGACGAGCGCGCGCAGCCTGCTCACGCCGCCGCCGCGTCCCGGGTCGACGGTCAGCTCGTAGAACTCGTTGCGGATCGTGGTGCCTTCGCCCGGCACCCACTCGGGGACGGTGCCCCGCGTGAGCGGGAGTGCTTTGAGCCCCATGCCGGGGACCTCCGGCACGATCACGCGGAGCTCGCCGTTCTCCCGTACGGCGGGCAGCGGGAGACCCGTGTCGTCGAGCGGTACGAGTCCGGGGTCGTCGACGGTCAGTACGTCCTGCCGCTGCCAGGTCGCGGAGTTGAAGACCACCAGGTCGGGGCCGGCGCCCGGCAGCGGGGCCACGTGCCGGGCGAGCGCGTCGGTCGCGTCGGCGTGCACGGTCTCGGCGAGGTCCGCCAGCTCCCGCCACCCAGTGAGCAGGTCGATGTAGACCTGGTCGGACTCCGAGCCGGTGATGGCGTCGTGATGGGCGCCGTAGATCAGCTGCCGCCACGCCTTGTCGAGGGCCGCGTCCGGATACGGGTGCCCGGTGACGAGCGAGGCGAGCGTCGCCCAGGCCTCGGCGTCGGCGAGCAGCGTCTCCCCGTACCGCTGGGCCTGCTTGGTGTCGATGTAGGAGACGTCCTTGCCGGTGTAGACGGGGTTCATGTCCCGGGTCTGCGGTGACGCCGTGCGCCCCTCGGCGTCCAACTCGGCGCGCACGGCCGCGAAGAAGTCGCGCGGCACGGCGCTGACGAAGCGCGGCCAGACGTAACGGGCGTTCCAGTCTCGGTGGATGTCCATGACCCAGCGGCACGGTGGCGCGTAGTCCCCGCCGACCGGGAGCAGCACGTTGCGGGTGAGCGCGACCTGCTTGAGGCCCTTGAAGAGCTTGAGCGCGGCTGCCTGGGCCTCGGGCAGAGTCGGTGCGTTGTCGATGGCCCAGCCCGCGCCGTAGTGGTTGACCATGTAGGCGGTCAGCAGCCCGCGCCCCGAGGGGGCGATCCACGAGAACTCCGCGGGGAACTGCATCCGGTTCGGATCCCGGGGCTCCTCGCCGAACACGGACAGCGTGGGACCCCACTGGTGGAACGGGCCGCGCGCCCACGAGCTGGAGGACAGCCCCGCGTCGGCCATCAGCCCCGGGAACTGCGGGTCGTGGCCGAAGGCGTCCAACTGCCAGGCCGTCTCGGGCGACGCGCCCATGACGCCACGCTGGAAGCCGTCCCCGTAGACGGCGTTGCGGATGGTCGCCTCGGCGCCGGTGAGGTTGGTGTTGGGCTCGTTGTAGGTGCCGCCCATGATCTCGACCCGGCCGGTCCGCAGCAGCTCCCGCAGGAAGGCGCGCTCCTCCGGGAAGGCGTCCCAGTACGGCTTGAGGTAGTCGACCTCCGCGAGCACGAAGGTGTACGCCGGATCGCGGCGCGCCAGGTCGCAGTGGGCCCGTACGAGACTCATGCCGGACTGGCCGCGGGAGTCGAAGGTGCGTGCGGGCAGCCCCGTCGACGCCGGGTCGTCGGCGATGTCCCAGGTCTCGGTGTACGCGCCCTGGGTGTTCCACCAGACGGGGTCGTAGTGGAAGTGGCTGACCATGAACATCGTCCAGCCCGGCTCCGCCGCAGTGAACTCGGCGGGGTGCACGGCCACTTGGGCCTCGGCGGTGGCGATCACGTCGGTCGCGGTCACCGAGATGTCGCGGCGCTCGCCCGGGGCGAGGCCGGTGCGCACAGGTATCTCGGCGCGCGCGGTGCCGTCGTCGGCCACCGTGACGAGGGCCTCCCCGGCGACACCGGAGCCCTCGACGGTGAGACGGACGGTCCGGCCGGGGGAGTGGTTCAGCTCGACGGCCACGATCTGGCGCGGCTGCTCGGTGGTTCCGACGAAGAGCTCGGTCGACTCGACAGAGGTGACGCGCATGGGGCTCCTACGAGGATGCTCGGCGGAGCACCATCGTGGCACTGAGGGGATGGTTCAAACAACCATCTTCAGGTTTTCTCGGTGGTTCATCCATACATTGCCGGCCGTCGCCGGCCATTGTCGGTCGGGGTCAGCGGGTCCGGCGGCTCTTCACCGTGTGCTGCGGGGTGATGTGGTCGGTCAGCGCCAGTGAGGCGCTCGCGCGCTGGTAGGAGAGCTGGGCGACCCGGACGTACAGGCAGTCGATGAGGACGAGTACGGAGTGCCGGCCGCCGATGCTTCCGGTGCGGAAGCTGGTCTCCGAGGTGGCGGAGATCAGCCGGATGTCGGCGGCCCGGGCCAGCGGCGAGCGCGGGTCGGAGGTGAGCGCCACGGTGGTGGCGCCGCGTTCCTTGGCGAGCTCGAAGGGCTCGATGGTCTCGCGGGTCGCCCCGGAGTGGGAGATGCCGATGGCGACGTCCGCCGGGGTGAGCAGCGCGGCGGAGGTGGCCGCCCCGTGCACCTCGTTCCAGCCCCGCACCGAGCAGCCGATGCGGAAGAGGCGGGTCTCGGTCTCCTGGGCGACGGCGCCGCTGCCACCGACGCCGTAGACGTCGATGCGGCGCGCGCGGGCGACGGCCTGGGCCGCGCGCTCCAGCGCGTCCAGGTCCATCCGGTCGATCGTCTGCTGGACCGCGCGCAGGTCGGCGCTGCCGACGACGGTGACGACGCGTTCGAGACCGTCGTCCGGGGAGATCTCGGGGCCGATCTCCGCGCTGCCCCAGTCGGACACCTCGCCGCGACCGCGCTCCTGGGCCAGCTCGATCAGCAGATGCTGGTACGAGTCGAGGCCGATGGCGCGGCAGAACCGGGTCACCGTGGCCTGTGACGTGCCCGTACGGCGGCCCAGCTCGGCGGCGGAGGAGTGGGTGACCGCCGCGGGATCCGCCAGGATCAGCTCGCCCACCTTCCGGAGCGAGCCGGCCAGCCGGGGCAACTCGGTGCGGATCAGTGAGGTGACGTCCGTCGGGGGCATTCCGGCGCCGGTCCGTTCCATGGGGTACCCGATCTCCTCGGTGGTGCCTGCTGTGCAGCTGAGAATGTATCAGCCACCCACCATCTCGCAGATTGAATCTCAGGACCAAAGGTGCCCCTGGCCCGGGTCCGGCCCGGGGTGCGGTGACGGCGCCGGTGGCGGGGGCGTTGCCCGCCGCTCGTGACCTATGGTTTATTCATTCAAGTAAGCTCGTAAGGGATGGTGGTTTCATCCACCGGTGGGGAGTGCCGCGTGTCCGTCGACTCTGTGAACGCCAGCGGGTTTGCGCGTGAAGGCCTGGACGCCCTGAACCGCATCGCCGCGTCCGCCCAGTCCGCCGAGGGTGAAGTGCGGCGCGCCGCCGAGCTGATCGCTCACTGCGTGCGGACCGACGGCGTGATCCAGGCGTTCGGCACCGGGCACTCCCAGGCTATCGTCCTGGAACTCGCCGGACGCGCCGGAGGGCTCGTGCCCACCAACCGGCTGAGCATCGCCGACCTCGTCCTGTACGGAGGCGACGCCCCGAGCGTCCTCGACGACCCGCTCCTGGAACGCAAGCCCGGTGTCGCCGAGCGGATCTACGACCTCGCCGAGCCGCGGCCCGAGGACCTGTTCGTGATCATCTCCAACTCGGGCGTCAACAGCGTGATCGTGGAGATGGCTCTGCGGGCCAAGGAGCGGGGTCACCGCGTCCTGGCCATCACCTCGCTGAGCCACACCCGGGCCGTGCCCGCCTCCCACCCCAGCGGCCGGAAGCTCGCCGACATCGCCGACGTCGTCCTGGACAACGCCGCGCCACGGGGGGACGCCCTTCTCGAACTCCCCGGCGGCGGCTCCGTCTGCGCCCTGTCCACCCTGACCGGCGTGATGCTCGTCCAGATGGCCGTCGCCGAGGCGGCCTCGCTGCTGCTCGCAGCGGGAGTGAGGCCGCCTGTGTACGTCTCGGCCAACGTGCCCGGGGGGTTCGAGGGGAACCTTGACCTTGAGACGCGGTACGCGGGGCGGATTCGGCGTACGGCCAGCTAGACGCTGCGCTTGGTGGGGCTGTGAATCTGCGGGTGCGTTGTGGCTGGTCGCGCCCACGCGGCGGAGCCGCATATCGATACAGCCCCGCGCCCCTAAAGTGGCGCGCCTGCCTTGGCCGCGGTCACCTCCTCCAGGGGGAAGTGGCAGGCCGCTCTGTGATGGGCGGCCTCGGGCGTCGGTGTGGGGACGGTTTCGGCGCAGATGTCCTCCGCGCGCCAGCAGCGGGTCCTGAACCGGCAGCCGGACGGTGGGTCGGCCGGTGACGGGATCTCGCCGGTCAGCAGGATGCGCTCCCTCTTCGCCCCGCCCCCGGTCGCCAGGGACGGGGCCGCCGACAGGAGCGCTGCCGTATAGGGGTGCCGGGGCTGCTCGAACAGCTCCTCCGCCGGTCCCGTCTCCACGATCCTGCCGAGGTACATCACGGCGACCCGGTCGGCGACATGCCGCACCACGGACAGGTCGTGCGAGATGAACACGTACGCGAGTCCCAGCTCGTCCCGCAGGTCACCCAGCAGGTTGAGCACCTGCGCCTGTACCGACAGGTCGAGCGCGGAGACGGGTTCGTCGCACACGATGACGTCGGGCTCCAGCGCCAGGGCGCGGGCGATCCCGATCCGCTGACGTTGCCCTCCGGAGAACTCCTGCGGGTGGCGACGCGCGTCGGACGCGCGCAGCCCGACCATCTCCAGCAGTTCACCCACGCGCGCCGCGCGCTTCGAGGCGGGCACGAGATCGCGGTGGGTGAGCCACGGCTCGCTGATCAGATCCGCCGCGCACAGCCGGGGGTTGAGCGAGCCGAACGGGTCCTGGAAGACCATCTGCACCTTGCGGCGCCAGGCGAGCAGCTTCGCCCCCGACAACGAGAACGGGTCCACTCCGTCGAACCGTACGGTGCCCGCGTCGGGCCGCTCCAGCATCAGCAGCACCCGGGCCAGCGTGGTCTTGCCGCAACCGGACTCGCCGACCAGACCGAGCGTCTCCCCGCGCTCCAGACGCAGATCGACCCCTTCGAGCGCGCGCAGCCTGGTGCTGCCCTTCGCGGTACGCGGAACCGCGAAGCTCTTCGTCAGGCCGGTGGCCTCCAGCAGTGTCGTCCCGGGCTCAGGCATCGGCCAGTTCCTTCCCGAAGTGGCAGGCGGCGGCGCGGCCGGCTCCGGTCGCGGCCAGCACCGGCCGGTGCGTGGCGCACAGGTCGCGGGCCATGGGACACCGCATACGGAAGGCGCAGCCGGAGGGTACGGAGCGGGGGTCGGGCGGGCTTCCCGGGATGGAGTTCAGCCGGGTCCCCTTGTGCTGCTCGGCCGGCACCGACTCCAACAGGCCCCGCGTGTAAGGGTGGTTGGGCTTGCCGAACACCTCGGCCACCGGGCCGGTCTCCACGACCGTACCCGCGTACATGACGGCGACCCGGTCCGCGTGCTCGGCGACCAGGCCGAGGTCGTGGGTGATGAGGACCAGAGCCATCCGCTGCTCGCTCCGCAGTTCGCGCAGCAGGTCCATGATCTGGGCCTGCACGGTGACGTCGAGCGCTGTGGTGGGCTCGTCGGCGAGCAGGACCTTCGGCCGGAGCGCGACCGCCATCGCGATCAGCAACCGCTGGCGCATGCCCCCGGAGAACTGGTGCGGGTAGGCGCCCGCACGCGAGCGCGCCTCCGGGATGCCGACGCGCTCCATCAGCTCGACCGCTCTCGCCCGCGCCGCGCGCCGGGACATCCGCTCGTGGATACGGAACGGCTCCGCGAGCTGCGCCCCCACCGTCTGGACGGGGTTGAGCGCGCTGAGAGCGTCCTGGAAGACGATGGCGAGGCCCGGTCCGGCGAGCCGACGCCTGGCCCGCGCGCCGAGCCCGAGCAGGTCCTCGCCCTCCAACAGGGCCTGCCCGCCCACGACTTCGGCGGCCGGATCGAGCAGCCCGGCCACCGCGTGCGCCGTCATGCTCTTGCCGCACCCGGACTCGCCCAGCAGGGCCAGCGTCTCGCCCGAACGCACGGCGAAACTGACGCCGCGTACGACGGGGACGGGTCCTGCGGCGGTACGGATGTCGACCGACAGGCTGTCGACGGCCAGGGTGGCGGGGCTGGTTGAGGCATGGTCGCCGGGTGCGGGTGCGGGTGCGGGTGCGGGTGCGGGTGCGGCTTCCGGCGTTGCCGGGGTGGGCTCGGCTTCTGCCTCGGGCACGGCCGGGGCGTGCTCGATCTCCGGCCCCGATGGGGCTGGGCTGTGCGCGGGCTCCGCCCCCGCCACGACCGCGGCCGTCTCGGCGGCCGAACTCTGACGGGCCCCGTTCGCCCCGGTCGCCGGCCGGCGGAGCCGTCCGCGGCCCCCGCGGCGCAGGCCGTGCCGCCACCGCTGGCCCGGGTCGGTCGCGAGGCGGGCCCAGGCGGCGAGGACCGTTGCCGAGACGGTGGTGACGACGATGGCGAGCCCGGGGAAGACCGCGATCCACCACGAGCTCTGGAGCTCCTGGCGCCCCTGAGCCACCATCAGGCCCCAGCTCACGTCCGGCGGCTGGATGCCGATGCCGAGGAAGCTCAGCGAGGACTCGGTCAGCATCACGAAGCAGAAGTCGAGCGCGGCGACGGTGAGCAGGGTCGGCAGCACCGTGGGAGCGACATGGCGTCGGATGCTCGCCCAGCTGCTGGTGCCGAAGGTGCGGGCCGCGTCCATGAACAGGCGACTGCGCAGTTCCGCGGACTCGGCCCGCGCGGTGCGCAGGTACACGGGGATCCGGGCGACGGCGAGAACCAGGACGATGCCGGAGGCGCTCGGCGAGAACACGTACAGCACGACCACGGCCAGCAGAAGGGACGGGAAGCTGAGGATCACGTCGGCGATCCGCAGGGACACGTTCTCGCGCCAACCGCCGTGGAAGCCCGCCCACATGCCCCAGACCGAGCCGACGACGAGCGAACACAGCACGGCGGGCACGGCCACGGACAGGGTGGTCCCGGCCGCGGCTATCAGCCGAGCGGCGACCGGTCGGCCGAGGGAGTCACTGCCGAGGACGAACGCCCAGCCGTGGTCGAGACTGAAGGGCTCCCGCCCGGGATCGCGGAGGTTCTGACGTGTCGCCAGGTCCCCGATGAGCAGCGGACCCAGCACGGCACACAGCGCGACGCCGATCAGGATCAGGACCGCCGCGCAGGCGAACCGGTCCTGGAGGAGCAGGGCGAGCCACTTCCGCCGAGCCGTCACCACCTGGTCGGCCGCAGGAGTTGTGCCGCTGCCGTCGCCCGCGTCCTCCGGGACGTCGCCGCTCCCGGCGCTGTCGCTCTGACCGTTGTTCTTCTGGAGCATGTCACTTCCTTGACTCACGCCGCCGCCCGCTGCCGGACACGCGGGTCGAGGATCGCGTGGCAGATGTCCACGAGGATGTTGAGCGCGAAGATCACCAGGGCGGTCAGCAGCACGGCGGCCTGCAACACCGCGAAGTCGCGCTGAAGAACCGAGTCGATCATGAGCTTGCCGATGCCGGGCCAGCCGAAGATGGTCTCGACGACGACGGCACCGTTGACCAGTCCGACGGCGAGGTCGCCCGCGACGGTGAGCGCGGGTGCGGCCGCGTTGCGCAGGGCGTGCCCGAAGACCACCCGCACTTCGTTGGCGCCCTTGCTGCGCGCGACTTTGACGTACGGGGCGGAGAGCGCGGAGACCATGGCGCCGCGCACCACCTGGACCAGCACACCGAACGGACGGATGAGCAGTGTGGTCACGGGCAGGACCCAGGCCGCGGCGCCGCTCGTGCCGGAGGTGGGCAGCCAGCCCAGCGTCACCGCGAAGACCAGCACACCCATGATGGCGAACCAGAAGTCGGGGACGCTCGCGGCCGTCGAGGACAGGAAGCTCGCGATCCGGTCGGTCGCCGAGTTGGGCCGGTAGGCCGCCAGGCTGCCGATCACCACGGCACCCACGATGGCGAGCAGCATCGTCCACCCGGCCAGTTGGAGGGTGGCGGGGAAGGCCCGCAGGACCGCCCCGCTCGCCGACTGGGCGGTGCGCAGCGACTCGCCGAAGTCGAGGTGGGCGACCTGGACCAGGTAGTCGCCGAACTGGTTGACCAGCGGCTGGTCGAAACCGTTGCGGGCGGAGAACTCGGCCCTCATCTCCGGTGTCGCGCTGAGCGGGAGGTACAGGTTGGCGGGGTCTCCGGTGAGCCGGGCCAGGAAGAACACTCCCAGGACCACGACCAGTAGAGGAATGACGCTGGAGACCGCGCGGCGACGCAGCATCGTGAACATCGGTCAGCTCCTTCCTCGGTCCGCGCGGCGCATGTCGGAGAGCCGCATTTCGTCGTTGGTCGCCGAGTCCGGCCGGTAGCGGACGTGTGAGGAGAGGGCGAGGATGCCGGTCATGTTGGCCATCACGGCGTCCCGTACGACCTCGTCGTTCTGGTGGGCGAACGCGTCCGCGAAGGCCTTCTGCCGCTTGTCGCCCGACGCGAGCTGCGCCTGCTTCGTCAGCGCGTCGAGTTCGGGGGTGCCGTAGCTGCTCTGGGCGCCCTTGCTGCCGTAGATCTGTCCCATCGTGAACGCGGCGTCTCCCGCCTGGTTGCCGTGCTGTGCCTGGAGGAGGGTGGGGCCGATTCCCTTGGGGAAGGGGCGCAGCAGGTACTCCAGCCAGGCGTTGACGTCCAGCATCTTGATCTTGACTTTCAGCCCTGCCTTGAGCAGGCCGTCCTGCACGACCTCCATCGCCTCGGCGGCCTTCGGGTAGATGCCGGTGCGGCCGATGATCGTGATGGTGGTGTCGGTCGGCACTCCGTCGGCCCGGGCCTCGGCCACCAGCCGCTTGGCGCGCTTCGGGTCGTACGGCCACGGCTTGACGCGCGGGTTGTATCCGGTGACGCCCTTCGACACGAGCTGACCGCTCGGCCGCCCCGAGAAGACCGCGGTGACCAGACCTTCCCTGTCGACTGCGTAGTTGATGGCCCGTCGGATGCGCACGTCGTCGAGAGGCGCCCTGGTGGCGTCCATGCGCAGATACGAGACCTCGTTGGTGGTGAACTCGACCGCCCGGTCGCCCGCCCCGTCCTCGGGCGCGAGTCCGATCGCCACATCCGCCTCGTTGTTGGTGACCATGGCCGCACGTACGCTGCCCTCCGCGCGCCAGACGTACTTGGCCGCCGCGTAGTCGGGGGTCTCGCCCCAGTAACCGGAGAAGCGCTTCAGCCGGAGGAAGCGGCCCTGGCTCCACTCGTCGATCCGGTACGGACCTGTGCCGACCGGCTCGCGCACCCTGGAATCGGGGTCCGTGGTCGTCGGCACGATCTCGACGAAGGACAGACGCAGCGGGAGGATCGGGTCCGGCTCGGCCGTGGTGACCTCAAGTGTGGTGTCGTCGACCGCCTTTGCGGTGATCTTGCTGTCGGTGAAGATGTATCCGTCGACGTTGCAGTCGATGTCCGAGTCCGTGGCGCGCTTGATGGAGAACGCGGCGGCCTCGGCCGTGAACGGAGAGTCGTCATGGAACTTGACCCCTTCGCGCAGGGTGAAGGTCCACGAAGTGGGTGAGTTACGTGTCCACTTGGTGGCCAGCGCCTGTTCCAGTCGCCCGGTGGACGGGTCCCGCTCGGTCAGCGCCTCCGTGATGTTGGCGCGCGTCACCCGGCCCGTCGCGGTGAGCGAGGCATCGCAGGGCTCAAGCGTCGGAGGCTCCTCGGGCAGTACGACGCGCAGGGTGCCGGGACCCTCGCCGATGGGGTCGCCGCCGGCCACCGAGCATCCCGAGACGGCGAGCAGTACGCCAACGGACGCGAGTGCGCCCGCCGTTCGCCCCCGGCGGATGGGGGTGGTCGAACGAGTGCGTACTGAGCCTGGGTCGGTCACTGTTCCTCCGCGCTGTTCTACGACCACGAACTTTGTCCACATGGAAAAACCTGGTTTAGATATGTGGACGCTCATTATTGGGTCGGTGGCGTCGAGGGCGTCAAGGGGTGTGCAGCAAGCCCTTAACATCCGCAGGGCGATGTACCCATGGAGTCCTCATACGTGAACAGCTGCGTGGCGGAAGATGGGTTATGTGTGCGCCAGGTCACACGGCGGGGCCGATCAGTTCGGCCGGGGCGTCCGGTCATACCGGCGACATCACCCGCATCCCCTGTGAGGAGAGCCGGCCATGCACCGTGAACGGGTTCTTTCCTGGACGAAGGCCGAACGGCTCGGCCTCGCCGACTTTCTCGACGACCTGGAAGGCGCGGACTGGGAAACGCCATCACTCTGCACCGGCTGGACCGTGCACGACGTGGTGGCCCACCTGACCCTGTCGACGCGCACCACGCTGTCCGGAATGGTCAAGGGGATGGTCCGGGCGCGCGGCGACTGGGAACGCATGGAGTTCGACGCGGCGCGGCACCGGGCGGCCGACTTCGGGCCCGCCGAACTCATCGCACAGTTCCGCGAGACCGCGGGCTCGACCCGCCGCGCGCCCCTGTCCGCGCCGTTGGATCCGCTGGTCGACGTCCTGGTCCACGGCCAGGACATCGCCCGCCCGCTGGGCCGCGTACGTCCAACCCCTCAGGAGCAGACGATCGCGGCCCTGGAACACGTCCTGGCCAGCCCGTTCTACGGCGCCCGCAAACGCCTGCGAGGCGTACGGCTCGTGGCCACCGACGCGAACTGGTCGAGGGGCGGGGGCCAGGACGAGGCGCGGGGCCCGGCAGGCGACTTGCTCCTCCTGGCAACGGGCCGGGCTGCGGCACTGACAGGCGTGTCCGGCCCGGGCGCGGAGCGGCTCGGGAGAGTGCTGTAGCTGTTGGAGCGGCGGGCGAACCATGGACGCAGCCGGACACTCCGCACTGGTGCGGGTGTGGGATGTCGTCACCGGAACACCACGGGTCACCCTGACAACCGGCCACGCCGGACACGGCACACTCCCGACGGCCTTCGGTGCAGTCGGCCGTACCTTGATCACCAGCCGCACCGAGCACTGCGCCGTCCGTGTCCATCAGGTGCCCGCTGATCGCCCACGGACCACGGTCGTGTCGGAGCCCCCGGGCGGGCCTGGCTGAACAGGGTCGGCACCAGGCCGAATTGAACTGCCGGTCCCGCTGCCGACGGCTAACGTGTCCCGTGTGATCAACGGCGAGCCCAGGGCGCGGGCCGCGGTCGCAGAACGTATCCGAGAGGCCGTGGACGAACTCGGTTATGTACCCAACCAAGCTGCCCGAAGCCTGGTCACACGCCGCAACAACGCCGTCGCCGTCGTGGTCACCGAACCGCAGAACCGGCTTTTCGTGGACCCGTACTTCGACTGCCACCTGCGTGACATCCGGCAGGAACTCGTCCAACAAGGAGCGCAGCCGGTACTGCTGTTCATCGAGGAGCCGGACGACTATCCGCGTGTCGGGAACTTCCTGGGCGGCGGCCACGTCGATGGCGCCCTGCTGTTCTCGCTGCGTACCGACGACCCGTTGCCTGCCATGGTCGAGCACATGGGCCTGCCCGCCATCTTCGGCGGTCGCCCGGCCGTCGGCTCCGGCCACCGCAGCCAGGGCTACACGTACGTCGACGCCGACAACCGCGGCGGAGCCAGGGAAGCCGTGCGGCATCTCGTATCACTGGGACGCCGACACATCGGGACCATCACCGGGCCGCTCAACCAGGCTTCGGCGATCGACCGTCTCGACGGCTACCGGGACGTACTCCCGGACACGCCACCCCGGTTGATCGCCGAGGGCGACTTCACGCTGCAGGGCGGTGCCACCGCCATGTCCGAGCTCCTCGACCGGTGCCCCGATCTGGACGCGGTCTTCGTCGCCTCGGACCTGATGGCTTCCGGTGCCCTGCGGGTGCTGCGGGTGCTGCGGGAGCGCGGACGGAGCGTACCGGAGGAGGTGGCGGTTGTCGGCTTCGACGACCTGGCGCCATCGCCGAGGCGACGGAGCCACCACTGACCACCGTGCACCAGGACATCGAGGACATGGGACGCCTGATGGCCCGGCTGCTGTTCAAGCAGACATCGGACGAGCTCGCGTCGCGAGACGGCAGTCATCCGCTGTCCTCTGCGGTCACTCCGACACGTTTGGTCGTGCGGAAGTCTGCCTAGACAAGTATCCGTCGCTCCTCATGACGCATCTGGCGGGCCGGACGGTCCTCGACGACGAGGGCTTGGAGACGCGCGTTCCACTGCTGGCCCGTCAACTCGTGGCGATCCACGCTATTCGACCCGCCGAGCGGCCCCGGGAGTATGTGGCGCTGACGACCGCCGACACTGTCGTGACTCCGAAAGGCGCCGACGCGGTGGCATGGACCGCGGCCATCGACGTGGTCCGCCAGCCCGCGCCGCCCTGTGAAGGGCGGTTCCTGCACCGGGACTTCCACCCTGGCAACGTGCTGTTCGACGTGGCGCCCGCACGGCCCGCAGGGGCCCGGATCACCGGCGTCGTCGACTGGGCGGCTACCTCCTGGGGCCCGGTGGATCTCGATGTGGCGCACTGCTCCACCAACCTTGCGCTGCTGCACGGCCCGGCGTGGGGTCTGCGGTTCGCTGAGGCGTACGAGGAGGCCGGCGGGATGCCGGCCGCCACCGCGAGCGAGCGGCTGTACTGGCGGGTGCGGGACGGGCTGGCGTTCTCGGAAGAGGTGCGGTTGGTTTCGCAGCCATGGCGGGAGGCAGGGAGGACAGAGCTGACGACACGTGTCGTGGAAGAGCGGCTGGATGCCGGCCGCCACCGCGAGCGAGCGGCTGTACTGGCGGGTGCGGGACGGGCTGGCGTTCTCGGAAGAGGTGCGGTTGGTTTCGCAGCCATGGCGGGAGGCAGGGAGGACAGAGCTGACGACACGTGTCGTGGAAGAGCGGCTGGATGCCTATGTCACCGCCCTGATGGGCGCGCCGGGCTGAGCGACGGCGGCCCGGGCGCGGGCACGGCGGCGAGCGCCGGAACCGCCTCCCGCGAAAGGAGAGCCCCCGCGGGCAAGAGCCTGCGGGGGCCTCTCGACGGACTGTTGCCAGCCCCGGAGGGCCGTTCGTCAGGCGTACGGGTCGAAGGGGATTCCGGCCGGGCTCGTGTAGTCGAGAGCCCACTGGAAGTCGCCGTCGTCGATCTTGAAGGTGGCCGAGCCGAAGTCGGCGCTGCTCAGCTTGTCGCGGTAACCGGCCGGGTAACCGTCCCAGCCGACGAGCCGCGGGTAGAACCAGTTGCCCGTGGCGTTCTCCGCCGGCTCGTCGTTGCCGTTGGCGAAGCGGAAGCAGTGGCTCCCGATTCCGTCCTTGTGATACACGATCTTCGGGTGGGTGCCGTCGAAGCGGATCTCCGACCGTGCGAGCGTCTGGTAGCCGCTGTGCTGGGACGCCGACACGTACTTGACCTCGTTGTTGTTGATCCACACGATGACGTGTTCCCAGTCGTGGGTGTGCCCGATCGCCGCCGGGCCGAGGGTCACCTGGTCCTTCTCGAAGTAGCTGGCGTACATGACCGCGCACCAGCCGTTGTTGCACTTCTCGCGCGAGTAGGTGTTGGCGTTGTTCAGCTGGGCGGGGTCGTGGCACTTGCCGTTGACGTCGCCGCCGAGCTTCAGGCCGGGGTTGATGGCGCCGTCGGCGCCGATGGCGGCGGTGGCGTAGCAGCCGTCACTGTCGTAGTCGTAGGCGGGGGAGTAGGTCTGCTCCAGGCCGCTCGCGTTCTGTGGCAGCAGGGTCAGGACGTTGGCGTGGGCGGTCGCCGGTATCGCGACGACGAGCGTCATCGCGCCGAGTGTGCCGAGAAGGGTGTTGGTGAGGGATCTCAACTTGCGCATGGGGACTCCTGGTTGAGCTGAGCGGCCGTCGTCAGCAGTAGAGGTTGCTGCCCGGCGGGACGCCGAGGATCGAGGTGAAGCGGTTGTAGGCGTCCACGCGGCTCTGCACCTGGGCGGGGTTCTTGCCGTCGCACTCCAGGGAGCCGTTGATGGAGCGGATCGTCTGGCCGAAGCCGGCCTGGTTGACCATGGCGTTGTGCGGGGTCATGGTGCCGGGGCCGTTCTGCGTGTTCCAGTACCAGAGGCCGGTCTTCCAGGCCACGGCGGCGTCGTTCTGCACGAGCCAGGGGTTGTTGAGGAGGTCGATGCCGAGCGCGTCGCCCGCGGCCTTGTAGTTGAAGTTCCAGCTGAGCTGGATCGGTCCGCGGCCGTAGTACGCGGCCTGGCCTGCCGGGCAGCCGTACGGCTGGCCCCAGTCGCAGTAGTGGGGGTAGTTGGCGGTGTTCTGCTCGACGATGTGGACCAGTCCGCCGGTCTCGTGATTGACGTTGGCGAGGAAGGCCGCGGCCTCCTGCTTCTTCACGGTGTCGCTGCCGGTGTTCGCGAATCCGGGGTAGGCGCTCAGCGCGGCGGTCAGCCCGCTGTACGTGTAGAAGGAGTTCCGGCCCGGGAACATCTGGTTGAACTGGCCCTCGGTGACGACGAATCCGGACGGGGTGCCGCCGCCACCGCTCGCGGGCGCGCTCCACTTCTGGTTCGCGCCGCCCGAGCAGGTCCAGATCTGCAGCCGGGTGCCGTTGGCGCTGTTGTTGCCGGTGACGTCCAGGCACTTGTTCGCGGCCGGGTTGACGATGTCGTTCGCACCGCTGACCACCCACTGCTGGTTCGAACTGCCGGCACAGTCCCACAGCTGGACCGCCGCGCCGTCCGCGGTGCTGCGGTCGACGATGTCCAGACACTTGCCGAGCGCGCGCAGGGTGCCGTCACCCGGGTTGGACCAGATCTGGGCGCCTGTCCCGTTGCAGTCGTAGAGCTGTACGGCGGTGCCGTTGGCGCTGCTCGCGCCCGCGACGTCGACGCACTTGCCGGCGAGCCCGGTGATCGAGCCGCTGGCGGCCTGGGCGGGCGTCACGGTGAGCAAGGTGGTGAGGACCGCCGACAGCGAGGTGAGAACCGCGAAGCGGCCGAGGAAGCGGGGTCTGCGCATGGTTGAGGACGCTCCTTGGGTGTAGGGGGTGAACGGCCGTCCCCCGAGCGTGGGGACGGCCGTCGTCGGAGCTGGTGTGCTTAGGGGTACTGGGTCAGATTGGCCACGTTGGTCGTGGAGTTGGACGGGCCGCCCGTGCCGTTGACGACGTGCCGGATGGTGCCCACTCCGCCGAGCGAGACGGTCACCATGCTGGTGAAGCGCACATTGGAGTTGTTCGGCGCCTCGATGGCCCGCTCGGCGGCCACGCCCGGGTTCACGTTGAAGTAGCAGTAGCTGCCGAAGCCGTACACCTGGTGGCTGGTGACGGAGTCGGCGACCTTGTAGGCGGCGTAGCCCTGGGTGGAGCCGTTCATCCAGGACGCCTGGTTCGGTGGGTCGTACGGCATCTCGTTCTGGTAGAAGTACGTCCGCCCGCCGTTGCCGTTCCAGATCGTCTGGTGCTTCTGGTAGTGCTCGACGAACAGGCCGTACGCGGTGACGTTGTCGCCGTTGACGATCAGGCCGGTGTCGCCGGTGTTGGTGTTCCAGCCGACGCCGCTGCCGTGATCGGCGCGCCAGATCCAGGTGTGGTCGGCGATGACGTTGTCGCTGTTGATCACCAGGCTGGTGGTCGCCTTGCCGACGGCGGCGCCGCCGACGCGGAAGTACACGTCGTGCAGGGACGTCGGGTTCGCGGTGTGCGAGGCGGACGAGCCCGTCGGGCCGACCTCCATCAGCGTGGGCGAGTTGGTGGTGCCCGCGTCGAAGAGGACGCCCGCGACCTTGACGCCGTCGACGTCGGCCACCTTCATCGCGGTGACGCCGTTGTCCGGGATGAACGTGGCGAGGCCCAGACCGAGGACGACGGTGTTGGCGCGGTTCACCTGGAGCGTCTGGTTGAGGTGGTAGACACCCGGGGTGACCAGGAGGTTCTTGCCCGCCGCCAGCGCCGCGTTGATGTCCGCGGCGGTCGCACCCGGCTTCACGACGTAGAAGGTGTCGAGAGACAGCGAGCTGCCGGACGGGGATCCGTTCGCCCAGCTGGTGCCGGTGGAGTTGGAGCGCACGGACGGCACGAAGACCTGGTAGGCGCCGTTGCCGTCGATGTACAGGGACGGCTTCTCCCGGCTGACCGGGGTCTGCGCGACCGTGGTGTACGGCGGGCTGGGGAAGCTGGTGGCCGGGACGCCCTGGCTGCCGACGAAGACCATGTTCCAGTTGGAGCCGGTCCAGCTGCCGAGCTGGGAGTTGCGGGTCAGCCACTGCTGCTGGCTGCCGGAGTTGACCTGCCCGTCGATCTTGGTGTCGGCGAGCAGACCGCCGCTGGACCAGCCGTTGTCGTCGAGGGCGACATTGCCGCGCAGATGCATCCGGCGGTACGACGCTGCCTGCGAGACCGCCCAACGGTCCGTGCCGCCGGTCGGGTTGACGGACAGGTTCTCGGCGCCGCGCCAGAAGTTCTGCGTCGCGTTGCCCTGGAACCAGTCGGCCTCGGCGTGCACCGCGCCGTTGATCGTGACAGCGTCCGGGGTCAGACCCAGACCCGCGACCTGAGTGTAGAAGCCGACGTTGACGTCGGCGTTGTAGGAGCCCGGCTTGAACAGGACGGCGTAGCGCTGGGAGCCGAACTGGTTCGTCTCCTGCTGCTGGAAGATCGAGTTCAGCCTGGTCTGGATCGTCGAGGACGACATGGACGGGTCGAAGACGGCGACGTTCGGGCCGAGGTCCGGATTCGCGCCGGACTGGGTCACGGGGACCACCTGGAAGCGCTGGGCGGCACTGCCGTTGCAGGTGTATTGCACGAACTGCACGCTGTCCGCGGTCGAGGCGCCGGGGTCGTCCAGGCACTTGCCGCTGTTGCGGTTCACGAAGTGATAGGCGCCGCCGCCTTCGTCGACCGGCAGCCACTGCTGATTGGTGCCGCCGCCGTAGGCCCACAGATGGACGGGCGCGTTGTCGGCCACGGACGTGTCGGCGACGTCAACGACCTGGCCGGTGTTGTTGCCGTTGTTGATGCGGACGTAGCCGTCGCTGGTCGCGGTCAGGCTCCACTGCTGGGCCGTCGAGCTGTTGCACGCGTACTGCTGGACG
>NZ_LIQZ01000379.1 GCF_001418655.1 Streptomyces phaeochromogenes | reverse complement strand
GCGGGAGCTGAGGTGAGGCCGGCGCGGGCGTGACGGCCTCACCTCAGCTCCCGCACGCTCATCCCGGCGTCAGCGGCCCGCGCGGATCAGGCTCGTCAGATAGCGCCACAGTGACGAGCGCTGCCGGGCGGACGGATCCGGCAGCGCCGTCTCGGCCGGTTCCGCCGCCGGGTCGTGCGCCGGCGGCTGCTCGGGCACCGCGGCGAGTTCGTACCGTACGGGCAGCGAGCGCAGGCCACGCATGAAGGGCGAGGAGCGCCAAGGGAGTTGGTCGACGGGGAGCGCGAGGTCGAGGCGGGAGAACCGCTCGAACAGGCGGCTCACGCCCACCGCCGCGACCGTGGACGCGAGTTCGCGCGCCGGGCACTGGCGGCGGCCCGCGCCCCAGGACAGGTGCGCCCGGGTGCTGACGGTGCTGCTCTTCGCCGCGCTGTCGGCGAAGAGCGGGTCGGCGTGCGCCGCCGCCGAGGAGACCCAGACCGGGTCGCCCGCGCGGATCGTGTACCTGCCGAGCGGGGTGTCCTTGGCGGCGAAGCGCGGCACGAAGTTCACCAGCGGTGGCTTGCGCATGACCACCCGGTTCATGGTCTCCCTGACCATCCCGGCGGACAGGCTGGCACGCGCGCCGCCGTCTCCCGAGAGGACCTCCACCACCGTGTTGGAGATGAGGATGCCGACGTGGTCGGAGGTCATGCCCAGCAGCATGAACAGCTCACGGGCCAGCTCGTCGAGCGAGAGGTCCGGGTGTGCGGCGAGCAGGTGCGAGGGGAAGTCGTCCCCCGGCGTCTTCAGCTTCATCGCGGCCAGTTCGGCCAGCGTCGCCAACAGGCGCTCCAGGGCCGGCTCCGCGTCCGGCCCTGCGTCCAGGACCCGCCACATGTCCATCAGCGCGTCGTCGCCCTGTGAACCGGGGAAGCCGAGCAGGTGACTTGCCACCATCAGCGGCAGGGGCCGGGAGAACTGGGCGGACAGGTCCGCGAGTCCCGTACCGCCGGCCTGTCCCACCAGGGTGATCAGTTCGTCGGCGTAGGCGGTGACGGCCGTCTTGAGCTTCTTCGCCTGGGGATGGCGCGGGTCCTGGAAGGGACGGAGAGCCGTGTCCCACGCCGTACGCAACTGCGGGTATCCGGGACCGCCCTGGATCAGTACGTGGTTGACCTCGAGGGACGGCCCGAGGGGCCAGTCGGACGGGACGCGGCCCTCCGAGCGGGCCCGCCAGTTCTCCAGGCCCTTGGGCCACCCGTCGTCGTCCTGGAGCACATCGAGTGCCTCCCGGTAGCCGAGGACCAACCAGGCGGGTACGCCCAGGAGATCGACCGGCGCGACCGGGCCGTGACGCTGCCTCAGCCGTTCGTACACCAGTGAGGGGCGTGTCTCGTAGTCCCGGGTGAGCAGCGGTTCGGGAGTCATCGCCTCCAACGGTGTGTCGTCCAGATCCACGGATCCGCCGTCGCCCAACTGGGATTCCATCGTCCTGCCGCCCCTTCCGCACTCCCCGTACCGGCTCGCCTTCAGTCGGTAGTTGGAAACGTGGGGACCTTACCCCAGGGGGCATACCTGGGCGAACGACGGGTGCCACCGGGTGGCGTCGTCGTTCGTCTGCGGGAAGCCGCGCGTCGTGTGTCAGGCCGCGGTGTACCCCAGTTGGCGCCTCATGTAGGGGGTCATCAGGGTCTTCGCCTTGGCCAGGGTGGTGGTTCGGCCGCCGAGTACCGCGGTCTCGCCGCCCAGTACGGGCAGCATGGTCACTCCGTCCGCCTGACCGAACGGCACGATGAGCGGGGTGCGGTGGATGGGCCGGTACGAGCGGGACTGTGTGCGGTGTTTTCCTGAACTGCCCAGGTAGGCACGGATGTTGTGGGCGGCAAGGTCCGCCTGGGCGAGCGCGGCGGGGGTGATCTTGAGCTCACTCGCGTCGTTCACGTCGCCGACCGCGAATACATCCAGTCGGCCCTCGGCCCGGAGCATCCGGTCGACCTTCACATGCCCGCTCGCGTTCAGCCAGTCACCGTGTCCGGCCAGGCGCAGCCAGAGCGTGTTGGGGGTGGTGCCCGTCGCCCAGAAGGAGCGGTCGGCCTCCACCACGTTCCCGCGTGCGTCGCGGTACGTACCGAAGTCGTGGCCCGGGGACATGAACGAGTCGAGCCGCACCTCCACGTCGTGGGACTCCAGCCAGGCATGGGCCTTGCGCCCGGCCCGCTCGCTGCCCGTGGAGTGGAGCAGGGCCGGACCGGAGTGGGCGAGCGTGACCCGGGCGTCCGGCCGGGCCAGGCGGATCTCGGCGCTGAGCTCGACGCCGGAGGGCCCGCCGCCGACGACGAGGACATGATCCGCGGTGGCGACGCTCTGCTGGTGCTCCGCGAACGACTTGGCGGCCTCCTCCGCGGTGGTGCCGGAGAAACGGGCCGGTTCCGGATAGTCGGCGCCGGTGGCGATCACCACCACGTCGTACGGGAGGCGCTCGCCGGTGGCCAGCACCACCTCCCGCTCGGCGGTGTCGATACGGACCGCCTTGCCCACCGCCACCCGGCCGTTGCCGAGCAGCCGGTCGTACGGGATGAACGGGGCCATCGTCCACTCCGGACGCACACCGGCGCGCAGGGAGGCGATGCGGTGGAAAAAAACATCCTTGCGATCGACCAGCGTGACCCGTGCCGTCCCGTCCAGCCGTTTCGCCAGCCGGACGCCCGCATAGCCGCCGCCGATCACCACTACGTCGCCGTCACGCACGCCGAATCTCCTGTGCCTCTGGGGGGGGAGGGCCGCGGCGGGTGGGGCGCCGACATCGACCACTCGACTGTCGGCGAGCGTAACGGTTGAAACCTAAAGGGCTGATGAACTTCTGTGCGCATTCCGTGAAGTGACGGCACGGATGTCGACTTTCGGCCCGCCCGGAGAACACAAACAAGTCATTGCCAGGCGAAGCACGGACAGGTTGGGCCTGCGGATACACATGATCCAAACACGGGGAATAGCGTGGCCCTCCACGACCGGCACTCGGCAGTTTCGCGGTTCCCACATCACGTACACACAACCGTGGACACATACGTACACGCACACGTACACACAGGAGCGTCCATGACTGATGCACGAGAGAACTCCGACCAGGAGGCACTCTCCAAGATCGACACCACCGTGCCGCAATCGGCCCGGATCTGGAACTACTGGCTGGGCGGCAAGGACAATTACGAGGTCGACCGGATAGCCGGTGACGCGTTCCGTGACATCTTCCCGGGGATCGAGACCGGAGCCCGCGCCGCCCGGTACTTCCTGGCCCGCGCGGTCCGTCATCTCGCCGCCGAGGAGGGCATCCGGCAGTTCCTGGACATCGGCACCGGGCTGCCGAATGTGGACAACACCCATCAGATCGCCCAGCGAGTGGCGCCGGAATGCCGGATCGTCTACGTCGACAACGACCCGTTGGTGCTCGCACATGCCCGCGCGCTGCTGGTCAGCAGCTCGGTGGGGGTCACCAACTACGTCGACGCCGATCTGCGCGACCCGAGCACGATCCTGCGGGAAGCGGCCAAGACGCTGGACTTCGACCAGCCGGTCGCCCTCATGCTGATGGGCATCCTCGGCCACATCGAGGACCACGACGAAGCATGTTCGATCGTGCGGCAGTTGGTGGACGGTCTGCCGGCCGGCAGCTTCCTCGTGCAGTACGACAGCACCGACACCAGCGACGCCTATGTCGACGCCATCCGGCAGTACAACGAGGGCGGGTCGATCCCATACATCCTTCGCAGCCCCGAGCAGATCGAGCGCTACTTCGACGGTCTGGAACTGCTCGAACCCGGCGTCGCATCGTGCTCGCGGTGGCGTCCTGACACCGAGGCCTGGGGGCTCCCGGCGGAGGTGCACCAGTACGGAGGCGTCGCCCTCAAGCGCTGAAGTCCGCCGCCCGGCGGCCCACTTGGCGTACGCCGCCGTACCGGCCGCCGGGCGCGACGACCGGCACGCGTTCCATCGGCCATCGCGAGTCCCGATCCACTCGGGTCAGGTCTCCTGAAGGATGCGATGGAGGGTCGTGCACGTCGCGTCCGGCGAATCGGCCTGGACGACCACGCGGTTCATGACACCCCAGTAGTACTCGATCTCGCTCGGCTTGTCGGGATAGACGGCGCTGGCGAGCTGTTCCAGGTACACCATGTCGGGCAGCAGACCGCCGGGCAGCCGCACGATGGTGACCGGACCGCCGGCCGCGGCGTGACCACCGGCGCGGAACGGCACGATCTGTACGGTGACCTGCGGGAGTTGGCAGATCTCGATGAGGTGCTGGAGCTGGGCGCGCATCGTGCCGGTGCCGCCCACCGGGCGACGCAGCGCCGCCTCGTCGATCACGGCCCAGAGCTGAACCGCCTGCTGCCGGTGCAGGATCTGCCGGCGTTGCATGCGCAGGGTGACCCGCCGGTCGATCTCCTCCGCGGAAGCCTCCGGGCAGGTGAGCCGGACGGCGGCGCGAGCGTAATCAGGGATCTGCAGCAGGTCGGGAACGACCTGGGGCTGGAAGCAGCGGATGAGGCTCGCCGCCTGTTCGGCCCCGAGGTAGGCCTGCATCCAGCCGGGCACGACGTCGTTGTACGGCTGCCACCAGCCGGGGGTGTTGGCCTGTTTCGCCAGAGCCAGCAAGGTGGCGCGCTCGGCCTCGTCCGTGACTCCGTAGAGCGTGAGCAGGTCGGACACGTCACGCATCTTGAACCCGTGCCGGCCCCACTCCATTCTGCTGATCTTGGACTGAGAGGCGCGGATGGCCTCGCCGGCCTCCTCGCGGGAGAAGTGCAGTTCCTCCCTCAGTCGACGGAGTCGTGCCCCCAGTACCAGACGTGGCACCGTCGGCCCCGCGGTGCGGGTGTCCGGCTCGGAGTCCGCCTCCGGTGTGTCTACGGCCTCTGTGGCGCCCATGGATGTTCTCCCCGGCGTTGAACTCAACTCCCCGCGCTTACAAGCGCGTTGGCCGTCATTCTAGATGACCGAGTCCACGGGCCCGGCCGTCGGCGCCGCCAGGGGCGTACGGCGGAAGGCCGTGGATCACACGGATCCACGGCCTTCCGCGGGTGCCGGACGTCCGGTGTCAGGCGGTCTCCTTCTGCCGCCGTTCCAGCGCGGTGGCGGCTTTGCGCCGCTTGGCGTCGGCCACGTCCACCTGGGTGCCCGGGCCGGCTCCGGGCTCGTCGGCCCACGTCCGCAGCTTGGCCACGAGGTCCGTCAGCCGCTTGTCGCCGGGCGGTACGTCGATGGAGAACAGCGCCTCGTACGGGCGGTCGTCGTCCCCGCCCCACCGCACGACGCCGTCGCACTCGGCGAGGATGTCGCGGATCACCATGAGCTGGGGCGGGAAGAACCCTCCCCTGGCTCCGGGCGGATAGGAGCCGGGCCGGATCGCGACGGCGGTGCCGGACGCCTGGTTGCCCTCCGCCCGCTTCGGCTTGACCCGGGCCGGTGCGCGCCAGCCGGTCAGGTCTCCCTTGCGGAGTTCGTCGATCTCGTAGTGGAAGCGCCGGACGACGTGCACGAGGACCGTCTCCACGTCCCCGATGCGTACGTCGACGTCGAGGCCGGTGCCCGGTACGGGCCGGGTCCACACCGTGGAGACGTCGTTGGCCTTCTCCTCCAACTCCCAGCCGTTGGGCGATGTCGGTCGCTTCGGGGCGTCGCCGGGCCCGGGTCTCTCGGCGGCCACCGCCCCGGCGGGCAGGGCCAGCACGGAGCCGCCGCCCACCAGGGTGACGGTGCCGAGGACCGCGCTGTGCCTGACGACATCGCGTCGCGTGATGCCTGTCCTGACCGCGCTGCCCGCGCCACCTGTGCTGCCTGCGTTGCCTGTCATGCCAGTTGTCACGCTGTTCGTCCCCTTCACGTCAGCCATTGCGGGAGAGCCGGTAGTACTTCTCCAACACCCGGTACAGACCGACGAGTTCACGGCCGTACTGCAAGGCGGGAAGGTTCGGTTTCCCGTCCTCCGTCACGGGGGGACCGTTGTAGCGGCTGAGGATTCTCTCGGAGTCGGCCTCACTCGTATTCAGCCCCGGTCTCGGCAGGTTGATCTGGTGGGCGTTGAAGATCGTCAGGTAGGCCGCCGACTTGATGTTGTAGATCGGGTCCTCGTTCAGCTGGGTCCACACCGACGGCTTGTCCCTGGGGTCGTCCAGGATCGAGCCGTTGATGATGCCCCCTTCGACGCAGTGGTTCCTCGCGTCGATGGCCACCCAGGCGAAGATCTGGGCCCAGCCGGTGCTGCAGTCGTCGTCCACGCCGGTCTTGACCGCCGTGTCGGCGACGATGTCCAGCGGGTTGAACTTGCGCAGTTCCCACAGCACCGGGGCCTGGATCAGGGCCTTGCGCACCCTGAGCTGCCGGGCCAGCGAGGTGAACAGCCAGTCCGCGGAGAGAACCAGCTCGAACGCCTTGGTGTTGGAGATGCCTCCCAGGGTCGCCCAGTCCGGGTCGGTCCAGCCGTCACCGCCCGTCTCGGGGACGCCGATGGACTCCAGGTACGAGCGCACCTCCTGGAGCATGGCGGCGCGGTACGTCGCGTTGAAGTCGACGTCCAGTCCCGCGGTGTCCGCGCCGGGGTCGAAGCTGCTCTGTCCGACGTCCCGTCCGGAGGCGATGTTCTTGTCGATCTCGATGGTTCCGGCCCCGGTTCCCACGGTGACGGTGGCGATCTGGTCGAACGCCCAGTCCCCCGGCATGGGGAAGCCCAGGTTCCCGGAGAACCCGCTGGACATGTCGGAGACGAAACTCGCGTCGGTGTACCCCGCCTCGCGCACCCTGCGGCACACGTTGCGCGGCCCGTAGATGCCGACCCGGTAGCGGGAGTTCTCCTGCACCGCCCGGAAGACCCCCCTGAAGTGCGGAAGGATGTTGGAGGTCACCTCGTGGTCGAACGCGTCGTAGTCGACGGCGAAGTAGATGCGGGTGCCGTCCTTGAATCCGTGGTACTTGGCCCAGTCGATCGCGTCGAGGCCGTCCCGGGTGCCCTGGCTGTACTTGAAGTAGGCCGCCCCGTCGCTGAAGGTCTGGTAGATCGGAAAGCAGTTCAGGCCGTTGGCCGCGATGGTCTGCAGCTCACCGGGTTTGATCATCTTGTCCCGGCCGTTCGGGACGTTGCACAGATAGCGGCCGACGTACACGTACCCGGCGGACAGCAGGGACTGGGCGCGGGCCGCGGTGATGGTCGTGATGCAGTCGCAGGCGGCGCCGGAGCGGGACTGGTCGCCGTAGGAGATCAGCAGGGATGCCCAGGTGGGGTAGTCGCCGTCGCCGTTCGGGGAGATCCTCACGAAGTCCTGGAACTCGAAGACCGCCGAGGACAGGTCGGCCGTGAAGGTCCCGCCGAACGCGATATGGGGCCGCTGGTTGAGGATCATGGCGGCCGTGAACAGGTTCACCCAGACACCTGTGCTGCCCACCCTGAGGGTGTGCTGTCTGAGACCCGCCTGGGTCGCGGGGCCGAAGGAGCCGTTGGCCACACCGTCGGCCATGCCCAGTTCGTACTGGATGGCGAACAGCATGGACTTGGCGACATCGCGGGAGTGGTGGCCGTCGCAGGGGATGACGAAGAAGTCCTGCCGGTGGATGTAACGCCCGTTGAGCCAGCGCTGGATCGAGCGGATGTCCTCGTCGCCGGGCCTGTCCCCGTACCTGACGAGGACGTACGGGTCCATGTTCAGCAGGCCCTTGAAGACCTTCGGAGTCAGGTCGGAGCCGGGGTAGACACCGTCGACACCCATGTCCTGCTTGAGCTTGGTGATGCCGGCCTGGACGTTCGAGTTGTAGACGCCGTCGATGTCGCCGCCGTCATAGCCCTTGCAGTACATCGCGGACTGGATGATGCGGCAGAAGTTGGCCGACGGCACGGTGTCGCTGTTGAGCCGGGGGAACCTCTGCGTCAGGACGCGCAGGGTGGTGGGACCGAAGCTGTCCGCCACGGGGCTGATGCCCAGCTCCCACTGGAGAGCCCTGGTCAGGGCGTACATGGTGCTCCAGCCCGTACGGCCGTTCTCCTCGACGGTCATGCCGATCTTGTCGCCGTAGGCCTGGTTGACGAATCTCTGGGCGCGCAGGACCAACTCGTCTGCCATGTGGGGGCATTCCTTCGTTGTCGAGGTCCGGATCGAGGTCAGGACAAAGAGGCGAGGCGTGCGGGCGCTGTCATCTCCCGTCCGGGGCAGTTCAAGGCCCGGACGGCGCCCTCAGCTTGGGGGCGGTATACCGAACGCACCACTCGTTTCGGCGGAGCCCGAAACTCTCTTGCTGACTGGCCGTCCCGGCGCGCACTGGTGACTTGCTCTGAGTAGCCGTACTCATGTGCGGTCCGCTGCCCGCGCACACACTGCGAGCATGAGACGACTTTCCAGCGAAAATCATCGTATTCACCGCATACCGCGACCCTCACGCCTCCGCCGCGGAGCGATACCCGCGGCGCTCTGCGCACTCGCCCTCACTCTCACCGCCTGCGGTTCCGAACGAGCGGCAGACAAGGGCCCGAAGGCCGGAACCGACGACCGGGTCGAGGCCGGCTCGACCGCGACCGCCCCCGCCACGGTCTTCCCCACCGACTCCTCGGACCCCGAGTCCTCGGAACCCGACTTCCTGCCGTTCATGGAGCTCCTCCTCTCCATCACCGAACCCTGCTTGAAGTTCGAGCCGACCGAGGAGCCCCCGACGGAACCGCCGGAAGAACCGGATCCCACGGAGCCGCCCCTCACACCCCTGCCCGAACCGTTACCGCCGGACGCGACGCCGCCACCGGTAGAGCCCGTAGACCCTGATGAGGCCAGGAAAGAGGTGGAGTTGAGCCCCGTGGAGAAATGCGATGCCCGCGTCCACTCCCGCCGCATAGCGAAAGCCCTCAAGGGCACGCCCGATCCGACTCCGGGACAGGTCAAGGATGTCCTGCACGGCCTCGGTTACATCGACCTGCGGATCCACGGCCCTCAACGCTCAGGCGAGAGCGTGGAGTTCACCCTCGACCTGCGGCTGCTGGGCGGTGAGCTGTGCCTCTCCGCCAAGGTCACCGGCACGAGGACCGTCACCGATCCGTACGGCGGTTCCAGTGAGGTCGCCTGCCCGGATGTCCGACGGCGGCGCTGAACGACGGCTGCCCCTGCGACCACTGGTACGGCCTCTCCACCACCGATCGCGCGGCGCGTACGACGGGATGATGGTCCGGGATCAGCCGTCGGCGGCCATCACCTTGGTCACCTTGCCGTGGGTGTCGGCCTCCAGATAGCCGCTCTTGTTGTAGTCGTTGCTGAGGTACACAGCCATACCGGCGGGGGTGTCGAATACGTCGTTCGGCTGCCTGACCACCAGGTATCGGCTCGTGGGGCTTTCGACCTTCAGCTTCTTCCGAGCCTCGGCGATCAGCGCGGGGACCGCGTCCCAATCGAACGCGTCGAGGCTCAACGCCTGCTTTCCGCCCGCCAGCGAACCCTTGATGATTCCCTTTTTCAAACCCTCTTCGACGCGGTAGGTGTACATGTCGTACTGGGTCCGGCTCCCCTTGACCATGACGTAAGCGTTGATGTACCCGGGATACACCGTGAAATCGCCGAACTGGTCGCTGCCCGTCTCCTTCTTGAACGCCTTGATCGCGGTGCGGATGCCGTCGGGCGTCAGCAGATCGGTCGTGCTTCCCTTCTCCGTCTGCTTGGGCGTGGGTGTCGAGGCGTCGGCGGACGATTCGGTCGTCGACGTGCTGCTGGACGACGGTGTCGCTTTCGCCCCGCTCCCCGTGCCCCCGGAGGACGAGGAGTCGGCCTTCTCCCCGTCCGGTACCAGGACCCACACGAGGACTCCGACGAGCGCTGTCGCCGCGGCGGACAGGACGACCCTGGACCAGCGCCTTTGCCCGGACGGGCGGCGGGCGGGCGTCGGCGCACCGGCGGGTGCTCCCGGGTACGACGTGGGAGGGGTGGGCAGCCGGGGAACGGCGTCCTGCGGTGTCGGGTACCCGGTCGGTGGACCGGGCTCGCCCGCGCCGGAAGGAAACGGCGGGGCGGTCGGCGGAGGAGTCAGCCGGTAGGAGGTGGTCTCCGATCCGCCCGGAGCCGCGGCCGGTACGCCCTCGGCCACGGAAGCCAGCATCCGGTCAAGGGTCTCGGCATCCGGGCGCGCAGCCGGATCCCGCACCAGCACACGCATCAGTACGTCCGCCAGAGGCCCGGCCTGCACCGGTGGCGGGACCTCCTCGTAGAGGACAGCCGCGAGGGTGGCCAGCGTCGTGCCCCGGCGCAGGGGATGCCGGCCCTCGACGGCGGCATACAACATCATCGCCAACGACCAGAGGTCCGATGCCGCTCCGCCGTCGTTGCCCGAGACTCGCTCGGGCGCCATGTAGTCGGCCGTGCCGATGATGGACCCGGTGGCGGTGAGGGCCGTCGATTCGCGGATCGCCGCGATCCCGAAGTCCGTGAGTACGGGGCGGCCGTCGGGGCGAAGGAGCACGTTGGCGGGCTTGACGTCCCGGTGCTGGATGCCCGCGTCGTGCGCGGCGCGCAGTGCGGCCAGCACCTCGCGTCCGAGCCGGGCCGTCTCGGCCGGGTCCATGGGTCCACGGCCCAGGCGGTCGGCCAGCGATCCGCCGCCGACCAGCTCCATGACGATCCATGGATAGGTGCCCTCGCCGCCGTCGACGATGTGATGGATCGTCACGACATTCGGGTGGTCGATCCTGGCCAGCGCCCTGGCCTCTCGGAGCACCCGCTCCCGCAGCATCCGCGCGCCGTCCGGGTCGTACTCGGCCAGCCCCGCGTCCGGTGGCCGCACCTCTTTGACGGCCACGTTCCGGTGCAGCACGAGGTCCGTGGCCCGCCAGACCGTTCCCATCCCACCGCCGCCGAGGCGCGACTCCAGCCGGAACCGTCCGTCGATGACGCGTCTGTCGCTGTCCCCCTCGCTCATGCGCGGGAGCTTAGAGGACTCGTCCGACAGTGCCCGCCCCGGGCGGGCAGTAGGCGGCACCGGCAGGTGCTGATCCTGTGAGCAGGGCCCGTCAGGCGCTTACTTCCCGATGACGGGGTATACAGGGCGTGCAGGCATCCGCTGTACCGGCCTCGCCCTAGGAGGAGTTGTGCCCGGGATGATCGAAAAGATCAAACGGTTCGCCAGGAGCCCCCAGGGGCGGCGCACCATCGAACAGGTACGCCGTGCCTCCGCCGATCCGCGACGGCGGGCCCAGGCCAAGGGGTTCCTGAGCAAGCTGCGCCGGCGGGGCTGACGCCGGAGAGGCCGAAAGGGTCGGAGAGGTCGCTCGGACCAGTCGCCGCGTGCCGGTGTGAGTGTGGGTGCGGGGGTGAGTGTGAGCGTGGGCGGACGCCGCAATGTCCCGGCCTCCGCCCACACCCGCGCACGGCACCGTGCGTCAGTCCACGATCATGACACCGCTCCGCGCTGCTCCTCCCGTCCCGGCCAGCGCGCTGCTGAAGTTGTCCTCGACCTCCGCCTTCTCCACCGTGTTCGGGTAGGGGTTCGTGCACGCGGTTCCCGCGGTGGAGCCGGACATCAGGCTTGAGCACGGGCCGGGCTTGCGGTCCGGCAGGCCGAGGATGTGGCCCAGTTCGTGGGACGAGATGCGGATCGTGTTGTAGCCCTGGTCCACGGCCTGGCGTCCGATGTAGACGGTTCCGTTGCCCAGCGTGGTGGGCAGGGCCCGGGGCCAGCCGTTGTCCGCCAGGACCCGGATGTTGGCGCGCTGCCCGGCCGCGACCGGGCGCAGTTCGACGGCGTCGACACTCTCGTTCCAGATCGCCGCACCGCGGTCGACGGCGGACTTGAACTCCGCGGAACCGCTCGCGTCGTACGTGAAGACACGGGCGGCGACGGCGCTGTCCGCGACCTCGGAAGGAGCGGTCGTGGACGGTGCGGCCACGGCCTGGCCGCCCATCAGCGAAAAGGTCACCGTCAGGACGGCAGCGAGTCCGATCGTCGGCTTACGGACGTGCATGGTCGACCTCCTTGTGGGGGAAAGGTAGTCGTGCTCATGACATTCGATGGCTCCCTGCCCAACGAGGCCGGACGCCAATCCGTCAATCCGGCCCCGGAGTAACGCCCCTCGCGATTCAGAAACGGCACCGCTGAATCCCATGGCGGGGAGCTGTTGGACTTCGGGATCAGGCAGGGGCAGTGTGGGCAGGCGGATCCCCGCGACCCCGACGAGTCCGATGTACCTGATAGGCCCGACGGGTCCGATGAGCCCAATGGGTCCAACGAGCCCAATGGGTCCGTCCCGTACCGCACCACCCGGAGATCACTCGATGAGTCACGTCACGAATCCTGACCGCTACGACGGCACCATGCGCTACCGGCGCACCGGGCGTTCGGGGCTCGACCTGCCCGTCCTGTCCCTGGGCTACTGGCACAACTTCGGGGACGACCGGTCCTTCGAGAGCCAGCGCGCGATCGCTCTGCGCGCCTTCGACCTCGGCATCACCCACCACGACCTCGCGAACAACTACGGTCCGCCGTACGGCGCCGCGGAGACCAACTTCGGGCGGCTGATGAAGCAGGATCTCGCGCCGTACCGGGACGAGCTGGTGATCTCCACCAAGGCCGGCTGGGACATGTGGCCCGGCCCCTACGGCCAGGGCGGCGGCTCCCGCAAGTACATGCTCGCCTCGCTCGACCAGTCGCTGCGTCGCACGGGGCTGGAGTACGTGGACATCTTCTACTCCCACCGGCTCGACGCCGACACTCCCCTGGAAGAAACGATGGGGGCGCTCGACACCGCCGTCCGCCAGGGCAAGGCCCTGTACGTCGGCATCTCCTCCTACGACGCCGAGCGCAGCCGCGAGGCCGCCTCCATCCTCCGGGACCTGGGCACGCCCCTCCTCATTCACCAGCCGTCGTACAGCATGCTCAACCGCTGGGTCGAGACCGACGGTCTGCTCGACACCGCGGAGCAGGAGGGCTTCGGGGTCATCGGCTTCACGGCCCTCGCCCAGGGACTGCTGACCGGGCGTTACCTCGACGGGGTCCCGCAGGACTCGCGAGCGGCGCAGGGAACCTCGTTCGACACCACGTGGCTGTCGGACGACATGCTGCGCAGGCTGCGCGCCCTCAACGACATCGCGGCCCGGCGCGGTCAGAGCCTGGCACAGATGGCCCTCGCCTGGGCCCTGCGGGACGAGCGTGTCACCTCGCTCGTCATCGGCGCTTCGCGCCCCGAGCAGCTGGAACAGAACGTCGCCGCACTGGAGAACCCCGACTTCAGCAGCGAGGAACTGGCCGAGATCGACAAGTACGCCATCGACGGCGGCGTCGACCTGTGGCGGGACGCCCGCCTGGGCAACCTGGGATGACCGCTGCTCCCGCGCACAGCAGGCCGGGCCCGGCTTCCTCTCCGGAAGCCGGGCCCGGCGGCCCACACGCTGTACGCGCCCTACACGCGATGCGCGCTGTACGTCAGCCCTGGCGGGCCTTGAAGCGCGGGTTCTTCTTGTTGATCACGAACACCGTGCCCCGTCGGCGCACGACCTGCGCCCCGGGCATCGACTTCAGTGAGCGCAACGACTTGCGCACCTTCATGGCTCTGCTCTCCTCCTGCTCGGATGCCGACGCCCCTTCTGCCCGGATGCCGGCCGCGCAACATGGCGTCATCGGGTCAGCGACGCCGCCCGTCCGTAACGCCGCTCGAACCGCTCCACGCGGCCCGCGCTGTCCATGACCCGCGAGGTCCCCGTGTAGAACGGGTGGCTGGCCGACGAGACCTCCACGTCGATCACCGGGTAGGTGTTGCCGTCCTCCCACTCGATCGTCCTCGTCGAGTCCGCGGTCGAACGGGTGAGGAACGCGACGTCCGCGGCGCGGTCCCGGTAGACGACCGGGCGGGAAACGGGGTGAATGCCGACTCGCATGGGCTTTCCTTCCTCACAGCCGTCCACCGAGAGGCGACGGCGCCCCACGCCTCCTCTGCTTGACGGAGGCATGTCATTCTGTGTCGTACAACAGGGGACCCCGCCGTGGTATTCCCGGCAGAAACCTGGGGGGGGAACCCCTGAGCCCTCGGTCTAGTCGTCGAGTTCCGTGAAGAGCGTCAGCTGAAGATCAGCCGGTGCGTCGAGCCGGGAGTTCAGCGAGTTCCAGGGGGTACGTGTCGGCTCGGCGATCACCTGGGCCCCGGCGGCGGCCAGCTTCGACGTGGCGGCGACGGAGTCGTCGACCTCGAAGGCGACCCGAATGTGGCCGGCCACGCGCCGGCCGACCTCGACCTCGTCGATGAAGGCGGCGTGGTTGGGATCGGCGATCTCCAGGGTGGCGCGGCCGGCATCGAGGATGGTGACCCGTCCGTCGGCGGAGGCGAACGCACCTTGCTCGGCCAGACCGAGGACATCGCGGTAGAAGTGCAGCGCCGCGTCGTAATCGGCCGCCGTGACCACCAGGCGGAGTCCGCGGACAGCGGGTTCATCGGACATGTCGGCTCCTTGAGGATCTCGGCTACTGACTCCCCAACCCGGTGATCGGCCGGACGATTCCCTGCCACCGCCCGCTGTCAGTCGCTCACTGCGGTCAGTGCAGTGAGTGCGGTGAGTGCGGTCAGCCGCATCGGCCCGTCGGGCGGGTGCGGGTCACCACGTCGGTGACGCCGGTCGTCGCGTCCAGCCACACCACCTGGCTGCCCGCCACCGCCGCGGCCGACGACTGCTCGCCGCGGTTGCAGGAGACGCGGCCCTTGCGCGTGCCGGGGTCCTCGGGTGAGCCGCCCGCCGCGAACTGGTAGAGCTTGGGAACCGACTCGTTGCGGATCTCGGTGTCGGGGAGGTAGGTGCCGACCGTCACCGCGTCCTCGGACACCGTCACGTCGTATGCGTTCAGGGCCTCGGGCCCGGTCTGCGGGCTGAGGTCCACCACGCCGGAACCGTCGAGCGCGGCGCGGCGCAGGGCCGTCCTGCCCTCGACCGTGCCCTCGTCGAGAAGCCAGAAGACGTACGAGCCGTTGATGGCCGTCGGGCCGAGGCTCGTGCTGCTCGGAGCCGTCTGGATCTCCTTCTTCTCGCCGGTCGCGACATCGACGACGACCTCGGCGCGGTGCCCGCCGCCGGCTTCCCGGCCGCCGGGCCGGGTCCGCCGAACGTCTTGATACCGCTGTACTGGAGGACCGGATATCCGGCGCGGGCGTCGATGTAGACCTCGCGCTGTACGGGTTCACCGCTCGCCGGGTCGGTGCCGCGCACGGTGACCCGCTGGGTGAGGACGCCCGCCCCGGTGGGCAGGACGACGAGCCCACGGGCGGTACCGGTGAGCGGGGACTCGTCCTCGTCGCCCTCATGCGGCGGCTTCGCGGCGAAGTGCTTTTCGCTGAGTTCGGCGAGGACGGCGTCGACGGCTCGCTCGACGGCGAGTTCCTCGCCGACCTCGGGCGTCGTGCCGGTGCGCAGTTCGGTGAAGTACTTGCCCGAGGTGCCGGTGACGACCCGCTCCCCGTCCTTCTTCTCCATGCGGACGACGTACTGGCCACCCAGGACGGGCACGCCCCGGTGCCTCTGCTGGAGCCGGACCGTCTCCCGGCCGCCCGCGGCGGTGGTCCCGGCGGGTACGAGATCGCGCTGGGCGTCCGCGATGCGGTACCGGCTCCGCTTGTCGTCCAGGTAGGTGCGGGCCGCGCCCGCCGCGCTGCCGGTCGACGGCGCCTGCTCCCGGATGTCCCGTACGAGCGCCGGTGTCCGCGTCTCCTGACCCGGTATCACCTCTCCCGGGCTCGGCGGTTGCGGTGCCCCCGCTGTCGCCGCGTCGGCAGGAACCGCCGAGACGACGAGTGCGGCGACCCCGAACAGCGCCGCCGCACCTGAAAACCCGCTCAACCCCACTCTGGAACCGCTTCCGCGGTGTCTGACCCTTCTGGAGTGCTGCACGCTCCCCAACCCCCTAGCCAGCCATGCCGGTGGCCGAGCGCCGCCCGGCAAAGGGCCATCGAAGTCGCGATACGCCACCCCATCAATGGGGCAGGAGTGTCCACAGGTGACTTCCGGCCGGTGGTCGACGCGGGGTGCCGAGGGACGTCAGCGGGAGGACCGACCCGTGAACTCCGGCCAGTGCTCCAGTGTGCCTTCGCCACTGGAGCACTAGAGGTTGTAGCCGCCGGACACCTCGATGTTCTGCGCGGTGATCCAGCCGCTCTCCTCGGCGAGCAGGGAGGCGATCACCGGGCCGATGTCGTCGGATTCGCCGACCCTGCCGAGTGCCGTCTTCGCCGCGAGGGCCGGGATCACCTCGGGGAACCGCTCGAAGGCGTCGTCGGAGATCCGAGTGCGGGTGGAACCCGGTGCGACCGCGTTGACACGGATGCCCCGCACGCTGAACTCCTTGGCCATGTAGCGGGTCAGGACGATCAGGCCGCCCTTCATCGACGCGTACGCCGAGTAGCCGGGCTCCAGACCTGACGTCATCGCGGAGTTGCTGGTCGTGTTGACGACCGCCCCGCCGTCGGCCATCAACGGCAGCAGCGTCTGGGTCAGGAAGTACGGGCCCTTGAGCAGGACCCGCATGAAGCGGTCGAAGAGTTCCTCGGTGGTGTCCTCGAACATCGCCATCTGTCCGAAGCCGGCGTTGTTGACGAGGTAGTCGAAGCTGTCGCGCCCCCAGGTGTCGCGCAGCGCGTCCACCACCGACGTGCGGAAGGCCGGGAAGCTCCCGCTCTCACCGACGTCCAGCGGCAGCGCGACAGCCGTACCGCCTTCCTTCTCGATCGCCGCCACGGTGTCCAGGCCCCCTTGCCGGTTGCCGCTGAAGGTCAGAATCACTCCGACCCCCCGCTTCGCGATCTGTACTGCCGCGCTCCGGCCAATACCGGAACTGGCACCGGTGACAATGGCGACCTTCATGACGTGCCTCCTGCACATGAGTGGATATTCTTTTCCCCACTGGAGATTCCGACAGGGAATCCATTGGGGAAATCCGACTCATTCATGGAAGCACTTCGAAACGGGAAGAAAGAAGAACAATTCTCCCGCCTCCTTGCACAATCCTCTTGTGTTGGGATGCGGCCTGTCAGGGCAGGGCGGTCGCGGGAGTACGCACGGAGCGGCGCAGGCCGGCGGCGTCCCGGCTCGGCGGTGCGCCGAACTGGCGGCGGTACTCCCGGCTGAACTGTGACGGGTTGTCGTAGCCGACGCGCTGGCCGACCCCGGTGATGTCGTTGGGGTGGGTGGCCAGCAGCAGTCGGGCCTCCTGCAGCCGGATCTGCTTCTGGAACTGGATCGGGCTCATCGCGGTCACCGTCTGGAAGTTGCGGTAGAACGCGGAGACGCTCATGCCGGACAGCTGCGCCACGTCCTCGACCCTGAACGGCTGCGCGTAGTGCTCGCGGATCCATCGCACCGCCCGCGCGATATGGCTGAGGCTGCTGTCGGCGAGGCCCAACTGGCGCACGATGCCGCCCTGTTCGCCGGTGATCAGGCGCCACAGGATCTCGCGTTTGACCAGCGGCGCGAGCACCGCCCGGTCGCGTGGCTCGTCGAGCAGGCGCAAGAGCCTGACCACGGCGTCGAGCAGCGCATCGGGAGCGTCACTGACAGCGATGCCCGGCGGGGCGCTGCCGCCCGAGTGGGGGATGTCTCCCGCCCCCGCCTGCAACAGCAGCTCGGCGACGGCGGACGGCTCCAGCGTCAGCCCGAACCCCAGCGCCGGGTGCTCCGGAGTGGCCTCGGTGAAGTGACCGGTGACCGGCAGGTCCACCGAGGTCACGAGGTACTGCCCGGCGCCGTACTCGTACACCCGCTCCCCCAGCGCGAGGCGTTTCGCGCCCTGGGCGATGACCGCCAGCACCGTGCCGGACATCGACAGATACGGCGGATCCGAGCGGTCGACCTTCGAGATCAGTACACCGTCGATGGCGGTGGTCCAGTCCGGCCGCGCGTGCCGGACGAGCAGGGCGCGGAGCTCGTCGAGGTACATACCTCAATTGCAGCACACGACCGGTCCTCTTGCTCCCAGGTGGAAGAGGATTGTGCAAGCAATCGCGAGGATCGCACTATCGTTTTCGCGGGTCACGACGATCGAATGGAATTGATGAATGGAATTAACGGATCTCATGGAACACGATCAGCCGAGGACGAGCGGGAGTTTCGCGGCCAGTTCGCCCAGTCCGGTGGTCTCCGCGTCGGTCGGGGCACGCCGTCCGGTGCCGACGAGCAGTGCGTCCTTGTCGGTGAACGACGCGGGGAACGCGGACCCGGCGATCTTCTCCAGCATCCCGCGGGACCGGGCGAGCCCCTCCGCGGGCGGTTCCGCCGCGTCCTGGAGCTGTGCGACCAGGTCGAGGTGGTGCAGCGTCCACTCAAGGACGTACGCGGAAAGGTAGTCGCCCGCGGTGAGGACCTGGTCGCGGGTGCCCACCCGCAGGCTCGGGTCGGCGAGTTCGGCGGCGCGGCCGGCGGCGGAACCGACGTCGTCCAGGTGGAACTTGAGCAGCCATGGCTCCCCGTAGGCGGCGGCCAGCCGGACGGTCAACGCGTCGAGGGGGTCGTCGCCGGTCGGCGGCGTCTCGGTGATGTCCCAGTAGGTCAGCGCGTCGCGGGTCGGTTCCCCTTCGGCGGGGGTCACGAGGGTGATCAGGACGTCCTGGGCATCGATGACCAGGTGGCACACCAGGTCCCGCACGAGCCAGCCGGTACAGCCGGACGGCCGGGCGAAGTCCTCGTCCGACAGTTCGGCGACCGCCGCGCGCAACGCCGTCCAGGAACGTGAGAAGAGATCCACCCCGGCAAGGTAGTGGGGTGCCGCGACGACGGACAAGCACATTCCGACGAGGGCGATATCGATACGGTGATCCCGATGACGACGGACTCCTCCCCCACACAACTGGTCGTGCTGCGCGGCAACAGCGCGAGCGGCAAGAGTTCGGTGGCCGCGGGCTTGCGCGAGCGATATGGGCGGGGTCTCGCCCTGGTGAGCCAGGACACCCTCCGCCGCGATGTGCTGCGCGAGCGCGACATCCCCGGCGGCGCGAACATCGGCCTGATCGAACTGACCGTCCGGCACGCCCTGGAACACGGCTTCCACACCGTGCTGGAAGGCATTCTGTACGTCGCGCACTACGGCGAGATGCTGGCCCGGCTCCTGGCCGACCACCCGAACCGCACCCACTGCTTCTACCTGGACGTCCCCTTCGAGGAGACCCTCGCCCGGCACGCCACCAAACCGATCGCCCACACGGTCGGCGAGAGCGAACTGCGCGACTGGTACCGGCCGTTGGACCTCCTGCCGGGCGGCATCGAGACCGTGATTCCCGCAGGCAGCTCGCTCACCGAAACCGTGGATCAGGTCATGCACCGCTCCGGCCTGGCCGCAGTGGCGAGAGCCCAGGGCACGTCCTGAGCGCCCGGGCGGATCGCCGGGCGGTTGCGCTCCTGGCGGGGCGCGCGCCGATCCCGGCGCGCCCTTGAGTGCCCCAACTCACAAGGGGCCCGGCCTCCCTTACGGAACAAGCGGGGACGGCCGGCCGTTCATCCATATGTGGCTGCGGAGGGGACAGTGTCCCCGGGCCTCACCTCAAGCCCATGGGGACGATCGTTCGGCTGAAGCCCCATGGAGCACCCCGCCGAGAGGCGACCGCCCTCCGCACGCCACGGCTACGGCCCCGGCTGGTCTCCCCCGTCCAGTCGGGGCTTTCCGCTGCCTGCGTGCGGGGCGCCCGTCGCACGGGGGTGACGCGGCGACTCCACCAGCTCTGGGCCTCCGACGGCTCTGTCCACGGCCGCTGGCGGCCGAGCG
>NZ_LIQZ01000378.1 GCF_001418655.1 Streptomyces phaeochromogenes | reverse complement strand
GGGTATGGGTCTGGCCGGGTGGGAGGAGGTCCAGGATCCGCTGGTAGCGCGTCCGGTAGCGGTTTCCGTTGCGTTCGAGGGTGGTGAGGAGATCGCTGCGGCTCGTGACGTGGCCCAGGGGTTTCTCGTGATGGTGCAGGCGGTGCATGGGTTGCCGGTGCCGAGGCGGGCGATGGGCATGGTGCAGCTGGTGGTGAGCGAGTTGGTGACCAACGCCCATAAATACGCACCGGGTCCGTGCCTGCTGGACCTGGAGATCAGGGATGCTGCCGTGCAGGTTTGTGTGTGGGACAGCAGCACGACGCTGCCCTCGGTGCTGCCGGCCGACCCGGGCCGGATCGGTCAGCACGGTCTGGAGATCGTGATGGCGGTGTGCCGGAGCTTTGCTGTTGACCGGGAGCCGGTGGGTAAGCGGATCACCGTGGCCGTGGTACTCGCTGATGATCCCGGCGGGGACGTGGCCGGCCGCCAGGTCCTGTGACGTCGGCCATCTCGATGCGACGGCCCATGCAGCCTCCGAGTCATTGACGCACAGCAGCCTGCGTCCCGGGGACTGCCTTCACAGCTGTCTCGCACAGCCCGCCTTCCGTGACACGGTCAAGCGGCTCGACGGCACCATCGTGCTGGGCATTGCCGGGCTTCGCGTCATCTGTGAAGGGGGGGAGATGTGGCTTCGGATGCGGAAGCGGCCGACGCTTGCGTCATCGGCCGGTGCCAGGTGAACTGCTACGGGGCCGGCAAAGGTGTATCCCTGCTCTGCTGCATGGCGGCGGACTTGAGCCGCGAGGTGGCCTGCTACCTGGGCACTGTCATCGGTCAGTTGTCGGTGGGATTCCGGCGGGAGTTCGATGACGAAGGCGTTGGGTACCAGGGTGCGGCGACGGTCCAGGATCAGGGCGCGGTCGTCGCACTCGCGTCGGAGTATCCCGACCACCTCTGCCTGCTTCCTCTGGCGGGGGACCAGCGACTGCCACACGGTGGTGGACCATCGCTCCATGGTGTGTTCCAGGCTGGCAAGGAATCTCATCTGGTTCCGCTGCCCTGCGGAATGCGGGGCACACGCACCCATACGGGTATCGGACCAGACGGTGCCCGGAGCACACGGCAGCCGCATGGAGTCGGGCTGGCTTGAGCAGGACTGCTGCGGGCGCTCGTCGGTCCGCCTGGGGCGCCGGCGCGCAGAGGGCCGATCGCGACGGCCCTTCGTACGCCGGCCGGATGGAGGTGCGATGTCCACGCAGACCCATCGCCTGACCGTCACCGAGCTTGCCAGCAGCGACGACATCGCGGTCCTGCGGGTCAGTGGCGAACTCGACCACACCTGCGAGGAGTTCTTCCTTCGCACCCTCGGTGCCAGCGTCGACGCCGGGCATCGCTCCCTGGTGCTGGACGTGACGGCCCTCGTCTTCTGTGATTCGCGGGGACTCAACTGCCTGCTCGCCGTCCGCTGGCTGCTGGAACGCAGGAACGGCAAGATCCTTCTGGCCGGGGCGGGGCGACGCTTGACGGAACTACTGGTGCAAACGGGCAGCATTGAGCTGTTGCCCGTTTGGCCAACGGTCGGTCAGGCGCTCAGGGAGCTGCCCGCGGCCCATCGCCCCGCCTGGCCTCCCCAGCCGCACAGTGGCGGGCCGCCGTGAGCTCCGGGAGTCGCCACAGCCGCCTGCACCTTCAGCCCGGATCCGTGCACCCGAACAGGCCCGCGTGTCCCGGGGCAGCTGGGTGAGGATGCCGGCTGGTCGTACGCCCTGGTCCCCCTCTTGGGTGACGGCACGCTTCTGTGTCGCTCTCTGGCCCCGTTGTGCCGGCTGTTCGCGGTGCCGGAGGCGGTAGCGGAGACGGCGGAGAGCATGGTGCGGTCCTGGCGTACGCCCACCGGCGAGTGTGACGCGGAGTGGGACCACGCCCAAGCGGTGCGCACCGCGATCGACGCGTTCGGCAGTCAGTTCGTTGGCCAGAAGCGCTGGTGGCCTTCTGTGCGCCGCCGATACCGCAGTCCGGGCTGAGCCGTTGACGCTGAGCACTTGATCCTTGGGAGGGTCACTGGTCACCCCGGTCGGCGTCGGTGCCTTGGGGCTGCCGGGTGAGGAGAGCGCTCACGGTCTTGCCTCCGCCCCCGTTGCTGTACGAGGCCGATTATCTCGCTGTCGAGTGCACGGAAATCTGTGTTGGCCGGAGTAGACATTGGGTGGTGGTGTGGTTATGGTTTCTCTTGTAGTCGAGATCGAGCAGAGCCCGGCAGACATGAACTGCAGGGCAGTAGTACGCAGTTGCAGTACCGCAGGACGGTGCGGTGGTGGAGTTCCGGAGCCAGGGTTGTTGCAGGACGGCGACGGGACTGACGACCGGACCGGGTGGCCCACAGTGATCAGGGGCCGCCGTGAGCAGGACCGCAGTAGCAGTACCCGTAGGTGCAGTTCGCGGTACCCAGCAGCGAAGTAGGAGAGCAGCACCTCGGTAAAGGCGTCGGCTGCGGGCGCGCGTGCCGGGAGGTTCGGCAGTGGGGTTCTAAGCCAGAGCAGACGCAGGACGGGCGACGGGGCTGGCTGCCGAAGGGTGGCGCTCACTCAGGCCACCAGCAGTTCGTATCACCAGCAGTACAAGGCAGTTGATCAAGAGGGAAGAACGGAGGAGCCGAGCGCCATCAGGATCGCCCGGGCGGAATGACTGGGCCCGGGTACCGCAGGACATCGATAGTGAGGTGGTCTCCGGTCAGGCAACCGCGATCCCCGCATTGCCCCTCCTCTCCCGGGTGGGCGTGCGGAAACAGAAGGCCGGCGCAGTACCAGGGCCGGCAGATGGTGTAGCAGTTCCTTCGGGGCCTTGGTGCCGTACGGCACCAAGGCCCCTCCATGCGTTCCGCAGAGAGGTGCGATGACAGCAGACGACTCGTTCAACCGGCTCGATGACGACGACTACCCCGCCTACACCATGGGCCGGGCCGCCGAGATGCTCGGCACCACCCAGGGTTTCCTGCGCGCCGTCGGCGAAGCCCGCCTGATCACCCCGCTGCGCTCGGAGGGCGGACACCGCCGCTACTCCCGCTACCAGCTGCGCATCGCCGCCCGCGCCCGGGAACTCGTCGACCAGGGCACCCCGATCGAGGCCGCCTGCCGCATCGTCATCCTCGAAGACCAGCTCGAGGAAGCCCAGCGCATCAACGCCAAACACCGCCGCGCCGCCGAATCGGCCAGCCCGACGAACGCAGCCTGAAGAGGCTGGACACCGGCCTCTTCGGCGGGATCACGGGTCGAGTTCTGCGATCAGGGGCGCGGAAGTTGTCATCGGGGATCCTCTTCCGAGTGGCGCAGTCCAGCCACCTCAACCGCAGAAGACCGGCCTGACTGGCGCGGTTGTTCGATCTACACCCCGGGCGTCTCACCCGGTGTGCTTTCGCCCGCCGACTCCACCGCGGCGGCGACCTTCCGGTACCCGACACCGTACTTGCGCTGTAGCGCTCGATTCGACAACCCCGAGTCTGCGTCGCGCCCGATCGCGGCATAGAGGTCAACCCGGCCCTCTGCCATCAGGCGCGTCCGATCCCCGGGACGATGTGCCATTCACGTCGCGGCGGCCAGGGCACGGGGCGAATCCCCTCAGGTGGTCGACCGACCTTGGCCATCTCGCGGTTCGGCCGGGCCCTGGTCTTCGGTGTGGCCGATGCCGGGTCGCCACGGCTCGTGCTCGTGCGCGAGCCAGACCTTCTCGGGATCGAGCGCGCGGATTCGCTGTTGTCCCTCGGTGCGTGGTTCGTCCAGCTCCCCGAACCACACCGCTGCATCGCCGCAGATGACGACTGGACGTCCGCCGGTTTCGACCACCACGACCTGTGTCCCCGGTGTGTGACCTGGCGCTGGGACGAGCCGGACGCCGGGAAGCAGGTCGAGTTCTCCGTCGACCGGCACGTACCGCAGTCCGGGAGCATTGACCCACTCGCGAATGGTGTAATCGTCCTGGCTGCGGGCGTCGTCGAGCTCCCGACGCTGGACGTAGATCGGCCTGTCGGCAAAGAGGTGGTTGCCGCCGCAATGGTCGGCGTGCAGGTGCGTGTTGACGACGATGTCGATGCCGGCGACGTCGAAGTCCTGCCTGCTCAGTGGATAGAGAAGGGGATCGAAGGCGGCCACCACCGCCGGGTGCAGCTCCGTCATGCCGGTGTCGACCAGAACCCGAGCATTGGGATGGTCGATGACGTGCACGTATACAGGCATCACCTCGCCCTCGACGAGCAGGTCGGCAACGAGGATCGGCGTGATGGTGATGGCGGCGGAGACGTTCATCGGTATCGGGTTCCTCCGTTGGCAGCGACGGTAGTGAGCCCCCGGCTGAGAATCGGGATGATGATGGTCGCCGCCAAGAGGTGGGCTGAGACGAGAACCGATTTGGTGGCAGAGTCGTCCGGTAGTGCAATCGGCGGGAGTAGCGACAACCCGGTAGCGACAACGGTCACTACGAGGAACCGTCGGCGCGCGCGAAGGAGGCGGGCCATCAGGACTCCCAGGGCGGCCCCGACGAGGGTCCACAACGCGAACGCAGCGATCGGGATGGCAGTGGCGTCGACCTCGAGACCGACGTCAGCGGCGCGGGCGATGGCAGCCATCGCCGTGGTGCAGACGGCCGCGAAGGCGCCCGCGAGCCCACCACGTCGGACAAGAAGAAGCGTGCTTGGTTGAGCAGCCTGCACGCTCGGTTCGTGGCCGGTCGTGTGCGAGCTGGTCATTGGGTTGCCCCTTGCTCGAAGTGTGCCGCGTCGAGATACCTGGCGAGGATGCCGAGGAACGGCTCCTTGTCCTCGGGGCCGAACGGGACTGTGCCCCATCCGGCCACCATTTCGGCGAAGAACTCGTTCTCCCAGTCCGCTCCGCTCCCGTATGCACTTGAAACGACGCGGAGCACGCAACTGCCGCCGGACGCTGCTTCGATCAGGAACTCAGTAGCGATCGGGGTCACCGCCGACAGGTCATCGTCGGTGATCTCGTGGTCAGCGGCGTCGGCCACCCACTCACGCATCTCCTCGGTCATCGGCCACGGTTCCTCGTACGTGAACCGACGATTCGGCGTGTAGCCGGTGACGACACCCGTCGACCGGAACCCATCGTGATCGAACGACACCTCACCACCGCTCCGCGGGTCCAGTCGGGTCGGCACCATCCAGGCAGAGATCCCATCGGCAGTCGCAATCGCCTCCCACACCTGCTCCGGGGTAGCGGACACCTCAAGGGTGAACTCCGCCCGGTGCTCGACGCGGTCAGGTCGGTCGGAATCGGTCACGAGGGCTCCTCGGGCCGGGGATAGGACGAAACGGTCAGACGGTGGGGTCGCCCGTCGTCGTGGTGGTATCTGGCGACCAGCGCCGCGATCGCCGACTGAAGCTCGGAAGCGAAGGCGGCACGATCTTCAGGCGACCGGAACCCGATCACCGTGTCGACAGTCAGGGTCGGCATTCGCGTTCCCGCCGCGACACCGCTCGCGATCGACCCGACCTCGGACACGGTCCGAGCGTTCACTGCGACCAGATAGGCAGCCGAGAGACGGTCGGCGACCTCATTCGGATCGGGGGCTCTGGCCTCAAGCACGTCGGGGGCGACGACGAAGTGTCGCGCCGAGCGCCGCACGTAACGCTCCGTAATACCGCCCCAAGCGCGTTCGCCAGCCGGCTCGACCAGTCCATGCGCCTCCAGCGCCTTCAGGTGATAGTTCACCTTCTGACGAGTCAGGCCGACGGTCGCCGCGACCGATGCCGCTGACCCCGGTTCAGCCAGAGCATCGAGGATCGAGGCCCGGATCGGATCGAGCGCTACTTCGACGACGACGGCGTCACTGAGTACTCGAATGTCGTCCACGGGCTCGAAGCTAGCCCTTGACAGAAAATATTGTCAAGGGCCTTGCGCAGTCGATGGCCGCCCTGTTGAGGGCTGCCGGGACCGACCGTGGTGACGGATCTCGGCGACATTCAGCCCGACCGCAGCCTGGATGGTGCTGATGGAAGTCGACAATCGGTGCTCGACGAGAGCGACAGAGTCATCGAGGTGACTCCCAGTGGGTATCCACCACGGCAAGTGGACTTGGGGGGTGCCCCTATGTCCTTGGCCAGGGAAACGGGGGTGCGTTGGGTCTGGGAGCCGGGCAGCATGGCGGAGTGGCTGATCTGCTGTGGGATGACGTGAGCTGCTTCTTCGACCCGGACTTGATGGGGTTGCTGCCAGACGTGCGTGTTCCGAATGCCTCGGTGGAGGACTGGCAGGCGGTTCTCGATCTTGTTGCGGAGACGGGCTGGAAGTGCCAGTACTCCGAGGGAGAGGCGGTGCTTCCGGTGCCCCGGGCGGAGGGCGTGCTGTCCCGCCCGGCGGATGCCGAGTGTCCGGACCTGCGGGTCTGGCCGTCTGCCGATGTGTTGGCGATCTTCCGTTTCCATGCCGCCGATGAAGTCGACTTCGACGTCGATCTGCGGGAGTTGCAGGGCCAGGAGCGACTTGATGTGTTCTGCGGCTTCCTTCGGGAGATCGGGCGGCGGTTGGGCAAGTCGGTGCTGATGGACCCGCAGGGCGACTATGGCCATCAGGTGCTCGGCTTCGACGTGGAGGCTGACCGAGTCGCTCTCCTCGCAGACCCGCAGGTCAGCGATCGACGGGTCCACCGCCTGCACCGTCGCCCGGATCTGCCGCCCTCGGACTTGATCGTCGTGGACGGCAACCGGCCTGTGACTCGGCTGGCATCGAGCGGCCTGGCGCCTGGTCGCAGAGATCACCGCCGGGCGTGCGGTTCGGCTGCGGAACGGCGCCGGTCAGCTCACCTGGTCGTACCGGCCGAGGAAGCGGAATTTCCCGTCCTTGACCTGGTACAGGAAGCTCGTGTTCTCGGGTCTGAGTCCGTGGGTGATGTCCTGGTTGAAGCGGATGGGCTTGGCCACGCCGTCGTAGCTGAGTTTGAACAGCCGTTCGGCGACCTGTCCGGGGGTGATGCCGGCGCCGCCGCCATGGGCGTCCAGGGAAGCGGCGATCAGACCCACCGCGTCGTAGGCTTCGGCGGCCCAGCGGGCGGGAGGGGTGCCGTAGCGGTTGCGGTACGCGGAGGTGAAGGCATGGGCGGCCTTGCTGTCCGACGACTGCGGTTCGCTGTAGGGCGCTCCGAAAACCCAGCCCTCGGCGGCCTCGCCCGCGGCTTCCAGAAAAGCCGGGCGCATGACGGATTCGAAGGTCACCCGGGGACCCGTGAAACCTGCGGTGGCCAGGGCGCGGGCACAGGCCGCGGCCCGGGTCGGCGAGGTGCCCGCGTAGACGACGGCCTCGGGTTGCGTGGCCAGCGCGGCGGCGACGGCCGGGCCGAAGTCGTCTGTGCCGGACGCCACCGGGTGGACCGTGGCGGTGCCCTCGCTGGGCGGTGTCTCTCGCAGGCCGCGGGCGGTCTCGGCCATCTCGGGCGCGGCCTGGTCCTGGACGACGGAGGTGCGCTCGACCTTGCGGACCCAGGTCAGGTAGGCGAGCACCGGCAGGGTCCGGTACCTGCTCGGGGCCGTGGTCACGCAGAGGGTGCGTTCCGTGGCCGAGGACAGCCCCAATGCGTCGTAGTCGGCTGAGACGAGCAGGACCGGCGTGGACGCCTTCGTGTACAGGGGGACCGCTGCGCGGGCGGCGGCGACGGTGGTGGGGCCGATCACCGCACACAGGGACCGCTCGGTGAGCAGCTTGCGGGCCCCTTCCTTCGCCCGCCCGGCCTCGCCCCGGTCGTCGTACGAGGTGAGGGCGAGCCGGAAGCGGGTGTTTTTGCGGGCGTTGTGGGCGTCCACGGCGAGCCGGGCACCGCGCTCCTGCGCCAGTCCGACCCCTTTCTGATCACCCGTCAGGGCTGCCTGGAAGCCGATGACATGGGCGGGCAGGTTCTGCGCCGCGCCGCCCTGCGCGGTCTCCTGACGGTTCGTCAATAGGATCGCGGTGCCGGATGCGGCGAGGACCGCGACGGCCGAGCCGCCGATGGCGAAGATCCGACGCCGGGAGGGCGCGCGTCCTTCGCCGACGACGGTGGGTTCCAGTAGGGCCGTGGGGCCGCTCTGCCGGGGCGGTGGGTCCAGGGCTCGGGCGGAGCGGTCGGCGACCAGGCGCAGTACGGCGGAGGGGAGCCAGTCGGCGGAGGGGGCGGAGGTGAACCCCTCAGCGGGGGTGGTCTGTTGATGGGGAGCGGCCTGTTGATCGGGGCCGGTCGCCGTCTGATCGGCATCCCGTAGGGAGCGAGCGAGTTCGGCTGCCGTGGGTCGCCCGGCGGGGTCCTTGGCCAGGCAGCCGGTGATCGCCGTACGCAGCGGGAGCGGCAGCCGGTCGAGGCCGGGCACGTCGGGTTCCTCGTGCACGGTGCGGTACAGGACGGCGGCCGGATCACCGAGGCCGAAGGGCCGCTGTCCGGTGAGGGCGTACGCCAGCACACAGCCCAGGGCGAACATGTCGCTCGCGGGGGCCGCCTCGCCGCCGGTCCGGGCCTGCTCGGGGGCGAGGTAGCCGGGGGTGCCGACGATCGCGCCGGGCTCGGTCAGCGCCGTGACACCCGGCGACTGGGCGATGCCGAAGTCGATCAGGCGGGGGCCGTCGAGGGCGAGCAGGACGTTGCCCGGCTTGACGTCCCGGTGCACCAGGCCCGCACCGTGCACCTCCGTCAGTGCTTCCGCCAGCCGGGCGCCGAGCGCGGTGACGACGGCCGGCGGCAGCGGTCCGTGGCCGTCCACCGCCTCGGCCAGGGAGGGCCCCGGCACGAACGCGGTGGCCAGCCACGGCTCGCGGGCCTCGGCGTCGGCGGCGGTGACCGGCACCAGCCAGCGGCAGGTGAACCCCCTGGCCAGCCTCGCCTCGCGCCGGAACCGTTCCCGGAAGGCCCGGTCGGCGGCGTACTCGGCGCGGATGACCTTCAGAGCGACCAGGGTCCCGTCGGCGGTGCGGGCCAGGTAGACCATGCCCATGCCCCCCGCGCCGAGCCGGGCGAGCAGCCGGTGCCCGCCCAGCTCGCCGGGGTCTTGCGCATGCAGCGCCCGCATCAGTCCAGACCCTCCTACGGCTCCCGTTCAGCCCCTCAAGTTCCTACCGCGTCGGTCAGGTTCCGGTGACGTCCAGGACGCCCCTGTACGCGAACCGGCCGTTGTGGACGCGGTACTGGTGGAGCCGCTGCTGCTTCATCCGTTTCTGGTCGTCGAAGGCGTAGGTCGCCGCCACCCCGGTGAACCGGGCCGCGGCGAGGGCCTGGGTGAGCCGGTCGTGGGCGGGCCGCTTCCCGCCCTTCGGGGCGAGGGCGGTGAGCCGGTCGGCGAGCAGGCGCGTCACGTCGTACGCCTCGGCCGCCCACGGGCCCGGCGCGCTGCCGTACCGCTTGCGGTAGGCGCTGGCGAAGGCGCTCACGGGTGCGGCGTCGGGTCCGATGTAGGACGTCAGCACCTGCCAGCCCTCGGCCGCCTGGCCGGCCCCGGAGATGAAGGCGTCGGTGGCGGAGGCGGCATCGAGGTAGCGGGGCCCGGTGAAGTTCCGCTCCGCGAGGGTGCGGGCCACGGCGGCGGCACGTTCGGGGGTGCCGATGTAGTAGAAGCCGTCGACACCGCGGCCGAGCATGTCGTCGGTGACGGGTCCCAGAGCGCTCGTGCTCGCGACAGCGGGCACCACACGCAGGTACAGCTCCAGCCGACCGCGTGCCTGCAGTCCGACCACGATCACGGACTCCATGCCGGCCAGCCTGCCCGCCCTGTCGCCCAGCAGACCCAGCGTGCCGACACCCGCCGCGCCGAGTGCGGTGACGGTGGCGAGGGCGCCGTACGCGGACAGCGACGCGGCCCGGAAGTACGAGCGCGGAGCGGTGCCGGCGATGGCCGACTGCGCGGCACTGGTCGACAGCTCCGACACCGTCAGCAGTGGCATCCCGGCGCCGTCGTAGACCTCCAGCGCGGCCTGCGCCGAGGAGTAGCCGGTGGGGCCGAGCACGGCGAGGACATCGGCGGTGCCGGTCAGCCGCCGCGCCGCCTGGACCGCGCGGGCCGGCTCCCCCCGGTCGTCCTCGGTCCGCAGGGCGAGGGTGAACGGCCTGCCCTTGCGTGCGTTGAACCGCTCCACCGCCAGCCGCGCGCCCCGCTCCTGCGCCCGCCCGGTCTCTCGCAGCGGGCCCGTCAGATCCGCGTGGAGGCCGATGACCCAGGGGCTGCTCGCGGTCGGTGTCCCCGGGTCGTCGTCGCGCATCGCCGCCCACAGCGCGGCCCCTCCGCCAGCCAAGAGCAGCGCCGCGCCGCCTCCCAGGGCGAGGACCCTGCGGCGGCTGTGACCCGTGGACTCCAGCGACACCTCGGTGGGCTCGATGCCCGGCAGGGCGAGCATCTCCGCCGACCGTTCGGCGATCATCCGTACGACGGGGTCGGGCAGCCAGTCCACGGTGCCGGCCGGGGCGTCCTCCACCAGTTCCGCGTCCACCTCGGCGGCCGTGGGCCGTTGCTCCGGCTCCTTCGCCAGACAGCGGCCGAGCAGCGCCCGCAGCTCGGCGTCCGCCACCCCGCCCAACTCGGGCTCGTCGTGCACGGTGCGATACAGCAGCGCGTCCGCCGCGCCGGTGCCGAACGGCAGTCGGCCGGTGGCCGCGTACGCCAGCACGCACCCCAGCGAGAACACATCGCTCGCCGCGCCCACCTGCTGCGCCCGTGCCTGCTCGGGAGAGAGGAAGCCGGGGGTGCCGACCACCATGTTGTCCGAGGTCAACTCTGTCTCGTCGGCCGCTGTCGGGCGGGCGATGCCGAAGTCGATCAGGCGGGGGCCGTCGAGGGCGAGCAGGACGTTGCCCGGCTTGACGTCCCGGTGCACCAGGCGTGCCTCGTGCACGGCGGTCAGGGCGCGCGCCAGCACCTTGCCCAGCACCCGTACCGCACGCTCCGGCAGCGGCCCGCAGGCCGCGACCGCCTCCGCCAGAGAGGGTCCGGGCACGAACGCGGTGGCCAGCCACGGCGCCGCCGCCTCCGTGTCGGCGCCGAGCACCTGCACCACCCACGGACTGTCGGCCTGCCCGGCCAAGGACGCCTCCCGGCGGAAACGGGCCCGGAACTCGGCCTGTTCGGCGTACTCGGGCTGGATCACCTTCACCGCGGCCAGGTCGCCGGTCCCGGTGCGGGCCAGGTAGACCACGCCCATGCCGCCGGCTCCCAGGCGCCCTAGCAGACGGTTGCCGCCGAGGCGGGAGGGGTCGGCGGGAAGCAGTCGCTCCATCACTCGCCGCCCTTCTTGTCCTCGACGCCAGGGCTCGTGGGGCTCGTGGGACTTCCTGAGCTTCCGGGTGAGGGAGCCGGGTCAGGTTCGGGTGAGGCCGAACCAGCTTCGGTGGGGGTTCCGATCGCGTCCTGCACCCGCAACAGCATCCTGACGGCCACATCCAGCTCGCTCGTCGTGTCCTCCTTCCCTCCGCACGAGGACGCGGCGATCACGACCGAGCCGAACACGGACTGCGTCCACGAGTAGGGGTACGGCCCGCCCCGGGTGTCGCTGACGCACATGCCCGACTCCGACAGCGAGTCGTCGCTGGACGTGTTGGCGCTCTCGCCCCACCCGACGGCCACGGAGGAGAGATCGGTCAGCCGCTCGCCCGCCCGCAGGGTCTGCTCCGGGCAGCCGACACCCTCCTCCAGCATCCCGGCCTGCTCCCAGGCGGCGTCCAGCGCCGTCCGGTGCACCGTGACCGTGACTGACAGCCGCACCGGTACCTCGGCACCGCTCGCGGGCATCTCGAAATGCCGGGTGAGCGTGGCCAGTACGTCCTTCGGCAGCCCCTCCCGCTGCCATGCGCAGTCCTCGCCCAGCACGGCCCAGGTGTTCGGGTCACTCTCGTACGGCGTCCCCGGCGCCGCCCCCGACCCGACAAGCCCCGGATCGGCGATCACCTTCCGGACGAACGCCCGCGCCTCGGCCGCGGTATGCGGCTGCTTCGCCGGGTCCGCCTGTTCGGTCGGCGAGGCCGCGGGTAAGGCACCGGCGCCGGTGCCCGCGTTCGTGTCTGTGGCCGACCCGGTCTCCGCGTCACCATCACTTCGGGCGGCATGCGGGCCCGACCCTCGCGTCGTCTCCCCGCTCGGACCGCTGCCACCGTCCGTACAGCCGGCCAGCAGCGTCGCGCACGTCATCACGACCCCGCAGACCAACCGGGCCCTCGCATACGTCACGATCTCTCCCCTCGTCGCATGCTCAACCTCCGGCTCCAGACGCGCTGCATGACGGCTGCCGCGCACGCCGTGTCAACGGCCGCTATTCATGCCTGTAACGATGCTGTGCCGGTAGCGGACGGTTCCCCCAACACCCCCTCTACTCAAGGTAGTTCAGAGTGCTCATGAAGTACGGGATATGTCTTGTGAACCGTCGGCAACCGGTGCCTCGCCGAGGGCCTGCAGGAGCTCGGCCGACAGCACGTCGGGCGCAGCATGCGCAACACCGAGGCGAGGCAGTCCCGAAGCCCACGACTACCTCGACTCCGACGTCCCCCGTTGCATCGACCCGGCTCCCGGCTCCCGACAGCGGACAGCGGACAGCGGCCATACGCTTCCTCCCGGGTGGCCCTGGGCCCGCTGCCCAACGACATCGCAGTGCCGCTGGACGCCGACTACGACTCGGACAAGACACGGCCCTGCTCGGCCAGCGCGGTCTGCACGGCCGGGTCGCCCACAAGGGTGAGAAGGCGCCGATCCAGGCAAGCCGACGCCGGCACGTCGAACGAACCCACCCCGACAGAACGCCTTCCAGCGCCTCGCCCGCTGCTACGAACGCCGCGCAGCCGTCATCGGCGCGCGACAGCCCCCGGGGGCACAAAGCTTGATCCGTGGAGAGGATGCCACTGCGGCAACTCCGTGGCCGGCGAACATACGTAGCCGATTGCGTAGTTCTACTGATTTCTTCAGCGTCCGCTTAGGAGAGGTTCTTGATCGAGGGTGAACCGTGCGCGACCGGAGAGCCACTGAGCACAGGTCAGGAGGATGACGTTGCTGGAGTCTGCAGGAGACCGGGTACGGTGGCTGGCCCGCGCCGTCACCCCAACGGGACGTAACCGACCGGCTCGGTATGCCGCCGCTCCGGTCACCGCCTTGCTGGCGGCCGTCGCGCTGCTGACGGCCGGCTGCTCGGGCGACGGAGACGGCACCGACGCATCGGCCGCCACGCCCTCCGTGACCGGCACTGCCACCGCCGCCCCGACCACCCCGTCGGCCACGCCCTCCCCGCCCTACCCGACCAACGCCAAGGGCTGCCACCCCAACGGGGAGTGGACGACGGAGCAGATCATGCGCTGGGTGCGAATAGCAGCCGATGCCCCCGCCGCAGGCGTCGACACCTCCAAGGACCCGGTCACGATCGACGAGAGTGTGGCGGGCTACACCGGCCCGCTGTGCGAAACGGTCACCGTTCAGGTGGAGTTCTGGAAGCTCACCTACGGCTCGGGGGGCGCCGGAGAGAACACGACCAGCGCCACGGAGGCCCCGCCGGACTACTACTTCGACATGGACTCCGTGAAGCGGACCGAGCTGCGCGTCGACGGACGCAAGGAGCACCTCGTGAAACCGCCGGAGAGGCTCTACGCCGGTGACCGCAGCGTCTGCGTGGGGGCCCTGGTCGCGGTGTACGTCGGGAGGCCCCTCAAGCGCAAGGAGCTGCCCGAGCAGATCAGCACCGGGTCCGAGGGCGTCAACATCGGCGGCGGGGACGTGGAATTCAGGACCGAGCGGGTGTCCGAGTACGAGCTGTCGCCTCCGGCGGCGCCGCATGTCTGCAGCCCCGAGGGCAAGCCCACCGCCGACCCGTACGACGTGCCCGACACCACCGGTGTCCCCGACCCGCTGTACCCGACGCCGACGTTCAGCTTCGACGTGGACGACGTCCTGCGCGCCCCGAGTGACGGAGATTGAGCATGTGGGGACCCGCCGACCGGCGGGGCCGTGAGTCCACGGAACAGCTGGTGGGGGAGGACTGATCGATCATCTTGACGGTCCGACAGGTATCCGATACAGGGAGTCTGCTATGAGCAAGCGGGAATTGGGTCCGTATCCAGGTCTGAGCTATGCGCACATGGTGTCCAAGGACATTCACAGCAGCCATGTCGTCCGCCGGTTTGCTCTCTACCCGATCGACATCGAGCGGCCGGAGAAGGGCCGGCGGGTGGAGGCGCTGGAATGCGGGAGCTGCCAGAAGCCGCTGAAGTTCAAGGTGCTCAGTGTCGCCGCGACCAGGACCCGCCGGTGGGTATGGCTGCTGCTGGGCCTGGCCGGGGTAGCGGCGGCGCTCGGGTTCGGGGTGGCGATCTTCCAGGTCGGCGGGCAAGTGGTCGAGGAGGGCGCCCCCAACCCGGTCGGCCCGCTGGCGCTGGGCTTCCTCGCCGGGTTCCTTTCCGGGGCCTTCGGCCTGAGCTACTGGCGGTACGAGGACGGGGTGCGCGGGCCCGGCTCGCCGCTGATGTCGCTCGGTGGGCACGCTCTCCGGTGGCCGCCCAGCTAGCGCGACCCCCTGGCGAGATGCCTGATCTGCGAACCGGACACCACCGCAGGACCAAGCGCTCATTAAGCTTGGGCCATACAGTTACGAACCCCTCAAAGCCAAGCCGACCTGCAGCGATGCCCTCGAAGATCAACTTATCCAGGAAACTCGGGGCCAGGCCTGCCGGTCCGCCGAGAGGCGGGGCCACCGGGGCAAGCCCGCGGCGTCGAGTCCGCAGCAGGCCGGACAGGAACCGGAGGGCCTGACTGTCCAGATCGGTTTCGGTGGGTACACAACCACGCGAAGCTCCGCGTGGACAGGTTGATCTTGGTCGACAGCCCATTCATCAGTGGCTTCGCTTCATCACGCACGCGGGGTGGCCCGCCCTCATTCCTCCTGAGCCCACTTGGCGTGGCACACGGTCACTGTGCCGTTGCCGTGCCCGGCCGCGAGCAGCGTTCGCCCGCCTGTCCGCACCTGACACCGGGCGGTGGTCCACCCCCTCCGAGGGCCGGTGACGATCGTGCGCACCAGCCGGCCGTCGCGCGGGTCCCAGATGTGTATCGCGCCGTCCCGGCCCGCCGAGGCCAGCAGGTCGCGGCCCCGAGACCCGCACCGTGCACAGCCCGTACACCCAGCCGCGGTGACCGGTGAGGGAGGCCACCCGCGCGCCTCGGTTCTCCAGATCCCAGAGCCGGACGACCCCGTCCCGGCCGCCGGACGCCGGCAGGGGCCTGCCGTCGACGTCGGCCTCGCACAGCGTACGGATCCAGGTGCGCGAGTCCGTGAGGACCGCCGACCGCCGTGTCCTCGCGCGTTGCCGGGTCCGCGAGGCGGATCACCTTGCGGTGCCCGGAGTACGCCACGAGTCACCGGCCGCCGACCGTGACCTCGCAGGCCGCCTCGAACGACGGCCGGAACCGGTACCGGCCGTCCGACCGCCGGACCACCCATACGACGATCAGGACGATCCCCGCCACTACGCCAGCGATCAACATCTGCCCTCCCCGTGATCCCCGGAGCCTTCCCGATGCGGCAACGGCGGCGGCCCCTACGGGTCTTGATTCATCCCCGGGCGTCGGCCGGGACGATCGTGTTGTTACGTAGATCGGTTACGTAGTTTCCGCATCCGTTCGGCCCACCCGTCCCTGATGGGGATTCGTGAAAACGGCTCTGTCCGCAGTTCCGTGAATCCCCAGGTCAGGGAGGTGAGCGAGGGATCGTTTCGGCAGAGTATGTCCCGGCATGGCAAGCGAGACGGTTGAGGCTGTGCTGTTTCCCGGGATCGATGTGCGAGTGGAGCGCGTCAGCGACTCCTCCGACGTCGTTGTGGTGGAGGCGGCGTCCACCGCTCGCCCTGGCTGGTGTCCGGACTGTCACAGGCAGGCGAGACGCACACACAGCACGTATCAACGCGGCCTGGATGAGAGGCCGTTGGGATTTCGCCGGGTCATAGTCCGACTGCGGGTTCGCCGGTACTTCTGTGACCGGAGGAGCTGTGCCCGCAGGACGTTCGTCGAGCAGGTGCCGGGCCTGTCCGAGCGGCACCGCCGCTCCAGCACCGGACTGACAGGCTGGCTGCGGTCGATTGCGATCGAACTGGGCGGCCGTCCGGCCGCACGGTTGTGCCGGCGTCTTCGGGTGGCCGCCGGCCGCACCCGGCTGCTCAGGCTCCTGACGGCGCCGCCGGTACCAGACCGTGCCCCGCAGGTGCTGGGGGTCGACGAGTTCGCCTTCCGTAAGGGCTGCACGTACGGCACCGTCCTCGTCGACGTCGAGGCCGGTGCCGAGTCGTGGATGTGCTTCCCGACCGCACCTCCGAGAGGTTCGCGGCCTGGCTCAAGGACCATCCCGGTGCCGAGATCATCTGCAGGGACCGGGCCAGCGCCTACACGAAGGCGGTCAGGGAAGCCGCCCCGGACGCCCTGGAGGTCGCCGATCGGTGGCATTTGCTGCAGAACCTGTCCGCCGCGGTGGAGAAGACCTGCCACCAGCACCGCAACTGCCTGCGCAAACACGCCGAGCAAGCGACGGAGCCGACCGTGCCGGAACTGTCCCGCACCCAGATCATCGAACGGACCCGTCACCGTTACGAGGACATCCACCGCCTGGTGGAGAAGGGCTGGACCATCAGCGCCATCGGCCGCCGCCTCAATCTCGACCGCAAGACCGTACGCCGCTTCCGCGACACCGACCTCGATGAACTGCTGGCCTCCGCCCGCGACCGCCGCCCCAACGGCGTTCTGGAGCCGTTCAAGGCATACCTCAATGCCCGCTTCACCGAGACACAGGGCCAGGTCAGCGGCACCCGCCTGTTCCAGGACATCTACCAATGCGGTTACCGCGGCAGCCGTCAGGTGGTCCGCAAGCACCTCGCCGCTCTGCGGGCGGGCACCGCTGAACCGGTCCGGGCCGACATACCCAGCCCGCGGAAGATCACTTCGTGGATCATGCGGCCCCGCGAGACCCTCACCGACAGTCAGGATCGCAGGTTGCTGGAGGTCCGGCTCGCCTGTCCGGACGTCACGCGGGCCTGCGACCTCGCCCGTGCGTTCGCCGATCTCGTCCGTCACCGGCACGGATTCCTGCTGCTGGAGTGGATCCGCCAGGCCGAACAGGACGCCCCGAAACCGATGCAGGGCTTCGCCGGTTTCCTCCGCCAGGACCTCGACGCCGTCACCGCCGGCCTCACCCTGGAATGGAGTTCTGGGGTTGTCGAGGGGCACGTGAACCGGGTGAAAACACTCAAGCGAGCCATGTATGGCCGGGCATCCTTCGAACTCCTCCGGCCCCGCATCCTCACCCAGCCATGAGCATCACGCCGACGGTCCCCGCAGGCCCTCTACGCTTCTCACGTGCGCTATCTGACGGAGTCCTTCGCCCTTGGGGCCCTGAGACGGGGCCGACCAATCGAGCAGTTCCTCGGCCCTGCCGGCTCACCCGAGCGTCCCGGCATCCGCTACATCGAGCTCAGACCGGTCAAGATCCGCTACGAGATCTACCTGCACACTGTGGCAGACGTCGGTCACGAGACCTTCGTTGACGTGGTCGAGTTCCCTCCTCTTTGCACCGACGATGAGGAAGAGGAGTTCGGCCGCCTTGTCGCGACTCGCGACGACCCGCTTGCCGCCCTCGCAGCCGCCGAAGACATCACCGGTGCGGCACGCGGAAGGTGGGTCAACGCTGGCCTGGTCCAGGACGAGTATCACGACTACGTGGTGGCTGGACGGCCGACAAACAACTCACCAGATGGAATCCCCTGGCCCGTTCCTCCGCCCGGACTTTGACGATCAAGCGGGATCACGGAACCGCGGCCAGAGCCGTGAAAACGGCCAGGGATGCTCCTCGCACACTCGCTCTGGTGTTCAACGAAGTGGGGAGTTTCAAGGAGCGTGGCCCGGGTCGTCGGCTTGGGCTTCCCACTCGTGGAGTATGCGGGCCGTGTCGAGACGTCGAGACGCTGGCTTCGTGTCGGTGGCCGATCCGGGATCCTCACCCACGGCCACACCAGCGATCAGCTGTCTGTGGAGATGTACTCGGCAAGGAGCTGTCCTGTGAGTTCCACGCACCGTGTCCGGGCCGCGGAGAAGCCGTAGGGCATCTTGGTTACCGCTTCGAAGGCGCTCATCTGGACCTCCTCCTCGCCGCTCGCCTCGGCGTCGTAGAGGTCGAAGAGCTTCTCCTCGGCCACGTCCATTCCGGCCGCTTCAATGGCCTGGTGCAGGGCCTTGTGGTGGGCGCAGTGCTGCGCGGCGAGTTCCTCGACCTGCGGGTCGTGGGGGTCGACGGTGTCATCGAGGGCGGCGTCGGCCGTGTCGAGGCGGTCTGCCTCGGCCCGTAGGCCGGGATGGGTCGCCAGGATGATGAACACGCTGGCCTGAATTGCGGCGCCCAGCGGCCCGAAGATCCGTTCCGTGACCAGCAGGGCCTCGAGGTCGGAGGGGCGCAGTGCGCCAGAAGGCAGGTGGCTGAGCCGGTCCGTGACCAACGGGGAGAGCAAGCCCAGTGGGCTGCCCACGACCCGCAGGCGCTGGACGGCCGCCCGCTGACGCTTGATGTCGGCCTCCTGGGCGGCCAGGGTCTCCTCCAGCCGGCCCAGGACGTCCTCAATGTCCCGGGCTTCGTTGAAGGCGGCCCGCATGTCGTCCAGGCTGATGCCGGCCTCGGACATCTTGCGGATCCACAGCAGGCGGATCATGTCGTCGTAGCCGTAGCGGCGGCGTCCGTCTCCGCCTCGCTCGGGCTCCGGCAGCAGACCGATCTGGTGGTAGTGACGAATGGCGCGCGGGGTGGTTCCGGCGAAGGCGGCGGCATCGCCGATCTTGACCTCGCGGGGAGGCATGGCGGAGGGGTACATCGCAGACAGGGCCTTTCGTGCTGTGGTGCCCTCGACGACACCACATGCCGCTACGGCATGTGCAACTACACACCACCCGGACCCTGACGGGCTATCGGGCGCTCCCTCGCCATTGGTGTCCCATCCCAGGACAGGCCCGGAACAGGTGGGGAGACCCGTCGAGCAGGTCTGATGGCACCCCGAGCAGAGGTTGGGGATTTCCAAGGAGCCCCATCATCCCACCCGGACGAGGGTTGCCCGTCCCGCGCTGATCGACGCCCATCCGCTCGGGCCGGCGGCTCGCCGTCGACGCGTAGCCGTCGACGCGGCGTGAGATCGAGGACACGAAGCCACAGGTTGTCAGTGGCGTACGACAGAATGTGCGGGGGCACCAACTGTCGCGGGGGCGTGAGGGTATGACGACGGAACAGGCACCGCTGGTCGGCAGAGAGGCGGAACTCGCGCGGCTCGACCGGCTGCTGGCGGAACTGGTGGGGGACGTGCCCGGCCGCCCGGCGGTGCTGGACGTCGGCGGTGAGGCGGGCATCGGCAAGAGCCGGCTGGTCCACGAGCTGTGCCTGGCCGCGACGCGCCGCGGGGCAGCGGTGCTGCGCGGCCGGGCGACGGAGTACGAACGTCACATCCCGTTCCAGCCGTTCACCGACGCCTTCTCCGACCTCGCCCCGGAGGTCGTCGAATCCTTCCCGGAGGCTGCCGAGGTCGCCCCGGTGCTGAGCGGGGCTCCCCGCAGCACGGACCGCTTCCACCTGCACCGGGCCACCGCCGCCCTGTTGACCCACGCCGCGGCGTCTGGGCTGGTCGTGGTCCTGGATGACATGCACTGGGCGGACGCCGCATCGCTGGAACTTCTCGACCATCTCGTACGGCACCCCGTGCACGCCCGCGTCCTGCTGGTCCTCGCCCGCCGCGACCGGCAGAGCCCCGCGCCGCTTGCCGCGACCCTCACCCGCGGTACGGAGACCGGCACGGTACAGCGGACGGTCCTCGGCCCGCTCGGCGAGCGGGACTGCGTCGAACTGCTCACCCCTGATCTGGCCCGCGACCAGGCCGTACGGCTCTTCACCGCGAGCGAGGGCAACCCGCTGTACCTGCTGACCCTGCTCCAGGCGCACCGCGAGGGCGCGTCGGTGAGCCGACTGTCCACGACCGGCCTCGGGGCGCTACTGCTCGACGAGCTGACCCCGCTGACGCCGTCGCAGGGCCGGCTCGTCCAAGTGGTGGCAGCTCTGGGCGACCACGCCACGCCCGCGCTGCTCGGCCCGGTGACCGGCCACGAGCCGGGGCAACTGGCCGACGATCTCGCCATACTGACCCGGCGCGACCTGTTGCGCACCGGCACGCACGGGCGGATCGCGCTGCGTCACCCCGTGCTGCGCAGCCTCGTCCGCGACGGCACCGACCCATGGCAGCGCACGGAGATCCACCGGCTCGTCGGCGCCGAACTCGCCCGTACCGGCGCCCCGTTGGCCGGGCGGGCGCACCACGCCGAGCAGTCGCTGTCCGACTGGGACCCGCGGGCGGCGGCGGTGCTGGACGAGGCCGCCGAGCAGGCCGCGCAGACGGCGCCCGCGAGCAGCGCGCACTGGCTTGAGGTGGTGCTGCGGCATCTTCCGCACACGCCGGAACACGCGGCCAGACGGCGCGAGTTGATGCTGCGGCGGGCCCGGGCGCTGGGCGTCGGCGGCCGGCTCCGGGAGAGCCGGGACCTGTTGCACCAGGTGATCGCCCTGCCCGACCCGGGCGACGGGACGGGATCGCGGGCGTCTGCTGTCGTGCTGTGTGCCGTCATGGAGCGCCATCTCGGGCGTTACTCGGAGGCGGTCGCCCTGCTCCGCCGAGAGTTGCACCGCACTGATCCCGCGCCGTCGCTCGCCGACCAGGTGGCGCTGGGCCTGGAGCTGGGCTCCTCGGCCCCGCACGACACCTCGTACCCGGCGGTGCGCTCCGAGGTGGCACACACCCTGGAGGTGGCCCGCTCCCTCGGGGACGAGACGGGGGTGGCGGGTGCGCTGAGCGTCGCGGCGCTGGGGGAGGCGTACGAGGGGGAGACGGCTGCGGCGGACGACTTCACCCGCCGGGCGGCGGCCCTCGTGGACTCGCTGCCGGACGGCGATCTGACCGGCCTGTGCGAGCCGCTGGTGCGGCTGGCCTGGGCGGAGGCGTTCCTGGAGCGCTTCGCCGACGCCGAGCGGCACGCCGATCGCGGCCTGGCCATTGCCCGCCGCACCGGCCAGATATACCTCCTGCCCCACCTTCTCCTGTGCAAGACACATGTGCGCACCCAGACCTGCCGGCTCGCGTCGGCGGTGGAACTGTCCGAGGAGGCCGAGGACATCGCCCGCGGCATCGGCAGTGACGAACTGCTCGCCTTCGTCCTCGCCACCAGGGCCCACGCCCTGGTCGACGCCTGCCCACCGGGCGATCCGCGGCCACTGGCCACCGCCGAGGAGGCGGTCGCCGCGGCGGGTCTTGGCGTCAACTGGTGGGCGTCCATCGCTTGGTGTGTACTCGGCTACGCGGCGCTCACTGCCGGCGACCCGGCTCGTGCCCGGGAGGCGGTCCTGCGTGCCGGCGGCCCCGGCCTGCGGCGGATGCAGCCCTCCATGCGTCCGCTGTTCCTGGAGGTCCTGGTGACCGCCGCCGTCACCATGGGTGACCTGGACGCGGCGAAGGACTGGGCCGAGCGGGCCCGCGAGGAGGCCGAGCGGCTCGATCTGCCCGTGCAGCGGGCCTCTGCCATGCGCAGCGCCGCGCAGATACGCCTCGGTCTCGGTGACGACAAGGCGGCGGCGGACCTGTTCGTGGCGGCGGCTGACGAGAGCGCCCGCAGCGGAGGGGTGTTCTGGGAGGCGTTCTCCCTGCTCTTCGGCGCCTCCCTGTCGGCGGCGGACCCGGGTGGCTCGCGGCGCGGGCAGGCGGCCTGGCACCGGGGGCGGCGGCTCGCCGTGGCCGGGGGCTGCGGGATGCTGACCGGTCTTGCCGAGGCGGTTGGCCCGGTGGTGGCCGCCGCCGCTGACGGGCCCGAGCGCCGCCTCGCCGAACTGACCGCCCGCGAACGGGAGATCGCCGACCTCGTCGCCGACGGCCTCACCAGCCCGGCGATCGCCGAACGACTCTGCCTGAGCCGCCGCACGGTCGAGACCCACATCTCCCGGGTCTACCGCAAGACGGGAGTCTCATCGCGGGCAGCTCTGGCGGGCCTGATGGCGGGGCGCACGCCGAGGCCTTCCTTGAGAGGATGAGCCAGGAAAGGTTCGAGCCGCGGATACCGGGGGTCCTGTGCATCAGCCACAAGTCACAAGTCAGCAAGCCACGAGGCGCGAAACTGTGTGAGCGAGCGGCGGTGTTGGTGTGCCGGACCGGTCAGCTGCCCTGTCCGAACAGTCGGCACAGTCGGCCGGGAGCCAGTCCGTACTCGGGTGCTCCGGTACGGGGGTGCGGTTAGCCCGCTGATTCTTCGGTTTTGGGATGGTGTGCTTGATCTTGCGCCTGCGTAGGTAGCAGCGGTTACGACAGGACGAGTACGCCTAATAGACATGTGGGTTGGCCGGTTGAGCCAGCCAGCAGGGGCCAGAGCGAGACGTCTGGGATATACGCAGCGTCAGGAGCGCTTCGACAAGACGGACGCGGTTCAGGCCCCTGCCATATCGACTCCAGTCGCCGTACCGTGCCGTGATTCGAGCCGTTCTCAGAGCCACCTCCCAATTGGCCAGAGCCTTCGAGCTCTTCACGAGAGCGAGGACTTTGGGCAGGGCTGGGACCACGGACGGCTGATGGGGTGGTGCGCCCAAGAGCGCTTCTATTAGGTCGCCGGGTGGTCCTGCCACGGCTCGATGCCGACCGGCAGCGAAGCGTTGAAAGGAGCGCATCGTGCACGCAACCTGCGGAATTGACTGGGCTGAGGACCACCACGATGTCGCGGTCGTCGACTCCGATGCCCGACTGCTCGGCAAACTCAGGATCAGAGATGACGCAGCGGGCTTCCAGGAGCTGCTGCATCTGCTCGCCGAGCACGGTGACAGCCCGGACGATCCCATCCCGGTGGCGATCGAGACTTCCCGCGGACTCCTGGTCGCCTGCCTGCGGGCCTCCAGACACCCGGTCTATGCCATCAACCCGATGGCCGTCGCCCGATACCGCGACCGGCACACCGTCTCCCGGAAGAAGTCCGACCACCAGGACGCCGCCGTCCTGGCGAACATCCTGCGCACGGACACCGAGTTCCACCGCTCACTGCCGGCCGACTCCGACCTGGTCAGGGCCATTGCCGTCCTCGCGCGAGCTCAGCAGGATTCGGTCTGGGACCGCACCCGCGCCCACAGCCGGCTCCGATCACACCTGCGCGAGTACTACCCCGCGATCCTCGAGGCGTTCGCAGCGAAGCGCGAGCGGCTGCTGTCCCGGGAGGCCCGCACGATCCTGGCGATCACGCCCACTCCGGCGGAGGCCGCCCGCCTGACCCGCGGACGGCTGAGGACCGCCGTCACCAGAGCCGGACGCCAACGCCGTATCGAGGCAGAAACCGACCGGCTGCTTCAAGTGTTTTGCCGGGGCCGCCTTCGCCAGCCCGCCCTGGTCGAGAAGGCGATGGGACGACAGACACTCGCCCTCCTTGCCCAGCTCGACGCAGCCTGCAAGGCATGCGACGACCTGGCATCCGACACAGAAGAGCTGTTCCTGCAGCATCCCGACGCGGAGATCATCACGAGCTTCCCCGGCCTGGCCACGCTCACCGGTGCACGGATTCTCGCCGAGATCGGCGACTACCGTGCCCGGTTCACTCACGCCGGCAATCTGAAGGCTTATGCAGGAAGTGCACCGGTGACTCGGCAGTCCGGCATGAGCCGCCACGTCACCCACCGCCGGATCAAGAACAACCGACTGGCCGCAACCGGCCGGCACTGGGCATTCGCCGCGCTGACTGCCTCTCCCGGCGCACACGATCACTACAACCGCCGACGGGGCACCGGCGACCATTGCCATGCGGCCCTCCGCAATCTGTTCAACCGCATGCTCGGCCAGCTCCACCACTGCCTGACCAACCACCAGAAGTTCGACGAAGCGATCGCCTTCAGCACCTCCGTCCCAGCCTCACTCGGCAGCTGCTTGACCCGAAAGCTGCATGGGGTGTCTTGTCACCCCGCACCCGCACCCGCACC
>NZ_LIQZ01000377.1 GCF_001418655.1 Streptomyces phaeochromogenes | reverse complement strand
AGCAGGAGTTCGGGCTCACGGACGAGGGCGCGGGCCAGCGAGACGCGCTGGGCTTGACCACCGGAGAGCGTCTTGGGCCAGACGGTGGCGCGCTCGGCGATACCGACCTCGTCCAGCGCCTTGTCGGCCAGCGCCCGGTCGGGCCGGCCGGGCAGCCCGAGTACGACATTGCGCCACACCTTCAGCCAGGGCAGCAGCCGCGGCGACTGGAACGCGGCGCTGCGCCGGGCGGGCACGGTCACCTCGCCGCCGATCTCGTCGTCGAGCCCGGCCAGGATGCGCAGCAGGGTCGACTTGCCGCAGCCGCTGTGGCCGAGCAGTGCCACGAACTCGCCCTCACGGATGTCGAGATCGAGCTCGTGCAGCACGGTGTTGCCGTCGAAGGCGCGGGACAGCCCCCGGATCTCGACGCTGTTCGCCACTGCCGTAGCGGTCGCCGGCGCGGGCTGGGACTTCAGGGTGTTCACGGTGTTCGCGGTCATGGTCACGCCTCGCCTTCGAAGGAGGCACGCCAGCTCAACAGGCGGCGCGAGAGGACCCGTACGGCGAAGTCGCAGGCCAGGCCGAGCAGCGCGTACACGGCGAGGCACAGCACGATGACGTCCGTACGGAAGTACTGCTGGGCGTTGCTCATCAGATAGCCGAGGCCTGCGTCGGCGTTGATCTGCTCGGCGAAGACGAGGGCGAGCCAGGCGGTGGAGAGGGCGTACCGGAGTCCCACGAGGGCACCGGGCAGCGCGCTCGGCAGGATGACGTACTTGATGAGTCCGAACCTGCCGAGCCCCATCATCCGTGCGGCCTCGACGAGTTGGGCGTCGGTGGAGCGGATGCCGCCGTAGATGTTGAAGTACAGCGGGTAGGTCACACCGAGCGCCACGAGCGCGATCTTTGGGGTCTCCTCGATGCCGAACCAGACGATGAACAGCGGGATCAGACCGACCCACGGGATCGCCCGGAACATGCCCATCGAGGAGTCGATGACGTCCTCCCCGAGCCGGAACAGCCCGGCGAGCAGGGACAGCGACAGCGCGACCGTCCCTCCGATGAGGAACCCGGTCGCCGCCCGGCGCCCGGACGCGGCGATGGCGTCGGGCAGTTCGCCGGTCTTCGTCAGCTCGACGGCCTGGCGTACGACGTCCACGGGCGAGGCGAGCACGGACTCCGGGAGCACACCGGTGGCGGAGCCGAGGAACCACAGGAGGACCAGCCCGACCGGTCCGGCGGCACGGCGTACGGAACGGGGGACGGACAGGCGGCGGCGGGGGAGATGCGCCGTACCGCGGATGGTGACGCGGGCGGGTGAGGGCTCGGCGGGCGGTTCGGGCTTCTCCAGTACGGGGGCTGTCACCCCGATCTGTTTCGTCGGCATGGCGGTCTTCCTCTCGGGACGGCCGAAGGCGGTTCGGGACTGCTCGGTGCGGATCAGGACGGCAGGGGCCCGGTCGCGGCGGGGCGGGCGGGATCGGCGGACCAGGCCGACCAGGAGCCGGGGAAGAGCGTCGCGTCGAACCCGGCGATCGCGAGGGCGGCGATCTGGTGGGCCGCGGTGACACCGGACCCGCAGTACACGCCGATCACGGCTGCTTCACCGGCACCGCGGTCCTCGAACCGCTTGCGCAGCTCCTCGGGCGGCAGGAACGTCCCGTCGGCCGCGAGGTTCTCGCCGGTCGGGGCGGAGACCGCGCCCGGGATATGGCCCGCGCGAGGGTCGACCGGCTCCTGCTCACCGCGATAGCGCTCCCCGGCGCGGGCGTCCAACAGCAGCCCTGTGACGGCCAGTTGAGCTGCCCCGTCCGCGTCCGTCACCGGCAGTCCGCCCGGCCGGAGGACGACGTCACCCGGCTCCGGCGCGTCCGGACCAGGTGTCTCCGTATCCGGCTTTGTCGCACCCGGACTCGACTCCAACGGCAGCCCCGCCGCCCGCCACGCGCCCAACGCCCCGTCCAGCAGGGTCACGTCCGGGACTCCGGCCCAGCGCAGCAGCCACCAGGCGCGGGCGGCGGCCGTGTTGCCCAGGTCGTCGTACACGACGACCGGCCGCCCCTCGCTGAGGCCCCAACTCCGCGCCGACGCCTGCAGATCCGCGAGGTCCGGCAGCGGATGACGGCCGCCCTCCGGGCTCGGCGGACCGGCCAGTTCGCGGTCCAGGTCGACGTACACCGCCCCCGGGATGTGGCCGGCCTCGTAGTGGTCCCGGCCGTGCGGGTCGCCCAGCGCCCAGCGCACATCGAGCAGGACGGGGGGCTGCCCGGAGTCGAGCAGTTCGCGCAGTTCCTCGACCGTCGTCGTCACCCGGGCGCTCATGCGAGGCCCTCCGCGATCGCGGGCAGCTCGGGGGGAGAGGCGGAGCCGTTCCAGGAAGAGCACGACCGTGGCGGCGGCGGTGCGGTGCAGCGCGTCGTTGAGCACGTCGTGCCGGCCGCCGTTGAAGGTCACGGTCCGTACGTCGGGGTGCCCCTCGTAGGCGCTGAGCGCGTCGGCGAGTGGACTGACCGTGTCCTCGGCGCCGTGCAGGGCCAGCACCGGAACCCGTACGAGGTCCAGGCTCGGCTCCGGCAGGTCCGGGGCCGTGTCCAGTGCCCCGCGCCGGAAACCCGGGTCGTTCGTGAGGCGTGCCTGGTGGGTCGGGCAGGCGGTGCGTGCCTCGACCTCGGCCTCCCAACTCCCGGACGCCCAGGGGGCGGTGGGCAGACCGGCCAGGATCAGCGCGTCGATCCCCGGGGTCTGCTCGGCGGCGAGCCGAGCGGCGTACAGCGCACCCGTGTCCGAGCCGACCAGCACCTTCGGACCGGGCAGCGACTCGTCGGCGAGGAGCTTGGCCGCCTCGTCGAGCACGGACGGATCGGCGACCGGGTCACCGAGGGCACGTACGCGATAGGCGTCGAAGGCGAGACGGCGGCCGAACCGCTCGTACACGCCACCGTGCTCGCCCCGGCCGGCCAGCACGATCAGCGTGCCCCGGGCGGCGAGACCTTTGGGCTCGTCCCAGGAGGCGGACGGTGGGGTGGCCCGCGAGGCGGACAGCGAGGAGGGCATGAGGAAGCAACTCCCTTGTTCAGGGCAGGGGGAAAGGAGGACCGCAGGAGCGAAGGGGGAGGCGCGGCAGCCTGCCGACACGTGTCAGGACAGGGGAGACACGATCAGTGGGGGCCGAGCGGGAACGCCGGTGACCGCCGGGGAATCAACGACAGCGCGCGCTGCACGCCACGCCGAAGTCAATGACTCGGCGCTGCGTCAGAAGGGCAGCGGAAGCGGTCGTGGGAACCATGGGTTCATCATGACCGGCCGGGGCGGATTCCGTCCAACGACGATTCCGCATCGAAATCGATCAGGGATCGCGATCGATGAGGGCGACGGGCTACGGTCGCGGTATGCCCCAACCTGTCCTGGACATCGTGGCCCTGCGCAGCCTGACCGCGATAGCCGACTGCGGCGGTTTCCACCGCGCCGCCAACTCCCTGGCCCTCAGCCAGTCCGCGGTCAGCCAGCATGTGCGCAGGCTGGAGAAGACGCTGGGGAGCCGGGTCGTCGAACGCGAGGGCCGGGGCACCAGGTTCACCCCGGAGGGGCGGCTCCTCGTGGAGCAGGCCCGTCGCATCCTCGCCGTCCACGACGAGGCCGTGCGGGTGCTGCTCGACACCGAGGGCGACACCGTCACCATCGGGTCCACGGAGCACGCCGCCGACCAGTTCCTGCCCCGGCTGACCGCGGCCGTCCAGGAGGTGCGGCCCGGCTGCCGGGTGCGTTTTCGCATCGACCGCTCGGCACGGCTGGTCGAGGCCGTGGAGCGCGGCAGCGTGGATGTCGCGGTGTATGTGACGGAGGCGGCGGCCACCGAGGGGACTCCGGTCGGCGGCCTCCCGCTGACCTGGCACGCCACGCCCGGCTGGGCGCCGCCGCCCGCGCCGGCCCCGGTCCCGCTGGTCGCCATCGAGGACCCGTGCGCGATCCGCCGCCGGGCCATCTCGACCCTCGCCGCGCACGGAGTCGCCGCCACGGTGGTCGGCGACGCCGGCTATCTCGCGGGGGTGCTCGACGTGGCGCGCACGGGCGTGGGCGTGGCCCTCCTCGCCGCGGTCGGGCCCGCGCCGGACGGACTGAGCCCGTACGACGGACTGCCGTCGGTTACACCGATACCGATGAGCGCGCTGGCCCGGCCGGGCGCCGACCCGGAGACGGTCGCGGCGGCGTTCGAGGCCGTACGGAACCTGCTGCGCCCGGCGGGATGACTCGGCTCCCGGCGGATGACTCGGCTCTTGCGGGGGTGACTCGGCCGCCGCCGGGGGACTGGCTCTTGCCGAGGCGGCTCAGCCCTTGGCCAGCATGCGGGCCAGGACGGCGCGCTGCAGCGGGCGTACCTCGGTGTGCAGGTCGCGGCCCTTGCCGGTGAGGGCGACCCAGACCCCGCGGCGGTCCTCCTGGCAGACGCTTCGCTCCACCAGGCCCTCCTTCTCCAGGCGGCCGATGAGGCGGGAGAGCGCGCTCTGGCTCAGATGGACCCGGTCGGCGATGTTCTGCACCCGGCACTGCTCGACGGGACCCGAGCCCCTGCTCGTGGGCGAGTCGGAGTCAGGGCCCGTCGTCGTGGTCGACGCGAGAATGTCGAGCACCTCGAAGTCGCTGGCGCCCAGGCCGTGCGGATGGAGCTCGCGGTCGATCTCGCACATGGTGCGCGCGTGCACCGACAGGATGTCCCGCCACTGGTCCTCAAGCCGGGGAGCGGCCGTCTCTGCTGCCATATACGCACGGTAACAGAGAAGGCGGCCATTGTTTACCATGCAACTAGTGCAGTTGCATGGAGTTGCTCACCTTGCTACGGAGTTGCTCACCCCGCTCAGGACGCCTCCTGGATGAGACCGACGTCGTTGCCGTCCGCGTCCTTCACGGAGGCGATCAGCGTGCCGCCCCCGACGTCCTGGATGTCCTGGACGACCTCGGCGCCCGCGTCGACGAGACCGGCCAGGCTCGCCTTGATGTCGGCGACGTGCCAGTAGGGAACGGGTGCGGTCAGGCCCTTCGCGTGACCGTTGGGGTCGAGCCCGACCTCCGGCCCGCCGGGCGCCCGGAAGCCCACGTAGTACGCCTCGTCCACGTACGGCTCCACGCCCAGCAGCGAGCCGAACAGGGCCTTGGCGCGGGCGAGGTCCTTGACGGGATAGGTGATGGTCCTGAGGCCTTCGGACATGACGGGCTCCTCCGCTGTCGTGATTTCCACCGGCGGTCGTCACCGGTTCGGACCGGTTTCTCGCCGGTGGAATCACGCTATGGCCGAGGGGTGGGAGCACGCTTCTCCGTTCCTGACCGGTCGCCCCGGGGGTGCGGATCGTCAGCCGGTGAAGATCTCCACGACCGACCAGACGGCGAGCCCCAGCATGCACAGCCCGCCGATCCGCTGCACGGTCTTCAGCGGTACGCGCTTGGCGATGAACCGCCCGGCGAGCAGCGCGAGCGCGGAGACCGACATGAGGGCGGCGGCGGAACCGACGGCCACGGACGCGACGCCGTTGGTGGCCGCGAGATTGGCGGTCGTGATCTGCGTCAGATCGCCCCACTCGCTGATGAAGACGGCCATGAAGGCGGTCGTGTAGACGGGCCAGAAGCCGGTGACGGTCCGGCCTCCGGCGTCGTCCTCGTCGTCGTCCCCTCCACTGCGCAGCAGCATGAAGGCGCCGAATGCGAAGAGGACGGCCGAGACCGTCTTGACGGTCCAGTCGGGCAGCAGACCGATGAGGCTTCCGGCACCGACGGCGATTGCGACGTGCACGATGAACGCGGTGGACGTACCGAACCACACGTACAGCGGTCGCATACGGGTGCCCATGGCCAGCGACGCGAACATCGTCTTGTCCGGCAGCTCGGCGAGGAAGATCAGCCCGAAGGCGGTGAGGATCGCCAGAGGGTCGAGATGCATTCCGGGTGGCTTTCTGTAGGGACCGGGCCCCCGGATCTTCGCGAAGCGCCCTCGACCGGGGCGACGGGAGAACCGATCGGCCCGGCATGACGGGTGCGCCGCGAGGACTCGCGGGCACATCGATGCCTGGCCGAAGGTCTCGTCCACCCGTGTGATCACACAGGCCCGGCCACCGGGAACCCGAGGGCTCCAGTGTGTCGACGACCGGTTCGCAGGACTACTCCCCTCCGCAGTCACTCAGTGTACAGGACACCCATACGGGCCTCGCATGAGAGTGCGGGCCGGGGGTATGCGAAGAACACTTGACGCGGACGGGCAAGGGATGGTCCAGCCCGCGACTCACGAGCGGAACCCTCATGAACGGCTCACTTCACGAAGCGACACCCTCGGACGACTCGTCCGATGTGATCCTGCGGGCGCTGAGCGTCCTGGCCCACAACGGCCTGGACGGCGACGCGCGGACCCGGCTGGCCGGCACCGAGGTGCTGGTGCCGGCCCCGGACACGGAGACGCGGAAACTGACTCTGCCGGTCATCGGCCGGGCCGTCCTCGTCTTTACGTCCGAGGAGCGCATGGCGCAGGCCCTGCCGGACGTCCAGTGCTACCACCTCGTACCCCTGGGCATGATCGCGGCCCACTGGCCCGGGCGCGGCCTGACGCTCACCATCGACCCGGGTTCGCCCGAGGCCGTGACGCTGTCGGTGGAGGGTGTGCACCTGCTGCTGGGCCCCACCCCTCAAAGCCGCGTGAAGCGCCGGAAAGCCGCGTGAAGCGCCGGAAAGCCGCGTGAAGCGCCGGTCTCAGGTGGACTGACGCTTCACCAGTTCCGTCGGCAGGATCACCGCCGCCGGATCCTCCCCGCCGATCTGGGCGAGCAGCACCCGCACCATCTCGGCGCTGATCCGGTCGTAGGGCTGCCGGATGGTCGTCAGCTGGGGGCGGGCGGCCAGGGCGGCCGAGGAGTCGTCGAAGCCGCCCACCGAGACGTCCTCCGGGACGCGGCGACCGGCCCGTTCCAGTGAGGTGAGTACGCCCTGGGCCATCAGGTCGGACGCGACGAACACGGCGTCCACGTCCGGGCACTGGGCCAGGAGCCGTTCCGCACCCGCCTCGCCGCTGGCCCGGCTGTAGTCACCGGAGACGACGAGCCGCTCGTCGAAGTCGATGCCCGACTCGCTGAGCACCTCCCGGTAGCCCGCGAGCCGCTCCACACCGCCAGGCGTGTCCAGGGGACCGGTCACCACGCCGATACGCCGACGGCCGAGCGACACCAGATGGCGCACCATGTCACGGGCGCCGTCCCGGTCGTCCGCGGCCACGTAACTCACCTTGGAGCCGACGCCGATGGGCTTGCCGCACATCACCAGCGGCACCCCCGCCTCGCGCAACTGCTCGGCGACGGGATCACCGGAGTGGCTGGAGACCAGCAGGACGCCGTCGACATGACCCGCCGTGATGTACCGGGTGATACGGCGCCGCTCGTCCTCCGTGCCCGCCAGCATCAGCAGCAGCGGGATGTCGTGCGCCGCCAGTGCCTGCGTACAACCCCGCAGCAGGACGTTGAAGTTGGGGTCCTCGAAGAACCTCTCCTGCGGCTCGGTGAGCAGGAAGCCGATCGAGTCCGAGCGTCCGGTGATCAGTGAGCGGGCGTGCCGGTTGACGACGTAACCCGTCCTGCGGATGGCGGCGTTGACCGCCTCCTGGGCCGTGGGACTCACGTAGTGCCCGCCGTTGAGCACGCGCGAGACGGTCCCTCGTGAGACTCCCGCCTCGCGCGCGACATCGTGAATCGTCGGCGGTTTGCGCCGGCCCCCCGATTGGCTCATGGTCACGACTTTACGGCTCCCGACAGCAGATCGAGGCTCCAGAACCGCTGGATGACCAGGAACAGAGCGATGAGCGGAATAACCGCGAGCAGCGCGCCGGTGATCACCAGTGTGTAGAGGGCCGGGGTGTTGGATCCCTGTTCGAGCAGGGTGAACAGACCGAGGGTGATCGGGAACTTCTCGTCGTCGCTGAGCATGATGTACGGCAGCAGGAAGTTGTTCCACACGGCCACGAACTGGAAGAGGAACACCGTCACCAGTCCGGGCACCATCATCGGCAGCGCGATCCGGGTGAAGATCCGCAGCTCGCTCGCCCCGTCCATCCGCCCCGCCTCGACGACATCGCCCGGCACGGCCGCGGCGGCGTAGATCCGCGCGAGATACACGCCGTACGGCGACAGGATCAGCGGCAGCAGGACGGACGCGTACGAGTCGGTGAGGTCGGCCTTGGCCATGAGCAGATACTGCGGGATCGCGAGGATCACCGGCGGCATCAGCACGCCCGCCATCAGGATGTTGAAGATGGTCTCGCGGCCCCGGAACCGGTAGATCGCGAGGGCGTAGCCGCTGAACGCGGAGACGACGGTGGACAGGAGGGCGCCCAGGCCCGCGTAGAGGGCGGAGTTGCCCATCCACTTCCAGTACAGGCCGTCGCGGTAGGCGCTGAGGTCGGTCACGTTGTCGGCGAAGCCCGTGCCCGGCAGGAACGTGAACGTCGAGAACAGTTCGCTGCCCGACTTGGTCGACGCGATGACCACCCACGCCACCGGCAGCAGACAGTAGATCGCGCCGATCAGCAGCGTCACCGTCGGGACGAAGGCGATCCGGCGGCGCAGCGGCGGCCCCTGGGCGGTGCCGGGCGTCGTGCCGGCGGCCGGGGACGCCTTGCGGACGGCAAGAGAACTCACTGTGCTGCCTCCTGCTTGTTACGGGAGTTCGCGGCCCGCAGGAAGCCGAAGGACAGGACCAACGTGACGAAGGCGATGATCACCGCGGTCGCCGCCGCCGAGTAGATGTCACCCTTGCCGAAGGCGTCCTGGTACACCTTCATCAGCGGACTCCAGGTCGTGGACACGGAGTTGGTCAGGGGCTTGAGCGTGGTCGGCTCGCTGAACACCTGGAGCGTCGCGATGATCGAGAAGAAGAAGGTCAGCACCAGCGAGGGCGCCACCATCGGGATCTTGATCCTGATCGCGATCTGCAGCGGGGTGGCGCCGTCCAGCTTCGCAGCCTCGTACACCTCGGCAGGGATGGACTGCAGCGCGGTGTAGATGACGATCATGTTGAAGCCGGTGCCGCCCCACACCGCGATGTTGGACAGCGCGAAATACAGCGGCCCGCCGTCCAGCAGATCCGGCTGCGGCATCCCCAGCTTGTCGAGGACGAAGTAGAAGGGGCTGACGTCCGGCAGATACAGAAAGCCCCACAGCATCGCCGCGACGACACCCGGAATGGCGTACGGGAGGAAGATCGCTAGCCGGGTGACCGGCGCGAGGCGGACCCGGTCGGTGTCGAGCATCAGCGCGAAGAGCAGCGCGAGCCCGAGCATCACCGGCACCACGATGGCGCCGTAGCCGAGCACGCGCACCGCTCCGTCGAGCAGTTGGGAGTCGGTGAGGGAGTCGGTGTAGTTCTCCAGGCCCGCCCAGACCTCTTTGCGGGCGCCCGCGCCCAGGCCGAGGCCCTTGACCTGGACCTTGTGCAGGCTGAGCCACACCGCGTAGCCGATGGGCAGCGCGAAGAAGAGGGCGAACAGGATCGTCGCGGGGAGGAGGAAGGCATACGGGGCCCCCTTGACCCCGTACGACTTCCGGCGTGCGCTCGTCACTCCGCGACCTCGAAGCCCTGCTTCTTGAGGTCGGCGACGGTCTCGCCCTGCATCGTCTTCAGGGCGGCGCCGAAGTCCGACTTGTTCTTGGCGGCGGAACCGAACGCGTCGTTGAACGTGGTGTACGCGACGTTCACGTTCGGGCCCCACGCGGAGGGAGCCGTGGTCTTCGCGATGTCGGCGGCCTGGGTGTAGAAGTCCTTCTGGTTGGAGAAGAAGGCCGGCGGCTCGGTGAACGCGTCACTGGTCTGCGCCGTCGTGGCGGCCGGGTAGATGCCGCCTTCCTTCGCGAGCGCGGTGAGCGCCGCCGGGTCCGTGTTCAGCCAGGCGGCGAACTTCGCGGCGGCCGACTTGTGCTTGGAGTCCGTGGTGACGGCCGTGGACGAACCGCCCCAGCTCCCCGTGACGCTTTCACCCTGCGACCACTGCGGCAGCGGAGCCATCGCCCACTTGCCCTTGGTGTCGGGCGCGGCGGTGGTCAGGGTGCCGGGCGCCCAGACCGCGCTGACCCAGGCGATCTGCTTGCCGGTGTTGAGCGCCTTGTTCCAGGCCGGGGTGTACATCGGCTGGTTGTCGATCGCGCCCTCCTTGACGAGGCCGCCCCAGAAGTCGGCGACCTTCTGCGTCGCCGCGTCGTCGATGCCGACCTTCCACTTCTGGCCCTCTGTCGTCCACCACTTGGCACCCGCCTGTTGGGCGAGACCGGCGAAGAGACCGGAGTCGTTGGCGGAGAAGGTGGTCAGGTCCGTCTCCGGCGACTTCTTCTTCAGTGCGCGGGCCGTCTCGGCGAACTGGTCCCAGGTCCCCGGGACTTCGAGGCCGTACTTCTTGAACAGGTCCTGGCGGTAGTAGAACATCATCGGCCCGGAGTCCTGCGGGATCGCGTACACCGCGTCCGAGCCCAGTGTGGTCTGCTGCCAGACGCCGTCGGCGAACTTGTCCTTCACGCCGTCGACGTCGCCGGCTATGTCGGCGAGCGCGTCATTGCTGACCAGCGTCGGCAGGGCCTGGTACTCGGCCTGGACCAGGTCCGGGGCCTTCTTGGCCTTGTGCGCGGTGAGGATCTTGGTGACCAGCGTGTCGCCGGACGCCTGCTTCTTGACCGTGACCGTGATCCGGTCCTTCTTGCCCTGGCCCTTGTTCCAGAGGTCGGCGACCTTGTCCATGCCCGGCGTCCAGGACCAGTACGTCAGCGAGACCGGCCCCGAGTCGGCCTCGCTGTCGTTGTCGTCCGAGGAGCCGCAGGCGGCAAGTGCGGTGGCGCCGAGCGTGACAGCGACCGAGATGGTCACGAGGCGACGCAGCTTCGTGTGTGGCATGGATCTGTCTCCCTGACCGTGGTCTCCGCCTGCTGCGGAGGCCTGCCCCTTTTTCCTGTGCGGCTCGCCTCCGGGGAGTTTCAGCCCCTCCGGCTTGCCCGTGCTGCTTCTGTGAGCGTTCACAGTAGAGAAACATCCAGGACACTTGTCAATGGTTGTTGCTGTGCGGTTATGTTGGCCTTGCGCCGCTGGCGCTGTGTGTGCACGTTCCCAAATGATCGATCGACCGGGAGACAATCCATGCCGGAGACCACCCCCAAGGGCCTCTCGAGGCTCGCCTTCGGTGGGGACTACAACCCCGAGCAGTGGCCGGAAACCGTCTGGCCCGAGGACGTCCGGCTGATGCGCGAGGCCGGCGTCACGATGGTCAGCGTCGGGATCTTCTCCTGGGCCCTGCTGGAGCCCGAGCCCGGGAACCACGACTTCGGCTGGCTCGACCGAATCCTCGACCTGCTCCACGAGAACGGGATACGCGCCGACCTCGGTACGCCGACGGTGGCGCCGCCCGCCTGGTTCTACCGCGAGCACCCCGAAGCACTGCCCGTCACCGCCGACGGAACCCGCTACGAGTTCGGCTCACGCGGCGCCATCTGCCACAGCAACCCCCACTACCGCTCGGCCGCCGCGGACATCACCACCAAGCTCGCCACCCGGTACGCCGAACACCCCGCGCTCGCCATGTGGCACGTCCACAACGAATACGGCGTCCCCGTCTCGGCCTGCTACTGCGAGAGTTGCGCCGCGCACTTCCGCCGCTGGCTCGGCAGGACGTACGGCACGGTCGACGCGGTCAACGAGGCCTGGGGCACGGCCTTCTGGGGCCAGCGGTACGCGGACCTCGACCAGATCAACCCGCCCCGGTTGACCCCGACGGTCGGCAACCCGGCCCAGGCGCTCGACTACAAGCGGTTCGCCGACGACACCATGCGTGAGAACTTCGTCGCCGAGCGGGACATCCTGCACCGCCTCGCGCCCGGCATCCCCGTCACCACCAACTTCATGACCGCCCTCAGCCAGTGCGACTCCGTCGACTACTGGGCCTGGGGCCGCGAGGTCGACCTCGTCACCAACGACCACTACCTGATCACCGACGGCCGCCGTACGCACGTGAACCTCGCGATGGCCGCCGACCTCACCCGCTCCGTCGCCGGCGGCGCCCCCTGGCTGCTGCTCGAACACTCCACGTCGGGCGTCAACTGGCAGACCCGCAACCCCGCCAAGGCCCCCGGCCAGATGGCCCGCAACTCCCTCGCCCATGTGGCCCGCGGCTCCGACGGCGCGATGTTCTTCCAGTGGCGGCAGTCACGGCGCGGCGCCGAGAAGTTCCACTCGGCGATGCTGCCGCACGCGGGCACGGACTCGCGCGTGTGGCGCGAGGTCGTCGAACTCGGCGCGTCCGTCGACTCGTTGAGCACGATCCGCGGCACCCGCACCCGGGCCGACGCCGCCGTCCTGTGGGACTGGCACTCCTGGTGGGCGCAGAACCTCCAGTGGCGCCCCAGCGAGGACCACGACCCGCGCGAGCGCGCCGACGCCTTCTACGAAGCCCTCTACGACCGACACCTCACTGTCGACTTCGCCCACCCCGAAGCCGACCTGTCCGCCTATCCCCTTGTCGTCGTGCCGGCCCTCTACCTGATGACCGAGGCCGCCGGACAGAACCTCACGGAGTACGTCGAGAACGGCGGCACCCTCGTCGTCTCGTACTTCTCCGGCATCGTCGACGAACACGACGCCGTGCACGAGGGCCCGTACCCGGGCCCGCTGCGGGACGTACTCGGCCTGACCGTCGAGGAGTTCTCACCGCTCCTCGCCGGCGACCACGTCCGCATCACCGGACCCGACGGATCCGAACTCGCCGGGGACGTCTGGACCGAGTTCGTCGTGCCGCGTGGCGCCGAGACCGTGTGGACGTACGCCGACGGGCTCACCGAGGGGCATCCGGCCGTCACCCGTCACCGGCTCGGTGAGGGATCCGCCTGGTACGTGTCCACGCGGCTCGGGGCCCACGGGCTCGACGCGCTCGTCGGCTGGGCAGCCGATGACGCGCGGATCGCGCCCCGGGCCGATCTGCCTCGGGATGTCGAAGTGGTGCGGCGGGTGGGGGAGTCGGGGACGTTCCTCTTCGCGATCAACCACTCCGGCGTCGATGCGAAGGTCGCGCTCGACGCGCACGGTACTGAGCTGCTCACCGGTGAGCGGGCGGCGGGGCGGCTTGCGGTGCCGGCGGGGGCCGTACGGGTTGTACGCCTCGACGGTTGATCGGCCAATGATTTCGCCCCCGCCGCCCCT
>NZ_LIQZ01000376.1 GCF_001418655.1 Streptomyces phaeochromogenes | reverse complement strand
CACCGGTGGGCCGGCCGGCCCGCTCGGTCACCAGGTAGCTGCGGTCGGGTGCTCCGGGATCTCGCCAGCCCAGGAAGTCCAGGTCGTCCCACGGCCGTTCGGCCAGATCACGTGGTATCGCCAGCCGTTTGGCCTCGCCCTTGGAGCAGTTGACAAATGAGTTGCGGATGTCCTGCTCGGAGAGTGGTCTCATCGTGAAGGGTTCTCCTGGCGCGTCGGTGGCCGGCTGAGGGGAAACCTAGTGGTACTAGGTTCTGGCCTAGGGTATGTAGCCGCGCCGAGGGAGATCCAGTGAATTTCGGGGACACCCACTCACCGCGGGCGCGAGTGCGGGCGCTGCGTCACGTCGCGGCGCTGTCGTCCGGGCCCGCCCTCGACCCGGCCCTGCGGGTGACCCTGAATCTGCATCCGGACCGCCTGGTGCGCGGGCGCCCGATCCTGGAGGCGCTGGCCGAGGACGGCACGTACCACTCGCAGTTCGTCACGGGTACCAGCAACGGCGGGCTGACGGCGCATCCCGGCGGCGACCGATGGCGCTGGGAGAGCCGGATGTTCGGCGGGGCGTACGACGCGGCGGCCCCGCACGAGCGGCCGGTGTACGGCGCGCTGAACTTCCGGCACCAAGCGGTCGGCGCCGCACCGCGATTCGGCTCCGCGCACTTCCGGCTGACCTCGGACGCGTTGTGGCGGGCCACGTTCTGCTACCCGGACAGCTCCGTCGACCCGACGGCGTTCGGGGTCGCCGACGGGATGTCCCTCATCGGCCTGGCCGAGGCGGACGACCGGGACACCCTCGACGACTACATCGAGGCGCAGGTGCACGGACGGGTCGCCCTGGGCCGGGACATGGAGGCGCTGGTCCTGGATGCCTGCTACCGCGGCACCCCCGTCGAGGCCGCGGCCCGGCGGCTGCCCTGCCCGGTCGAATGGCACCCCGGGTACCGGCTCTCCGTCGGGGAGTTGGGCCGCCACCCGGACTTCCGCGGTCCGCGGTACGTCGAGCTGGGGGCGCGGATCGCCGAGGACGGGCACCTCGACCCGCGGGTCATCGGCGACGCCGCCCGCACGGGGCGTCACGACCCGCAGGACCTGAAGAAGGTGTGGCACTGCCTGGCCAGGTTCGGGGCGCCCGCCGGACGAGCCGCCCCGGCCGGGGAGTCCGCGGTCCGGTCGGCCCGCTAGTCGGAGGGAGCGGCCGACGGCGGCCAGGTACCGGGGGTGAGTACGCCCAGGGCGTAGGCGCGGGCGACGAGTTCCGTGCGGTTGGCCGCGTTCCAGCGGCGGGTCAGACGGCGCAGGTGGTAGTTGACGCCGTCCACGGTGAGGCCGGTCTCGCGGGCGGCGTGCGCGGTGGTCGCGCCGCCCGCGAGCAGGGCCAGGATGCGGGCCTCGGCCGGAGTGGCCGGCGACTCGGCGGGAGCGGGCGCCGGCGCCTGCGGTTCGTGTTCGCCGAGCACCCGTAGCAGGACGAGCAGGGTGGTGGTCGCGTCGACGGTGTCGCTGACCGGGTCGGCGGTCAGCTCGCCGTACCGCTCGGTGCCGCCGGGGGCCCGCCAGCGGACCGAGATCTGGTAGCGCGAGCGGTGGCGCAGACGCAGCGCCTCGGCGATGCGCTCCACCTGCGTCGCCTGCTGGGGCTGGAAGAGATCCAGTACGTCCCGGCCGCGGAGGCCGCCCGGAGTCGCACCCCGTTCCGCCGCCATCGCCGGGTTGGCCAGGATGATCGCCCCGTAGACGTCGCACACCGCGATGGGCATGGGGATGCGGTCGAAGAGGGTCATGGCCCGGTTGCGCCAGACCACCGCGGACTCGGGAGGTACGTCGGGCATGGTCAGACGTCGTCGTCGCTGTCGTCGTCCGTGTGCGAATCCGAGTTGGACAGGCGCAGGGCGAGGGTGCGCAGGAGTTCGGTGCTCTTGATCTCGGTGCGGCCCGTGTCGTGGACCTCGGCGAGTTCCGAGAACAGGAAGGCGAAGGCGCCGACCAGGGAGATCGCCGCGGGCATCAGGGCGTCGATGACGGCCTGACCCGCCTCTGCCGGGGTCGCGTCGCCGGGGACCTCGACCGACGGGAACACCTCGGTCACCAGCCTGCCGAGCTGTGCCTCTCCGGCGTCTATGTCGACCTCGACGTCCTCGTTGAGCCTGCGCACCATTTCCTGGGTCTCGGTCAGGACGCCGATGGCTCGCAGGATGATCTCGCTCTGTTCCATGTGGCGGAGCCTATGCGCTCCGCTTGTTCGGCGGGGGAGACGGCTGGGCGTTGTGTGTTGGGTGCGGGTCTGCTGTGGCTGGGCGCGCAGTTCCCCGCGCCCCTGGGTGGGAAGGGGTGTCCGGAGTTGAAAGGCGCCCGGAGTTGCAAGGGGCGTCGGGCAGAAAGCGCTACACGATCATGTAGCCCTGTGGCGTGAACGGACGCGCGGGCTGGTTGAAGCTGGGACTGCCGTGACCTCCGTACCACGAAAGGCAGTTGTCGCGTCATGACCCCCACCGTGTCGCATCCGCAGGTCGTCGGGACCCTTGATGGTGTTCCCGTTGTCGACATTTCCGCCGTTGGACCCGGCCGCACCCCACTGCAGCAGGTCATGGAGTTGAGCCGGGCGCACGGGCCGGTGCTCGTGCGGCGGCTGTACGGGCGGGACACCTTGTTCGTGAGTGACCTTGAACTGGTGACCGACCTCGCCGACGAGACGCGGTTCGCCAAACATGTCGGGCCCGCTCTGGAGAACGTGCGGGAGTTCGCCGCGGACGGGCTCTTCACGGCGTACAACGACGAGCCGAACTGGGCCAAGGCGCACGACATCCTGATGCCGGCCTTCGCGCTCGGGTCGATGCGGACGTATCACCCGGTGATGCTGAAGGTGGCGCGCAGGCTGATCGACTCGTGGGACCGCGGGGCCCGCGACGGGGCTCCGGTGAACGTTCCCGACGACATGACGCGGATGACGCTCGACACCATCGGCCTGGCCGGGTTCGGCTACGATTTCGGGTCCTTCGACCGGGACGAGCCGCATCCGTTCGTCGAGGCCATGGTCAGGTGCCTGGAGTGGAGCATGACCAGGCTGAGCCGACTCCCCGGCCAGGACCACTCCGCGGCGGACGCGGCCTTCCAGGCTGACTCCGACTACCTGGCGCAGGTGGTGGACGACGTGATCGAAGCCCGGGTCACCGAAGGAGAGGGCACTGCCGAGGACCTGCTCGGGCTCATGCTCTCGGCCGAGCACCCCGTCGACGGCAGCACGCTCGACGCCGCCAACATCCGCAACCAGGTGATCACCTTCCTGATCGCGGGCCACGAGACCACGTCCGGCGCCATGTCGTTCGCCCTCCACTACCTCGCCAAGCACCCCGCCGTGCTCCAGCTCGTACAGCGTGAGGTGGACGCGCTGTGGGGCGACACGGCCGACCCCGAGCCGACGTTCGACGAGGTCGGGCAGCTCGCGTACACCCGGCAGGTGCTCAACGAGGCACTGCGGCTGTGGCCGACGGCCGCCGTGTTCGGCAGGCACGCACGGGAGGACACGCTGCTCGGCGGGCGGATCCCGGTGCAGGCCGGGCAGGGTGTCATGGTGCTCGCCCCGATGCTGCACCGGCAGCCGGTGTGGGGCGACAACCCCGAGCTGTTCGACCCCTCGCGCTTCACGCCGGAGGCGGAGGCCGCGCGCTCCCCGCACGCGTTCAAGCCGTTCGGCACCGGTGAACGTGCCTGTATCGGGCGGCAGTTCGCGCTTCATGAGGCGACCATGCTGCTGGCGATGCTCGTCCACCGCTACCGGCTGCACGACCACGCCGACTACCGGCTCACGGTGAAGGAGACGCTGACGCTGAAGCCCGACGGCTTCACACTCACGCTCACCCCGCGCACGACCGCCGACCGGGAGCACGCCCAACTCCCGGGCGCCGCACGGCAACAGGACACCGTGGCCGACGAGAGGACGCTGCCCGCACGGGTACGCCCCGGCACCCGAGCGCTCTTCCTGCACGGCAGCAACTACGGGACCTGCCGCGAGTTCGCCACTCAACTGGCCGACGAGGCCACCGCGTTGGGGTGCCAGACCGAGGTGGCGGCGCTGGACGCGTACGCCGACGGGCTGCCCGCCGACCGCCCCGTCGTCATCACCGCGGCCTCCTACAACGGCCGGCCCACCGACGACGCCACCGCCTTCGCCGCCTGGCTCGACGGCGCCCCGGCCGCGCCGGATCTGACGTACGCCGTCCTGGGGGTCGGCGACCGCAACTGGGCGGCCACCTACCAGCACTTCCCGACCCGCATCGACGACCGGCTGGCCGAACTGGGCGGCACCCGGCTCCTGGAACGCGCGGCAGCCGACGCCTCGGGCGACCTCGGCGGGACCGTCCGCGCCTTCAGCGCCAAGCTGCGGACGGCCCTGCTGGAGAAGTACGGCGACCCGGACGCCACGGACGACACCGCACCGGACGACACGGCGGCGGCCTACGAGGTCCGTACGCTGACCGGCGGCCCCCTCGACGCGCTCGCCACCCGGCACGATCTCGTCCCGATGACGGTCGCCGAGGCCTATGACCTCACCGCCGCCGGGCACCCGAGGACGAAGCGCTTCGTGCGGCTCGCGCTGCCCGACGGCACGACCTACCGCACGGGCGACCACCTCACCGTGCTGCCCGTCAACGCTCCGGAACTCGTCGAGAGGGCCGCGGCTGCTCTTGGCGTGGACCTCGACGCCGTGCTCGACATCCGGGCGGGCCGCCCGCGCCGCGATGGAATCGCAGTGGACCGGCCGTTGACAGTGCGTCAACTGCTGTCGCATCACGTGGAGTTGCAGGAGCGTCCCACTGCGGAGCGGTTGGCGGTACTCGCCGCCGCCAACCCGTGCCCGCCCGAACGGGCCGCCCTCGCCAACCTCCAGGACTCCGACCCGCGGACCCTGATCGAGCTCGTCGAGGCGTACCCCGCGCTGCGCGGAGCACTCGACTGGCCGCTGCTGCTCGAAGAGCTCCTCACACCGCTGCGCACCCGCACCTACTCGATCTCGTCCTCGCCCGCCACCGACCCCTCCCACGCAGACCTGATGGTCTCGCTGCTGGAGGCGCCGGCCCGCTCGGGGAACAGCATCTACACGGGGACCGGTTCCGGGCACCTGGGCGCGGTCAAGCCGGGCGACACCGTGCTGGCCCGCGTCCAGCCGTGCCGGGAGGCATTCCGTATCGACCACTCGGCGCCGGTCGTCATGGTGGCGGCGGGAACGGGCCTTGCCCCCTTCCGCGGAGCCATCGCGGACCGCGCCGCAATCAACACCCAACTGGCCCCCGCTCTCTGCTACTTCGGCTGCGACGCCCCGGACGCCGACTTCCTGCACGCCGAGGAACTCCGCGCCGCCGAGACCGCCGGAGCCGTCTCCCTGCGCCCTGCTTTCAGCACTGCCCCCGTCGACGGCGTCACCTTCGTCCAGCACCGGATCGCCGCCGAGGCGGACGAGGTGTGGAACCTGCTGAACTCCGGCGCCCGTGTGTATGTCTGCGGCGACGGTTCACGGATGGCGCCCGGGGTGCGCGACGCCTTCCGTACCCTGTACCGGGACCGTACGGAGGACGCCGACGAGGCGGCCTGCGAGCGGTGGCTCGACGAGCTGATCGCGGCGGGCCGCTATGTGGAGGACGTCTACGCGGCCGGGTGAGCCGCGCGGCGGCGGACCGCCGACCGGGCGGGCGCAACACCGAGCGGCACAACGACGACCGGTGCAACGACGAGAACGGGGTGGGGCGGGATGTCGGAGGAGCGGGCCGGACGGATCCTGGAGGCGGCCGGGTTTCCGCCCGGCAGCCTCGCCGGCTGCCGTCCCATGAGCGGCGGGACGTACAACACCGTCGAGGAGCTCCGCCTCACCGACGGCAGCCGGTACATGCTGAAGATCCCGCCCCCGCCGACCGTCCCCGGCATGAGTCACGAGCGCGAACTCCTCGTCTCGGAGGCGGAGTTCTACCGCGCCGCCGCAACGGTCGACGTGCCCGCGCCGCGAGTCGTGCACGAGAGCCCGGACGCGTCCGAAGGCGGCCATCTCCTGATGACGGCCTGCCCGGGTGATACTTGGGAAAACACCTGCCCGGACACTGAACAGGCGGCGCTGCGACGGGAGTTGGGGCAGCACGTGGCCCGCCTCCACGAGGTGACGGGCCCCGGCTTCGGCTACCCGTCCGGGGCCCTCGGCCCGCTGTCCGCCGACTGGCGCACGGCCTTCACCGGCATCTACGACGCCGTCCTGGAGGACGCCCGCCGGTACGAGGCCTGGCTGCCGCGCCCGGTGGACGAGGTGGCCCGCGCGGCCAAGACGGCGTACGACGCCCTGGACGAGGTCACGGTCCCGCGCCTGGTGCACTTCGACCTGTGGCGGGGGAACATCCTGGTCGACCGCCCGGAAGGCGGCGGCGAGCCCAGGATCGGCGGACTGATCGACGGCGAGCGCATGTTCTGGGGAGACCCGCTCGCGGACTTCGTCTCCCTGGCACTCCTCGGTGACATCAGGAAGGACCACGCCTTCCTGACGGGTTATCAAGAGGCGGGCGGACGGGCCGATTTCACCCACTCGGCCCGTCAGCGCCTCGCCCTCTACCGCAGCTATCTCTACCTGATCATGCTCATCGAGACCGTCCCACGTGGCGCCGGGGACGAGCAGGTCGCCTGGGTCAGGGAACGCGTCGCCCCGGAACTCACCGCGGCCCTGGACGAACTCGGCCCCTGAGCGTCGGAACGCAGAGCCGGTGAGCCGCGGAACTCGGGGCCGGTGCGCCGTGGACGAGCTCGGCGGGTGAGGCTCAGGCCGCCTTCCGTGCCCTCCCGCCGTGCTCCCTGATGATTTCCGCGTACCGTCGCCCGCTGCCCTTCACCGTGCGTCGTTGCGTGCGGTAGTCGACGTGCACGAGCCCGAATCGCTTGTCGTAGCCGTACGCCCACTCGAAGTTGTCCAGCAGCGACCAGGCGAAGTAGCCCACCAGGGGAGCCCCCTTGCGGACGGCCGACGCGCAGGCCGCCAGGTGCTGTTCCAGGTACAGGGTGCGCTCGGGGTCGTCGACCGTTCCGTCGGCGCGTACGACGTCCGGGTACGCGGAGCCGTTCTCGGTGACGTACAGCCGCCGGGCGCCGTAGTCGTCGGTGAGGCGCAGCAGCAGGCTCTCGATGCCGGACGCGTCGACCTCCCAGTCCATGCCCGTGCGCGGGACGCCCGGCCGGTGGACCGACTGGGCGAAGGGAGCCGGCCCGTCGGGGTCGTCGGCGACGGCCGACGGGAAGTAGTAGTTGAGGCCCAGCCAGTCCAGAGGCTGGGCGATGGTCTCCAAGTCGCCGGACCGCTCGGGGAGTTCGACTCCGTACACCTCGCGCATGTCCGCCGGGAAGCCGCGGCCGTGCACCGGGTCGAGCCACCAGCGGTTGGTGTGACCGTCCATGCGCCGGGCCGCCGCGATGTCCTCGGGGCGGTCGGTGGCGGGCTCGATGCTGGAGAGGTTGTTGACGATGCCGACCTCGGCGTCCGGGACCGCGGCCCGGATCGCCTGGGTGGCGAGGCCGTGGCCGAGCAGCAGGTGGTACGAGGTGTGCACGGCCGCCGTGAGGTCTGTCAGGCCCGGGGCCATCCGCCCCTCCAGATGGCCGATCCACGCGGAGCACAGCGGCTCGTTGAGGGTCGTCCAGTGCTTGACCCGGTCACCGAGGCGCTCGGCGACGGCCGTCGCGTACGCCGCCAGGTGGTACGCCGTGTCGCGCTCGGGCCAGCCGCCCCGGTCCTGGAGCACCTGAGGCAGGTCCCAGTGGTAGAGGGTCACCGACGGAGTGATCCCCGCCTCCAGCAGGCCGTCGACCAGCGAGTCGTAGAAGTCGAGCCCTTTGGCGTTGACCGGGCCGTCCCCGCCCGGCACGACGCGCGGCCAGGCCACCGACAGCCGGTACGCGTTGGTGCCCAGCTCCTTCATCAGGGCGATGTCCTCGCGCCACCGGTGGTAGTGGTCGCAGGCGACGTCCCCGTGGTCGTCGCCGTCCACCTTTCCCGGCGTGTGCGAGAAGGTGTCCCAGATGGAGGGCGAGCGGCCGTCCTCGGCGACGGCACCCTCGATCTGGTACGCCGACGTGGCCGTCCCCCACACGAAGTCCTGGGGGAGCGCGGCGAGGTCGATGGTCACAGAAGTCCTTTCGGAGGAAGGGGAGTTGGAGCGCAGGGAGGAGTCGGTCACTTCACGGCCCCGGCGGTGAGCCCGGCGACCAGATAGCGCTGGAGCAGCAGGAACCCGGCGACCACGGGGACGCTCACGACGAGCGAGGCGGCCATGACCTGGTTCCAGTACACGTCGTTCTGCGTGGCATAGCCCTGGAGGCCGACGGCGAGCGTGCGGGTGGTGTCGTTGGTCATCACCGACGCGAACAGCACTTCGCCCCACGCGGTCATGAACGCGTACACCGCGACCGCGACGATCCCGGGGACCGCGGCGGGCACGACGACCCGGAAGAGCGCGCCGAGCGGTCCGCAGCCGTCCACCATCGCCGCCTCGTCCAAGTCCCGCGGCACCGACTCGAAGTAGCCGATCAGCATCCAGATCGAGAACGGCAGCGAGAACGTCAGATACGTGAGGATCAGACCGATCCGCGAGCCGAAGAGCGCGATGCCGGTGGCGTTGCCGATGTTCACGTAGATCAGGAACAGCGGGAGCAGGAAGAGGATCCCGGGGAACATCTGGGTGGACAGCACGGTCACGGTGAACAGGCGCTTGCCGCGGAAGCGGTAGCGGCTCACCCCGTACGCGGCGAAGATCGCGATCACCACCGAGAAGACGGTCGCCGCGCCCGCCACGATCAGCGAGTTGACGAAGTACTTCGCCAGCGGAACGGTCGACCAGATGTCGATGTACGGGCGGATCGTCAGCCCGCTGGGCACCCAGCGGAACTCTCCCGACACGTCCTGCAGCGGTTTCAGCGAGCTGGACAGCATCACGTACACCGGAAGCAGGACGAAGCCGGTCAGCAGGGTGAGGAAGATCCGGCGCGACCAGAGGAAGGAGCGCGGCGCGGCCATCGGTGACCGCGGCGCCGACAGCGACCGCTTGGGCACTGACCGCTTGGGCACTGACCGCTTGGACAGTGACTGGCTAGACATCGGCCGCCCTCCGTCCACGCGAGGTCAGGACGAGGTAGACGCCCGTCACGACCAGCAGGAACAGCAACAGCAGCACGGACATCGCCGACCCCGTCCCGAAGTTCCATGTCACGAACGACGACTGGTAGATGTGGATCGAGATCAGGTCAGCCGCCTCGGGTGCCGCCTTGCCGAACAGCACGTACGGCGTGTTGAAGTCGTTGAACGTCCACAGGAAGAGCACCAGGACCAGCACCTGGTTGACCGGGCGCAGCGAGGGCAGCGTGATGCGGCGGATCTGCTGGAGCATGCCGGCCCCGTCGATCGCCGCCGCCTCGTACAGCTCCTTGGGGATGTTCTGCAGGCCCGCCATCACGATGAGGAAGGCGAACGGCCAGCCCTTCCACACCGACACGACGAGCAGCGCGACGAAGCTGTTGTCGCCGATCAGCCAGAAGGACGGGCTGTCGGTGAGGCCCAACTGGTCGTGCAGCACGTGGTTCACCAGGCCGTTGTCGCGCTGGAACATGAACGCCCAGGTGATGACGGCCGCGTACACCGGGAGCGCGTACGGGATGAGGAAGATCGCGCGCAGGAAGCCACGGCCGCGGAACGTCTCCTGCATGTAGACCGCGGCCGTCGTGCCGAGCAGCCAGCACAGGCCGACAGACAGCACGGTGAAGGCACAGGTGACGAAGAACGAGTGGAGCAGCGCCTCGCCGACGGGCGCGTCGAAGTCCACGGACAGGCTGTAGTTGTCGAACCCCGCCCAGGGCGCGGCGCCCCAGTCGCGGATGTAGAACTGCGTGAGCTCCTTGAAGCTCATCACGATGCCGATGACCATCGGCACCAGATGGACGAGGAGTTCGAGCAGCAGGGCGGGCAGGAGGAGCAGATACGGCAGGGCGATACGGCGTACGCGCCCGGTGCGGCGGCGCGGGGTGGGCCCCGTCGCACCGGGCAACGCCTTTTCCCCGACCGCGGGTTGAGCGGTCACGGTCATCGAACGCTCACTTCTTCGGCATCTGCTGCTGAGCCTCGGAGAGCTTCTCCTTGACCGAGGCGGTCGTGATCGGCCGGCCGGCCGCCGCGTCCGCGAACAGCTCCTTCACGGCCGTGCCCACCGCCGTCTCGAACTGCGACTCGTTGGGCACCTGCGGCAGCGGGGCCGCGCTCTTGGCGAGTGTGTCCCTGATGACCTTCAGCGCGGGCGTGTTGAACGCGGGATCCTCCTGGGCCGCCGTGACCGGCGGGATGGACCCGTACGTCTTGTTGAGCGTCTTCTGCTCGGCGTCGCTCGTCATGAACTTCACGAATTTCAGGGCGCCGTCGATGTTGTCGGTGTTCTTGAAGACGGCCAGGTTGATGCCCGCCACCATCGAGTTGACGGCGGTGTCCGTCCCCGGGCTGCCGGACTGGACCGGCACCGGCGCGACGCCCCACTCGTCGTCGCTCATGCCGTGCGCCTTGAGCGTGGTCGCGGCGGTCTGCCACATCACCATCGCCGTCTTGTCCTTGGCGAAGTCCTGCAGCGACTGGTTCTGCGCGTACTCGGCGTTGCCGGGCGCGACGACCTTGTCCTTGCCCATCAGATCGACGTACTGCTTGACCGCCGCGACGGCCCCGTCGGAGGTGAAGTCGGGCTTCCCGTCGGCGTCGAAGAAGTCGGCGCCGTGCTGCTTGCCGAGGACGAAGACGTGGTGGATGTTCTCCGACGGGTTCGAGCCCTCGGCGCCCAGCGCCCACTTGCCGTCCTTGGAGATCTTCTTCCCGTCGGCGACCAGCTCGTCCCAGGTGGCGGGCGGCCCGGATATCCCGGCGTCCGCGAACATCTTCTTGTTGTAGTAGAGCGCGTACGCCATCGAGTACAGCGGCACCGCCGCCGGATCCGAACCGCTCGCCCCCGCCGAGCCGAGCGCCGACCCGACGAACCGGTCCTTGCCGCCGATCTTGTCGAAGTTCTTGGCGTCCCAGGGCAGCAGGGCACCCGTCGCCTGGAGCGAGGCCGACCAGGTGTTGCCGATGTTGAGGACGTCCGGGCCCTGGCCCGAAGTGGTCGCGGCGAGAATGCGGTTGAGGAGGTCGGACCAGGGGACGACCTCCAGCTTGACCTTGATGCCGGTGTCCTTCTCGAACTTCTTCAGCTCGGGCGTGAGGATCTTCTTGTCTGCCTCGATGCTCGGGCCCTGGTTGGAGGCCCAGTAGGTGAGCGTCTTCGGCGAGTCGTTCGACCCGCCTTCCGTCGACGAGCCACCGCCGCAGGCGGTCACGGCGGCCAGCAGTGAGACGGTGACCGCGCTCGCGGCCGCGGCTCGGGTTCTGCGCATGACGTCTGGCGTCCCTTCCCGGAGGGAGATGCGCAAGGGCGCCGCGTTCACTTCCCGAACGCCCTCACGGCTTAATTTAGAACGTGAGTTAAGACCCGGAAGAAACTCGCGTCAAGGGATGACGCAGCGGTATCTTGCAGGTCGGGGGACGGCGGGAAGGAACCACATGGCGGGGCGGAACGGTCGTACGGTGCGTGACCTGCGGCGGGGCAATCGCACAGCGGTGCTGCGGCGGCTCTACTTCGAAGGACCGATGAGCCGCTTCGAGCTCGGTCCGGCCACCGGACTGAGTTCCGGTTCCATCAGCAACGTCGTTGCCGAGCTCGTCGGCGACGGGCTGGTGGAGGAGGCGGGCAGCGTCGACTCCGACGGAGGGCGCCCGCGCACCCTGCTGCGGGTCGCCCCCGCCAGCGGCCACATGATCGGCGTGGACGTCGGCGAGACCCGCGTACGGGTCGAGCTCTTCGACCTCACCCTCACCGAACTCGCCCGCACGGAACGGCCCTTGGAGCATCAGGGCTACGACGTCGACGTCATCGTCGGCCACATCCGCGACGGCATCGCGGAGGTCCTGGCCGCCGCCGAGATCGCCCCCGAGCGGCTGCTGGGCGTCGGCATCGGAGTGCCCGGCATAGTGGAGCGCACGCCGACCGAGGGCGCCGTGGTGCACGGCCAGACCATCGGCTGGCCGGCCGTCCCGCTGGAGTCCCTGCTCCGCACCGCCTGCGGGCTCCCGGACTCCGTCCCGTACTTCACCGACAACGGCGCCAAGACACTCGGCCAGGCCGAGATGTGGTTCGGCGCCGGACGCGGCGCGGACAACGCGGTCGTGGTCCTCTTCGGCTCCGGCGTCGGCGCCAGCCTCGTCACGGACGACGTGGAACGTGGCCGGGCCGTGGAGTGGGGGCATCTGACCGTACGGGTCAGGGGGCGCCGCTGCCGGTGCGGTGCGCTCGGCTGCCTGGAGGCCTACGCGGGCGCCGAGGCCCTCCTGGAGCGCTGGGAGGAGGCGGGCGGACAGCCGCCGAAGCGGGTCGACGAGGAGACCGCCCTCACCGCGATGCTCGCCGCCGCCTATCCGGCCGACGGCTCGGCGGCCGACCCGATGGCGCTCGCCGTGCTGGAGGAGACGGCCGAGTACCTGGGCGCGGGCCTCTCAGACCTGATCAACCTCTTCCAGCCCGAGCGCATCCTCATCGGCGGCTGGGCCGGACTCCAGTTGGGCTCCCGCTTCCTGCCCGCCGTCCGCGAACACGCCGTCTCGTACGCGCTGCGCTACCCCGCCGAGCGGGTCACCATCGAGCTCGGCGCCCTCGGCCCCGACGCGGTCACGGTCGGCGCCGCGATCCTCCCGCTCGCCGACTTCTTCGCACACGGCGGACGACGCCCGGGCCCCGAACCGGGCGACAACCAGCTCCCGGCCTGGCGCGCGGCCATGGAGGAACGCGCTCCGCATTGACGCCTCCCGGGGGTTTCACCGGCCGCGTCGGCAGGTACCCGCACCAGGGCCGACGCGGAGGTCCGGCGGATTCTGTCCGACGAAGAATTCCGACGACGAATTCCGTACGACAAGGAGTTCCGGCCGGCCGGGAAGTGCACCGACGAGGAGGGGAGCGCGGCGTGAGCGACGACCGGACGAAGAGGGCGGGCGAGGACGCGGGTCCCGTCCCCCGGGACATGCCGGACCAGCAGGCCCAGGAGGGCGGGGACCGCTGGGACATCACACCCGCCGACCCCGCGCGGCGGGAGAGCTCCGACGACGACACACCGGAGCCGGACACGGACGTCCCCGACACGGACGAGGCGGGCACGCGACGGCGGGGTGACGAGCACTCCAGGAGCACGGTGCACCCGGAACACCCCGGGCCGGAGGAGTCCCCGGCCTGAGCCGAGGCCCCGGCCGGGCCGTTCGTGCTCCGCGGGTTGTCGTCCGTGGCCGGTCGCGCCCGCGCAATCGTGTTGAGGTGCTCAGGCGAAGGCGTTCACGCCGGTGAGCTCCGCGGAGAGGGTCCACAGGCGGGCCGCTGACGCCGGGTCGACGGCGTAGTCGCGTACGCCGATGCGTTCGCCGTCGGCCGGGGCGGGCTCGGAGATGTCGCAGTCCTCGCAGTAGACGCCGCCCATGCCGGACAGCTGGGGCGAGGTCGCCGCCCACACCTGGGTGGCCGCACCCTGTTCGGGGGTTTTGAAGCCGGCCGGGTTCAGCGGGGTGCCGTTCTCGTCGATCCAGCCGCGCTCGACCATCTCCTCCTTGGGGAGGTGCCGCTGGAGCGGGGTGAGGATGCCGCCCGGGTGCAGCGAGAAGGCCCGTACACCGGAGTCCTTGCCGAGGGCGTCGAGCTGTACTGCGAACAGGACGTTGGCGGTCTTCGCCTGCCCGTACGCCTCCCACTTGTCGTAGCCCTGCCGCCAGTGCGGGTCGTCCCAGCGGATGTCGGAGTAGTGGTGGCCGGCCGAGGAGACGGAGACCACGCGGGCACCGCCCTGGGCGAGCGCCGGCCAGAGCCGGTTGACGAGGGCGAAGTGGCCCAGGTGGTTGGTCGCGAACTGGGCCTCCCAGCCGGGGCCGACGCGGGTCTCCGGGCAGGCCATGATCCCGGCGTTGTCGATGAGGATGTCGATGGTGCGGCCCGAGGCGAGGAACTGCTCGGCGAAGGCGCGGACGCTGTCCAGGTCGCCGAGGTCGAGCTCGTCCACCTCGACACCGTCGAGACCGGCGACCGCCTCCTCGGCGACCGGCCTGCGCCGCGCCGGGACGACGACCCGGGCACCCGCCTTGGTGAGCGCGCGCGTCGTTTCCAGGCCGAGCCCCGAGTAGCCGCCGGTGACGATCGCCAGCTTCCCCGTGAGGTCGATGCCGTCGAGCACGTCGTCCGCGCTGCTCCGGAGGTCGAATCCCGAACCGATCTTGTGCTGTGCAGTGGTCATACGGCCGACGCTACGAATTGAAGCGTGCTCGAAGTCAAGCGCGGCCCGGCGTGGCGCGAGGGAACTGCGCGCAGGCATGGGAAAGGCCCCGACCGGACGGGGGAATCACGGTCGGGGCCGTCTGTGGGTGGCCACGGATGGCGGTCGCCTCTCGGCGGAGTGCTCCACAGGGCTTCAGCCGAACGATCTTCCCTGTGGGCGGAAGGTGAGGCCCGGGGACACTGTTCCATCCGCACCCACAGCTGATTTAACGGGAAACTACCGGCGAGTGTTCCCAGGTCCGCACGGCGTTTCCCGTGACGTGTGTCACGACGAGGTTTCACGACGCCCTACGGGGTCTCACGACGTCCTGTCCACGCCAGCAGCTCCTCCACGGTCCAGGTATTGACCACGCGCTCCGGAGGCACCCCGCACTCCTCGGCCCGCGCGCATCCGTACAGCTGCCAGTCGAGCTGCCCGGGCGCGTGGGCGTCGGTGTCCACGGAGAACAGCACACCCGCCTCGACCGCCCGGCGGAGCAGCCGGCGTGGTGGGTCCAGCCGCTCCGGGCGGCTGTTGATCTCGACCGCCGTGCCCGTCTCGGCACAGGCGGCGAAGACCTCGTCCGCGTCGAACTCCGACTCGGGCCGCCCGCGCCCGGTGACCAGCCGCCCCGTGCAGTGGCCCAGTACGTCGGAGTGCGGATCGCGTACGGCGGCGACCATCCGGCGTGTCATCGCGCCCGCGTTCATCCGGAGCTTGGAGTGCACGGACACGACCACGAGATCGAGCCGGTCCAGCAGCTCGGGCTCCTGGTCGAGGGATCCGTCGTCGAGGATGTCGCACTCGATACCGGTGAGCAGCCGGAAGGGAGCCCAGCGCTCGTTGAGCTCCGCGACGAGGGCGAGCTGTTCCCGCAGTCGCTCGGGGGACAGCCCGCGCGCCACCGTGAGCCGCGGGGAGTGGTCGGTGAGCACCGCCCACTCGTGCCCGAGCCGGGCCGCCGTACGGCCCATCTCCTCGATGGGGCTGCCGCCGTCCGACCAGTCCGAGTGCAGATGGCAGTCGCCGCGCAGCAGAGCCCGCAGCTCCTCACCGCCCTGGACGAGAGGGCCCGCGGCCTCCTGTTCCTGTTCCAGCTTCTCCAGATAGCCCGGCGTCCGTCCGGCCAGCGCCTCGCGCACCACCTGCGCGGTCTTCGGCCCGATGCCCTTCAGCGACTCCAGCGACCCCTCGGCGGACCGCCGGGCCACCTCGTCGGCGGGCAGCCCCGTGACCACGCGCTCCGCCGTGCGGAACGCCTGTACGCGATAGGTGGGTGCCAGGGACCGCTCCAGCAGGAACGCGATCCGGTCCAGGGCCTCGGCCGGGTCCATACCTCCAGCCTGGCGCAGCCCGCCGCCGCCCGCACGGCAGCCGACAGGGCCGCCTTGTGCCACCATGAACTGCGACCTCGTACGGACGCCGGCCAGGCCGGCGCCGCCGAGTGCCACGACGACCGACAGTGCTGCCCGGGCAGGCTTATCGGCGGCACGCGTGTGGAACCGGTGGGATCATGACTGAAATCGCAAGCCCCCACATCTCGTACCCGCGGATCACGGTCCTGGGCGTCCAGCCCGGCGATCCGCCCTTCCGCATCGTGGAGATCGACGGCGCTGTCATCGGCGAGGCCAGGAGCTTCACGGACGTCCTGATGGCCGCCGCGGCGTACGGGATTCCGGTGCATGACGCCGATGACCCCGCGGTGGTGCGGTGGGTCGGCGGAGACAAGCTCACCTGGCATCTTCGGTAGAGCTCCGCGGTAGGGCTCCGCCGAGGGGAGTGGGTGTACCGCGGGCCGGTGGGGGTTGATCGCGCCTGCGCGGCGGAGCCGCAAATGTCACAGCCCCGCGCCCCTTCGAGGGCGCGCTGTGATTCGCGTCCGCTATTTGGGTGAATGCCTTGGGGGCGCGTGGAACAGCGGTTTTCGCGCCGTGGTGAGCCGTCGCGAATGCAACCCCCGCGCGCATCGGCAAGCACCGGGAGACGAGCGCCGCCGCGCATGGGCCCGCTCCCACGAGGGCACTTTGATCTTGGCGGTCACCGTGATCACGATCCGGCCCGGTTGCCCTGCGCGTATCCCTCCCTCGTACGACTGGAGTCGTCATGTTCCGTCGCCTCGCCCTGCCCGCGGCCCTGCTCGCCGCCGTCGCGGTCCTGGGCGCCGCTCCCGCCACGACGGCCGCGCCGACGGCACCCGCCGCGGGCTCCGTGTGCTTCTGGACCGGGGCCGGACAGCACGGCACGTCCTGGTGCTACACACCACCGGGTTATACGGACGTACCGGAGTCCCTGCACGACAAGGCGGCCTCGTTCCGCTCGGACGCGGACACCGCCGTCTACGCCATCGACTGGGCCCGCGGCACCTGTTACTACCGGCTGATCCGGGCGCACGACCTGGCCGACAACTGGCCCTGGGGCGCCCGGCTCGACGGGGTGTCGGACACCACGATGGGCTGCGAGGTCGGCTGAGCCGTGCGACTGCTGCGTGCGTTCGGCGCCGCCGTCTCGGTCGTACTGGCGCTGCTGGCGTTGTCGGTACTGGGCGGGTGCGCCACGCAGACCGGCGCGGGACGGGACGCGGCTGCGCTGCCCAGGACCGAGCGGGAGCGTGACGACCTCATCAAGGCCGCTCAGCAGGTTCTCGTCGAAAGGTGCCTGGCCGGGCGGGGGCTCTCTTCGAAAGGAGCCGTCGGCGAACGGCGGGCGGAGGGCATGGACGACGCCGCGGACCGGCGGCTGCAGGGTGCCCTCTTCGGCCGCGGCCGTACCGAACTGTCCGTCACCCTCGCCACCGGATACACCGTCAAGGCACACACCGACGGCTGCCTCGCCGCCGCGCAGCGCGAGCTGTACGGGGACGAGCGGCGCTGGTTCCGCGCCGAGGTCGTCGTGAACAACCTGCGCGCCGAGACCGGCCTGCGGCTGAAGGACGACCCCGACTACCTGGCGGCGCACGGCCGTTGGGTCCACTGCGTCACACCGGACCACGGACCCAGGCCCGAGCGGCCCGACCCGGCCGTCGCCGCGCGCTGCGACCGCGAGAGCGGCCTCGGCGAGGTGCGCGCCCGGCTGGAACCGGCCCTGCTGGACAGGGTCCGCGCCGAGCGGCGCGACCAGTTGACCACCTACCGGCAGCTGCGCACCCGCGCACTGCACCGCGCGGCGGATCTGTACGCCGAGCGGACCGTTCCGGAGAACCGAGAGAAAGGCAGTTCCCCTTCGTGATCATCAAGCGCTTCGCCGTCTCCGCCGCCGCGGCCGTCCTCGCCCTGAGCGGCGGTCTGGCCCTGGCCTCGCCCGCCGGCGCCGCCAGCTGTCCGAGCGGAGAGTTCTGCGTCTGGGAGAACGCGAACTTCGCCGGTCAGCGAGCCAACTGGTCGGGCGACGACGGCTGGTGGGAGAGCTGGATCGCCGACACCGACTCCTCCTGGGCCAACCACGGCATCTCAGGACCCGGCATCAAGGACCACGTCCGGGTGTACGAGAACTCAGGGCAGGGCGGTGACATGACGATCTGTCTCTCACCCGGACAGGAGGTCGGTTACAACGGCGTGGCCAACGACCGCGGCGACTCGCACACGTGGGCCATGAACTGCTGACAGCCGCCGGCCGCGCGCCCGGCGGGTGACCTCAGGAGGGGAGTGGCACGCCCGAGAGATCGGGCGTGCCACGTGTTGAACGGGGCGTACGACGAACGGGGCGTACGCCGAACGGGTCGCGTGACGGAGTGCGTGACGCAGTGCGTGACGAAAGTGCGGTAAATGTCCGGGAACGGAAACAGCGAAGGGGGAGCGCACAACGCCTGCCGGGGGCGGCGGGTCTGCTCCTGTGACCAGCCCAACTCATGGGCACAGCAAGGAAAAACGGGGTACCTCACATGTTCCGCACCGGCACGACCGTCACGCGCCCGACCAAGCGCGTCGCCCTCGCCCTCGGTTGCGCGGCCGTCCTCGGTCTCGGACTCGCTTCCACCGCACCGGCGTCCGCCGCACCCGCCGTGGACCCGAACGGCCGCTACACCGCCGAGGAGATCCACACCTTCCTCGGGGACTTCTACGGCGACCACGGACCCGGCGACTTCGCCCGGAAGTACGGCATCTCCGAGCACCTGAAGGAGAAGGTCGCGCAGAGCGAGGGCGTCGACGTCCTGCTCTGCGCGCAGAACGAGCCGCGGTCCATCGACATCGGCCCGGTCAGCACGGCCCAGTCCGCGGGCGTCGGCTACGCCACGGTGACCACGCACTGGGGCGACCAGGGCCAGGACACGGCGACCTTCACGGCGTACGTCGGCCTGGACGCCACGCGGCCGATCCAGCTGCAGGACACCGACTGCGAGGCGACCGGCTGACAGACGGGTGCGGGCGTGCGGCCGACTCCCCGCGTCAGTCGGCCGTACGCCCGCACCTGCTGCGGGTGGTGCTCCCGCACCTGCGGGCAGTGGTTCCCGCGTCGGTCAGTCGTGCCGTCCGGTCAGCCGACGGTCCACTTCTGGTTGGCTCCGCCCGAGCACGTCCAGATCTGGAGCCGTGTGCCGTTGGCGGAGTTGTTGCCCGTGACGTCCAGGCACTTGTTTGCCTGTGGGTTCACGATGTCGCCTGCCGCGCTGACCACCCAGCGTTGATTGGCCCCGCCCCCGCAGTCCCAGAGCTGCACGGTCGAACCGTCCGCCGTGCCGTTGCCCGTGACGTCCAGGCACTTGCCCAGCGCCCGGATCGAGCCGTCGGAGGCCACGGTCCACTGCTGGGCGGCGGAGCTGTTGCAGTCGTAGAGCTGAACGGGCGTTCCGTTGGCGGAACTTGCCCCCGCCACGTCGACGCACTTGCCCGCGAGCCCCCTGATGGCCGCACCGCCACCGGAGCCGTCGCTCGTCGTCACCTTCACCTCGTCCACGACGAGTTGCTGCGGGAACGAGGTCGAACCGTCCGGGTCGCCCGGCCAGTAGCCGCCCACCGCGAGGTTGAGGATCAGGAAGAACGGCTTGTTGAACACCCACTGCCTGCCGCCCAGATCGGCGGGGGTGCGCCGCTGGTAGACATTGCCGTCGACGGACCAGGTGACCGCGTCGGGGCTCCAGTCGATGGCGAAGGTGTGGAAGGCGTCCGCGAAGGCCTGCCCGCCGGGCAGCGAGTAGGCGGCGCCGATGCCGCCCGAGCCGGAGTAGCCGGGGCCGTGCAGGGTGCCGTGGACCGTCGAGGGCTCGAAGCCGACGTTCTCCATGATGTCGATCTCGCCCGAGTTGGGCCAGCCGACCTGCCCGATGTCGTTGCCGAGCATCCAGAAGGCGGGCCACATGCCCTGCCCGCGCGGCACCTTGAGCCGTGCCTCGACCCGGCCGTACGTCGTCGTGAACTTGCCCGCCGTGTTGAGGCGGGCCGAGGTGTACTCACAACGCCCGTACCAGCACTGGTAGTTGTTCGGGTTCTCGCGGCGGGCCGTGATCACCAGGTGGCCCTGGCCGTCCAGGGCCGCGTTGTTGGCGCCGGCCGTGTAGTACTGCCGCTCGTGGTTGTTGACGTTGTCGCCGGTCTCGATCTGCCATTTCGAGGAGTTGACGGCCGAGCCGGCGGCGCCGTCGAAGGTGTCCGAGAACGTCACGGCCGCGGCGGCCTTCGGCTCGGGAGCCGCCTTCCCGGTTGCGGCCTGCCCCGTGTCCGCCTGCGCGGGCATGACCGCGGCGGATGCGAGGAGTACGGCGGACAGGGTGGCGAGGAGGCATCTGCGGAGCAGGCGTGGCGAGTCCACGACTCTCCCTTCCGTACGGCGATCCCTGTGGGGGATGGGTGCCGACTGAGGTGGGGGGTGCGCGCTTCGACTCTTGATTTAAGAGGTGAGGTAAGGGGACGTCAAGACTTTGGTACGTACCATTCCTTCACAACTTGACGCCCGCCCTCACGACTTCACGCCTTCAAGCTCCCGTGGCCTCCTCGTACCAGGGTCCCTGCGTTCACACCTTCAAGCCTGCAAGTCTTCAGGCCCCCACGGCCCCCACGGCCCCCACGGCC
>NZ_LIQZ01000375.1 GCF_001418655.1 Streptomyces phaeochromogenes | reverse complement strand
CCGCTGCCGCTGCCCGCCGGACAGCTCGCGCGGCCCGCGGCCCGCCAACTCCCGGGGCAGCCGCACCCGTTCGAGCACCTCCGCGACCCGCTCCCGGCGCTCGGCCGCCGGCATCCCCCGGCGGTGCACCCGCAACGGCTCGGCGACACACTCCGCCACACTCATCCGCGCGTCCAGCGAGGCCACCGGATCCTGCAACACCACACCGACCCCGGACAGCAGCGCCCGGCGCGCCCGCCCCCTCACCCGCCGGAGATCGACACCGAACAGCGACACCGCCCCGGCGGAGGGCGCCACCAGCCCGAGCGCGACCCGGGCCGCCGTCGACTTCCCGGACCCGGACTCCCCGACGAGGCCCAGGGTTTCCCCGGGCCGTACGGTGAGCGAGACGTCGTGGAGGGCCTGCACGGCCCGCGGCCCACGGCCGAACCGCACGGAGACGCCGTGCAGTTCGACGACCGGGGCTCCGGCGGGGGTGTCGGGCTCGGCCACGGCTTCCGGCCGGCCGCGGTGGGACGCGACGACCGCGGGCGGGGGCACCGCCTTGCCGCCGACCGCTTTGCCGTCGGCCGCAGCGTTGCCGACCGTGCCGCCGTCCGACCGCCCCGCCACCGCCTACCGCCCCGCCGCGCGGCCCAGGCACGGTCGCGCTGCCCACCGCCGCGACAGCCAACCGCGGCACAGCCGCCAACAGCCGCTTCGTGTACTCGTGCGTCGGCCGCAGCAGAACCTCCTCCACCGGGCCGGTCTCCACGATCTCCCCGTCCAGCATTACGGCGACGCGGTCGGCGAAGTCCGCGACGACGCCCATGTTGTGGGTGACGAGGAGGACGCCGGTGCCTGAGTCGGCCGCGAGTGCCCGGAGCAGGTCGAGGATCTCGGCCTGGACGGTGACGTCGAGCGCGGTGGTCGGCTCGTCGGCGATCAGGAGGCTCGGGGAGTTCGCGATCGCCATGGCGATGACGACCCGCTGGCGCTGTCCGCCGGAGAGCTGGAAGGGGTACGCGGACGCCCGCTTCTCCGGATCCGGGATACCGACCCGGCGCAGCAGTCCGACCGCCTCTCCGGCGGCTTCGCGCGCGGAGACCGGCCGGTGGTTGCGTACGACCTCCGCGATCTGCGCCCCGATCCGGGTCAGCGGATCGAGGGCGGTCGCGGGCTCCTGGAACACCATCGACACCGTGCGCCCCCGCAAACCCGCGAGAGCGGTCTCGGCGGAGCCCACGACGTCCGTGCCGTCGACCGAGGCCCGGCCCGACACCCGCGCGGTCCCCGGCAGCAGCCCCATCGCGGCGAGCGCGACCGTCGACTTCCCGGACCCGGACTCGCCGACCAGCGCCAGCGTCTCCCCGGGCCGCACGTGCAGCGACACCCCGCGCACGGCGGGCACGTCACCCGTCTCCGTGGAGAACGTCACCCCGAGGTCCTCGACCTCCAGGATGCCGCCCGTACTGCCCGTACCGCTCATGCCGCTCGTCCCCGTCGTGCCCTTCATGCCCGCCCCTTCACGTCGAACGCGTCCCGCAGCCCGTCCCCGACCGCGTTGAACGCGCACACGACGAGGATGATCGCGAGGCCCGGCGGCACGATCAGCCACCAGCGCCCGGAGTACGCGGCCGTCAGCCCGGCCGACAGCATTCCGCCCCAGTCGGTCGACGGCGGCTGGACACCGAGTCCGAGGTACGAGACGTACGCGACGAGCAGGATCGCGTCGGCGACCTGGAACGTCGCCGCGACGACGATCGTCGAGACCGAGTTCGGCAGGATGTGCCGGAAGATCGCCCGCCCGTGCGTGCCGCCGATCGCGCGGAGCGTCAGCACGTAGTCGCGGCTCTTCAGGGTGAGCGTCTCCGCCCGTACGAGCCGGGACGGGACGAGCCAGGACACGAACCCCAGGATGAGGATCAGGCCGAGCGAGTCCGGGGTCGTGATCGCCGAGACGACGAGCAGGATGAAGAGAGCCGGGATGGCGATCCCGGCGTCCACGACCCGCATCATGACCGCGTCGACCCAGCCGCCCGCGTACCCGGCGACCGCGCCCCACAGTGTCCCGATGACCGTCGCGAGGAGCCCGGCCGCGAGCCCGACGAGCAGCGACACCTTCCCGCCGAACATCAGCCGCCCCAGCTCGTCGTGCCCGACCGCGTCGGTGCCGAGCCAGTGCGACCCGCTCGGCGCGAGGTTCACCTGGGTGAGGTCGGTGTGGGTCTGGTCGGTCGAGTACACCAACGGGCCCACGAAGCAGAACAACAGGAAGAGCACGACCACCAACAGCCCCGCTACAGCGAGCCTGTTGCGTGCGAACCGCCGCACGGAGAGGCGGTATCCGGTGGCCAACTCCCGCGTGGCCGCCTCGGTCTGGAGTACGGCACTCATGTCCGGCCCGCCTTCACACGAGGGTCGATGATCCGCTGGACGACATCGGCGAGCAGCGTGCCGACGACGGTCGCGACGGAGATGACGAGCACACAGCCGAGCAGCACCGGATAGTCCGAGGACTGCGCCGCGCTCCAGAACAGCAGCCCCATTCCCGGGTAGTTGAAGAGCTGCTCGACGACGAGCGCACCGCCGAAGAGCACGGGCACGTAGTAGCCGAGCATCGCGACGACGGGCGTGAGGGAGTTGCGGAAGACGTGCCGCCACAGGATCGCGCGTGGCCGCGAACCGCCGGCCCGCGCGGTCCGTACGTAGTCCTCCTGGAGGTTCTCCAGCGTCGCCGCCCGCATGTACCGGCTGAACACGGCGACCATCGACGCGGCCCCCGCGACCACCGGCAGCACCAGGGCGCCCGGCTGCGCGAACACGTCCGCGAGCGTCTCGCCCTGGGGGGCCTGCGAGGGGAACCAGTCCAGCCACTGGGTGAACACGAGCACGAGCACAAGTCCCAGGAAGTACACGGGAGTCGCGTACGCCACGAAGCTCAGCGTGGTGATGACGTAGTCCACCGGCCTGTTGCGCCGCACCGCCTGCCACATGCCGAGCGGGATCGCCAGCAGCAGCCCGACGAGCGCGGACAGCACGGTCAGGACGAGCGTCTTGGGCAGCCGCTGCTCGATGAGCTGGAAGACCCCCTCGTTGAGCGTGTACGAGGTGCCGAGGTCGCCCTGGAGCAGCGTGCGCAGGTAGTAGAGGTACTGGACGGGAAGCGAACGGTCCAGGCCCTGCTCGTGGTTGAAGGCCGCGATCTGCTGGGCCGTCGCCTGCGGGCCGAGGATCCCGCGTGCGGGACCCCCGGGCAGCGCGTGCAGCAGACAGAAGACCACGACCGTGACGATGAGGATCACCACGAGGGCCTGCAGGACCCGCCGGGTCAAGTAGGTGAAGGTATCCATGAGTTGGGTCCGGGCCTCAGCCGTTCCAGGTCCTCACTTGGTCCACTTCCACTGCGCCGGGTGGAAGTTGGCGAGCGAGTCCTGCGAGAAGCCGCCGAGGCCGTTCTTGACGACGGAGATCTGGTAGTCCGGCGCCGGGAGCCAGATGACCGGCAGGTCCTTCGCGAGGGCCGCGCTGTAGTCCTGGACCTCCTGCGACGAACTCGACGTCGTGGACGCGGTGATCAGCTTGTCGACGTCGGGGTTCGAGTAGTTGCCGAAGTTCGAGCCGCCCTTGGTCTGGAACAGCGAGTCGCCGGTCGGGAAGGCGTTGAAGTACCAGCTGCCCGCGGTGCCGAAGAACGACAGCTGCCACTTGCAGATCGGCTGGCCCGAGGTGCACTGCGGGGTCTGCGAGAGCACCGAGTTGACGGGCGCGGTCTTGATCGAGAACTTGATGCCGGTCTTCTCCAGCGAGGACTGGATCGAGCTCATCATGTTGTCGGTCACGGCCGAGCCGGACTGCGACAGCACCTGCATCTCGAACTTCGTTCCCTCGGCGACGCCTTCACCGCACTGCGCGTCCCCGGTCCCCGGGTCCGTACAGACCATGACCCCGCCCTTCTCCTGCCAACCGTGGCCGGTCAGCAGGGACTTGGCCGCCGAGGTCGAGAACGGGTACGGGTTGTCCTTCTGCACCTGCGAGACGAAGTCGGACGCCTGCGCCTGCGGGACCGGGCCGTAGCCGGGCACGGCCGTGCCGTTGAAGATGACCTTCGCCAGGCTCGTCTGGTCGATCGACCGCTGGACCGCCTGACGCGCGTACAGCTGCTTGAACACCGCGCCCATGGCAGGGTTGTTGAAGTTGTACGGCATGTAGGTGATCGCCCAGCCGGACCACGGCTCGACCGTGTATCCCTGCGCCGTGAACCGGTCCTTCTGGTCGAGGTCGGTGGCCTCGATGTAGCCGTAGTCGACACTCCCGGAGCGCAGCGCGTTCTTCTCGGCGTCGGCCGTCGTGAAGGGGAGCAGGTTCACCGTCGCGATGTTCGCCTTCTCACCGCCGTCGTACTTCTTGTTGGCGGCCAGCACGACCTTGCCGGACGTGGCGAACGACTTGACCGCGTACGGGCCGCTGATGGTCTTCCACAGCGTGTCCTTGTCGTAGCGGGAGATGTTCTTCGCGGCCGAGTTCAGATACGTCCAGACTTTCTTCGCGCCGGCGGCGGTCCGGTCGGCGTCGGACACCTTCGCGGAGGCATCGGCCTTGTCCCACACGTGCTGCGGCAGCGGAGTGATCTCGCTGAACTGGTTCGCCAGCATCCACTGGGAGTTGTAGGCCTTGTCGAAGGTGATCGTGAAGTGACGGTCGTCGACGGTCTTGAACGAGGTCCAGTTGTCCGGCGCCTTGCCGGGGTTGTAGCCCGCCCACTCCGCCTTGTTCGCCTTGATGAGGTTGAACCAGAACTCGACGTCCCGCGAGGTGATCGGCCTGCCGTCGCTCCAACTGCGGTCGCCCAGCGTGACCTTGACGCTCTTGCCGTCGGCCGCGAAGTCGGCGGCCGTGGCGATGGACGCCTTCTTGTTCCAGGCGATCTTGCCGGTGGAGCCGTCGTAGGCGACGAGCCGCTCCCACAGACTGTCGGCGATGGACCGGTTGTTGGTGTTGAGGTGCGCGGCCGTACCGATCGGCAGGATCCAGTTCGGTGTGAAGTTCGCGGGCAGCGCGTAGTTGATGGAGTCGGGGGACGCGGACGACGTGTCGTTCGTCCCGGAGCAGCCCGCGAGCAGCAGTGTGCCCGCCGAGACGACGGCACAGGCGACGAGCGTCGTGCGAGCAGGGGACATGGCTCTCCTCAGGTGAACAAGGGCTCAGGGTGCGCGAGGCCGGACACGAGGCCGGAAATGAACGGCGGTGTTCGGCGGAGCCAGTCAACGACCGGAAGGTTCGAAGAAACAGGCGGCCCGCTGTAAAAAGTCTGTTACTGCTGTTCTGGAAAAAGTCGCGTGAGGGACATACGGGCATACGCTCGTCGCTCTGGCCTCCGGATTTCCCCGGCTTTCCCCAACCCTGGGAGTTACTTCGTCCATGTCTGAAAAAAGTGCGGGACACCGGAGGGGCGTCACGGGCGTCTCCTCGCTGGCCGAGCGCGTCCTCGAACTCCTCGCCTCGGGGCAGGCGTCGACCCGCACGGAACTCGCCGCTCTGCTCGGTGCCGCACCCTCGACGATCTCGCTCACGGTCGGCCAGCTCGTGGCGCACGGACTGGTCGCCGAGCAGGGCACGCGGTCCTCGACCGGCGGGCGCCCGCGCAAGGTGCTGCGCCTGGGCGGGAGCGAGGGGTTCGCCGTCGCGGCCGACCTGGGCGGACGGCACGCGCGGGTCGGGGTCGTCCTGCCGGGCGGTGGGTTCACCGAGGTCTCCACCGTGCCGTTCGCGACGGCCGAGGGACCCGAGACCGCGCTGCCCGCACTCGCCGAGACGCTGGAGACCCTCGCCGGGCGGCGCGGCCGGGAACTGCTGCGCGGCGTCGGCCTCTGTCTCCCGGGCCCGGTCGACGTCGTGGAGGGCGTCGTCACCCTCCCCTCGCGCATGCCCGGCTGGAACCGCTTCCCCGTCCGGGACTGGCTGGAGGAGCGGTTCGGCGTTCCGGCCGCCATCGAGAACGACGCCAACTGCATGGCCGTGGGCGAGCACAGCGTCCAGCCCGCCGAGCGCCGCCAGTCGATCATGGTGAAGATGGGCTCGGCGATCGGCGCGGGGGTCATCGCCGACGGGAAGCTGTACCGCGGCGCGACCGGCGCCGCCGGCGAGATCACCCACGTACGGGTCGAGGCGGGCCACGACATCCCCTGCTCCTGCGGCAACACCGGCTGCCTGGAGACCGTCGCCTCGGGCGCCGCGCTCGTCCGGATCCTGCGCGAGCGCGGCCTGGACGTCGCGTCCATCGAGGACGTCGTACGCCTCGCCTCCGACGCCGACCCGGAGGCCACCCGCGCCGTCCGCCAGGCCGGCCGCTACCTCGGCATGGTCCTGTCCGCGAACGTCAACTTCTTCAACCCCGACGCCGTGTACCTCGGCGGCCTCCTCTCGACGCTCGAACCGTTCGTCGCCGCCGTCCGCAGCCAGCTGTACGAGGGATGCCACCCGCTGGTGACCAAGCACCTGGTGATCGAGCGGGCCGGCCTCGGCGCGGACGCGGGCCTCGTCGGCGCGGGCCAGTTCGCCCTCCAACGGGCCCTGGCGAACGCCCTCCAGGCCGTCACCGGCGCCGTAGCCCCCGCCCATCACTGACCACCGACAACCGCCACCGTGCAAGTCCCCGACACCCACCACCGTGCGAGGAGCCATGCCACAACCGCGTACCCCCGTCGCCCGTCCCGTGATCGCGATCGCCGGGCTCGGCATCGAGTCGTCGACGTTCTCGCCGGCCCGGACCGGGGCCCCCGCCTTCCACCCGCAGCGCGGCACGGACGTACTGACGCGCTATCAGTTCCTCGCGCCCGGAACGCCGTTGAGGAACGCCGCCGATTGGCGCGGCGCGCTCGTCGGCAAGGCCCTGCCCGGCGGTACGGTGACGGCTGCCGCGTACGCCGAACTCTCCGGCGAACTCATCGCGAGGCTGGGGGAGTTGGGGCACCTCGACGGCCTCTGGTTCGACATCCACGGGGCCATGACGGTGGAGGGCCTCGACGACGCCGAGGCGGACCTGCTGGCCCGCGTCCGGGAGACGGTCGGCCCGGACGTCATCGTGTCCACCTCCATGGACCTGCACGGCAACGTCTCGCGCGAACTCGCCCACCTGAGCGACCTGATCACCTGCTACCGCATGGCCCCGCACGAGGACGCCATGGAGACGAAGGAACGGGCGGCCCGCAACCTCGTGGACCTCCTCACCAGCGGCGCGCCCCGCCCGGTCAAGGCATGGATCCCGGTGCCCGTGCTCCTGGCGGGCGAGCAGACCTCGACCCGCATCGAACCCGCGAAGAGCGTGTACGCGGCCGTCGACGAGGTAGAGGCCACCGAGGGCGTCACGGACGCCGCGATCTGGGTCGGCTACGCCTGGGCGGACGAGCCGCGCAACCGGGCGGCGGTCGTCGTCACGGGCCCGTCCCAGCAGGCGGTCACGGCGGGCGCCGAACGCCTGGCGCGCGGTTTCTGGGAGGCACGGCACGACTTCGCCTTCGTCGCCCCGACGGGCACGCTGGACGACTGCCTGGACGAGGCGCTGGCCGCCACCGCGGAGAACCGCCCGTACTTCATCAGCGACACCGGCGACAACCCGACGGCGGGCGGCGCGGGCGACGTCACCTGGGGGCTCGAACGGGTGCTGGCCAGGCCCGAGTTCAAGGATCCGTCAGGACCGACGGTCATCTACGCCTCGCTCCCCGGCCCCGCCGCCGTGGAGACGGCGGTCCGGGCGGGCGTCGGAGCGACCGTCACCGTCACGGCGGGCGCGGAGGTCGACGACCGGCACGCCGGCCCGCTCACCATGACCGGCACGGTCCACGCGATCCGCCACGGCGACCCGCACGCACAGGTGGAGGTGGTGCTGCGCGTCGGCAGCGTGCATGTGATCCTCACCGCGCTGCGCAAGCCCTACCACCACGAACACGACTTCACCGACCTGGAGTTGTCACCCCGCAAGGCCGACATCGTCCTCGTCAAGATCGGCTACCTGGAACCCGAACTCTTCACCATGGCCGCCGACTGGAAGATGGCCCTCACCCCCGGCGGAGTCGACCAGAACCTCCACCGCCTGGGCCACCACCGCATCAACCGCCCGATGTACCCGTTCGACAGAGGGATGCCGACCCCGGACCTGACGGCGAGAGTCATCCCCGCGCCCCGATAGGGGCGCGGGGAACTGCGCGACCTAGCAACAACCGACCCGCAGGTATCAAACGGTCAGCCAGCGGAGCGCTACGGCTTACGGGCAACCGCTCCGTACATCGCGATGTCCTCGTCCCGAATCCCCTCACCACTCGTGGCATCCGGGTGCCACTTGTGGACCTGGACGATGCCGGGCTCGACGAGTTCGAGGCCCTCGAAGAACTCGTCGGCCTCGTCGATCGTGCGCAGCCGCATGGGCATGTTCCGCGCCGCGTACTCGCGGGCGACCCGCCCCACGTCCTCGGGCGCGAACTCGGCGGTGCCGATGGACATCGCGAGGTAGCTGCCGGAGGGGAGGGGCTCCAGGAGGCGGCGCACGATGCCGACCGCGTCGTCCTCGTCCAGGACGAAGTGGACGATGGCGATCACGGTCAGCGCGACCGGCTTGTCCAGGTCGAGCGTCTCGCGGAACTCGGGGGAGTCCAGCACGGCCTCCGGGTGCTGGAAGTCGGCCTCGATGTACGCCGTCCTGCCCTCGGGGCTGCTGGCCAGCAGCCCCTGGGAGAGGGTGAGGACGATCGGGTCGTTGTCGACGTAGACGACCCGTGACTCGGGGGCCACCGACTGGACGATCTCGTGGAGGTTCGGCGAGGTGGGGATGCCGGTGCCGATGTCCAGGAACTGGCGTACCCCCGCCTCCTTCGCCAGCCACGCCACCGCGCGGTTCATCCAGTCGCGGTTGGCCTTCATGTGGATCGGCAGGGCGGGCCACTCCGACGCCATGGCGTCGCCCGCCTCCTTGTCGGCCGGGTAGTAGTCCTTACCGCCGAGGATGTAGTCGTAGATGCGCGCCGAGTGGGCGTTCTCGGTGTCGATGCGGTCGGCCGGCCATCCGTTTTCGGGCAAAGCCGCCCCTCCTGTCAAGTCGTCGGGTTCGAAGTCAACGCTCAGGAAAATCAAGGGTGTTGATCAAAGCAGGAGTGTTCAGGAAACCAGGGAAGTCTGTGCGCGGGAACAAGGGGGTGCCTCAGAACAGGAAGTCGGCGGCACCCGCCTTCACACCCGCCAGGAAACTCGTCATCTCGCGGGGCGTGAAAACCAGCGCGGGGCCGTCGGGATCGGTCGACTGGCGCAGCGCGACCCGGCCGTCGCCGAGCTTCTTCGCCTCGACGCAGGCGCCGCCCGCGTCGTCGCTCCACGGCTTGTACCAGCCGCGTGTGCCGAGTTCCCGGGACGGCATGCCGTTGCGTATGTGTCCGTCGCGTATGTGGTGGTGCACGTCAGAGCTCCTTGCGAATCGCACCGAGGAGAGCCTCGGTCTTTCTGGCGGGCGTCGCCTGCGCGCCCAGCCGGTCCAGAGCCTCGCGATAGACCAGGACGTCGTCGTCCTTGTCCAGATAGACAGCGCCCACCAGACCGTTGAGGTAGACGATGTCCGGCAGTTCGCGTGCCCGGAACCGGAAGAGATGGAAAGCCCCCGCCCGCATCGCCGGATGCGGTCCGTTCTTGAACGGCATGATCTGCAATGTCACTTGGGGTAGCGAGTTGACCGCGATCAGATGGTCGATCTGGGCGCGCATCACCTCGGCTCCGCCGACCGGCCAGCGCAGCACGGTCTCGTCCATCACGATCCACACGCGCGGCGGCGAGGGACGCGACAGCAGCTCCTGGCGCCGCATCCGCAGCGCGACCCTGCGCTCCGTGGCCTCGGTCGCGGCGTGCGGATTCCCGGCGCCCAGCAGGGCCCGGGCGTACTCCTCGGTCTGCAGCAGACCGTGCACGAACTGGGCCTCGTACGCGCGGATCTGCAGCGCCGCCTGCTCCAGGCTCAGATAGGCCGCGAACCAGTCCGGCAGCACGTCACGGTAGGTGTGCCACCAGCCGCGCTTGTTCGCCTCACGGACCGATTTCAGGAAGGTGTCGATCTCCTGCTGGTCCGTCACGCCGTACACCTGGAGCAGTTTCTCGGCGTCCGGGAGCCTGAGCCGGGCCACCTTGGCGGCTTCCATGCGGCGGATCGTGGAGTGGCTCACCCCGATCGCCGCACCCGCCTGCTCGAACGTCAGTCCGGCGCGATTGCGCAGCTCCTCCAGTTGCCTGCCGAGGATCATGCGCAGGACGGAGGGCGCGCCGCCCCAGTCGGTTTCAGCGGTCACGGCTTACCCCCTCACAGCGGGTTCGAGGTCGCAGTCTGTCACGATCATCCGTTCGACGGGGGAAGCATGCACCGTGCGAATTGCAATTTTCAACTTGTCGGTTGCGGGGTGTTGTTGGCAGGTGTCACAGTGGGGCGTACCGTCCTGGTCCGGTGAACGGCGAGACGACGCAGCCAAGTTGGGGGAGAACGGGCTGCGCTTCGTCACCGTGCGCATCGGGTTGTACGCGCCTCGCGGCGGAACCGGATCAAGCGGTACCGGCACTGGTCCGACCCCCGGTGCGAAGGCAGACGAAAGGCGAACGGCGATGGCTCCGCCCTCCCTCCCCAAGCCATTGGGCCGACTGCCCGCGAGCGAACACCCGCACAGAGCGGGCGTGTTCGGACTCTCCCCGACTCCCGCCTCGGTGGGCGTGGCCCGCAGGAACGTGCGCGAACTGCTGAGTGAATGGGGCGCGAGCCCCGAAACTTGCGACAACGCTGTCCTGGTGACCTCCGAGCTGGTCACCAACGCGCTGACGCACACGGCGAGCGAGTGGATCGTCTGCAGACTGCGCACCGCGGGCGGCCGGCTCCACATCGAGGTCGAGGACCAGAACCGCGGCCTGACGCTTCCCGCACAGCGCAGTGCGGGGCCAGACGACCAGGGCGGCCGTGGACTGATGCTCGTCGGCATGGTCAGCAGCGACTGGGGTGTCAAGGACAGCGCGAACGGTTCCGGGCGCGTCGTCTGGGCCGTGCTGCCCTCCCAGCCGGTGCCGTCACCGCCGGCCTCCTCCCCGCCGGTGTCGCTGCGGTCGGTGCCGCCGCAGCCGACGTCGTCGGAGTCACGAGAACCCGCCTCCGCCGGGCGCGCACCCCTCACGCACGAAGCCGTCTCCACCGGGCGCGCGCCCAGCACGCACCTCACCCGGCCCAACCCCCACTCGGCCGAAGGACACCTGCCTCATGGAACTCCAGCACGCCCCTGAACCGCGACCGCGCACGTACGGCTCGCGGCTGCGCCCCTCCGCCACCTTCCCGTCCGGTGACCCCGGCCGTCTGGTCATCCCCGCTCAGCTGCGCGCCGGGCTGGGCTGCGACGCCGTGACCACGTCCCGGGAGCACGGCGAACGCATCATGGACTCCCTGCCCCGCGTGGGCTGTGTCTTCGCCGACGACTTCGAGGGCGAGGAGCGCTGGTGGTGGATCGTCCCCTCCGGCTCCCACATAGGCGTCACCTGGCCGCCCTCCACGACGTACACCGTCGGCGCGCACCTGGCCGACCCGTCCTGGACACGCGCCCGCCGCGGCCCCTGGGCCGACCGGCCCCGGCTGATCCACAGCCCCGCGGGAGGCTCGCCCTACACCCCGCCGATACCCCTGTACTTCCTCACCTGCCGCCTCGCGGGCAGCGTCCCGAGCTGGTCCCTGGGCGCGGCGGACTGAACCACTCCCGCCCTTCCGGATGCCCGCACGTCACTCCTCGTACGACCCCGGGTGAACAGCCTCCTCACCTCTGACGTAGACGTATGCGACAAGGTGAATGCGGCGGAGGATGATGGGCGACCGTGCCAGGTGACCATGTGACGCAGCGCGACGGCCGGGGCCCGGGCTCCCGGCCGAGTCGCGCGGGCGCCCGGGTCCGGGCCGTGACGTTCGCCCTCGTCGGCAGTGTGCTCGCCGCCGTCGGCCATCACGCGGTCGAAGGCGGGCAGGTGCCGTGGCGGCTCGTGACCGCCTTCGCCGTCGCGCAGTTCGTCGCCGTACGGCCCTTCGCCCGTCGCCGCCCCGGACTGCTCGCGGTCGGCGGATGCACCCTCGCGGCACAGGCCGCGATGCATCTCGCGCTCACGACGGCCGGCGGTCACCGCGCCGGCACGGGACACATGGCCCACGCCGGGCACGGCGCGATGACGACGGGCGCCGACGGACACCCCTGGCAGCACGCCTCCGAGACGGCCATGACGACCGCGCACGTCGTCGCCGCCCTCGTCGTCGCGTGGCTGCTCCACCGGGCCGACACGGCGGTCACGGCGGCACTGGCCACCGGCCGCACGCTGCGCGCGGTCGCGGCGGCGGTCATCGCCCGGTTCCTGCCGGGTCCGGCCCTCGCCACCGCCCCCCGGCCGCTGCCCGTACCGCTCGCCGGAGCCTTCGAACTCCCGGCAGGAGTACGGACCCGGACCCTGGAACACGCGCTGGTGCGCAGGGGACCCCCGGGACGGACACCCGTCCCCGTCGTCCCCTTCACCCGGGCCCGGCCTCGGCCCGCCCGGTTCCACAGCCAAGGAGTTCCACCATGTCCCTGTCCCTCAACGGGCGCCGTGTCGCACTGACCGGCGCCGCCGCACTCACGGCCGTCCTCGCGCTGGCCGGTCCCGCCTCGGCGCACACGGAGGTCGAGGCCGACAAGGCGCAGGCCCTCGCCGAGAACGTCACCCTCACCGTCGTCTGCGAGGCGGAGTCCGCCACCGCGGGCTTCCGCGAGGTGCGCGTCGTGCTGCCCGAGGGGATCGCACCGGCCGACGTCACGCTTGTTGAGGCCCCCAAGGGCTGGCAGTTGAAGGCCACCGACGACGGTTACGTCGTGGGCGGCACGCCTCTCAAGACCGGCGCCGACGCCGAGTACAAGGTGAAGATCCGCCAGCTCCCGGACGTCGAGGAAGTGGCGTTCAAGACCATCGACACCTACAGCGACGGGAAGGTCTCGCGCTGGATCGAGCTGCCCAAGGGCGGTGAGGAGCCCGAACAGCCCGCCCCGCTCCTGAAGTTGAAGGCTGCGGCACCGGGCGCGAAGCCGATCGCTCCCAGCCCGACCGCGAGCCCGACGCCCAGCCCGACCCCGTCGGTCACCGCGACGCCCTCCGAGTCCGGGGCCACGGCTGCCGCGGCCGACACGAAGAAGGACGACGACGGAACGCCCATGAGCCTCGTCGTCGGCGGGGTGGCCGCGGCGGTGCTGGTCCTCGGCGCCGGAGGCTGGTGGCTGACGAAGCGCCGCGCCTCCGCCGGTAGCTGACCGCGACCGGCCCGTGGGACGCGCACGTCCCACGGGCCGGATCAGGCACGGGCGCCCGGCTTCGTCATCCCGTGACGCGCGTGCGTACGTATCGCGCGATGTACGTGCGCATGTGCGTACGTACGTCAGAGGTGCCGGGTCAGGGGCGCGGCCAGGGGCGCTCGTCGAGGTTCTCGATGTCCGTGTTGAACCGCTTGAGGTACGCGGCGAAGGTGGCGACCTCCTCGGGGTCCCAGTCGGCCATCACCTTCTCCAGCCCCTGGATGGCCTCCGCGCGATGCGTGTCGAGGCGGTGCTCGCCCTCGTCGGTGATGCGGAACTTGCGGGCCATGCCCCCGTCGGGATCCGGAATGCGCTCGACGAGACCGCCGCGCAGCATCGCCGCGGTCTGCCGGTTGAGCGTGGAGGCGTCAAGGCCGAAGGCGTCGCTGAGCTGCCCGATGGACATCGGGCCCTCCATACGGATGCGGCTCAGCAGGATGTAGGCGCTGCGCTCAAGGCGACCGCCGGTCCGGGCCCGGGGCGAGTTCAGATAGAGGTGCCGCCCGAGCAGCATCGCTTCGAACTCGATCAAGTGCGTGGGCTTGTCCATGCGGCCGGTCCTTCCCCAGATCTCGACTCCCGCCCCGAAACCTGAGCCTGGGCCTGAGGTCAGGGCAGGAGCCATGACATCAAATATGCACCACGCACCTAATGTGTACGATGCATGCCCCCAGGTCCGCCGCTCAGTCCTGGCCGTCGAACGTGTCCTGGTCGTCGAACCTGTCCTGGCCGTCGAAGGTGACGACGATCTTCTCGGCGGCGCCGGGGGTGAGGGCCAGCCCGAAGGCGTGCTCGACGTCGGTGAAGGGCATGCGGTGGCTGATGAGCTTGGCGAACCGCTCGTGGTGCTCGACCAGTTCCGGGGTGACCTCGAAGATCTCGGTGGGGTAGCCCTGGGAGGCGATGAGGGTGAGCTCGCTCCGGAGCATGCCGCCGAGGTCGATGGTGTCGGACTTCTTCTGGACGGCGACCATGACGAGCTTGGCGCCCCATCTGGCGTTGTCGACGGTGGCCTGGAAGACGGCGGGGGCGCCGGCCGCGTCGATGTAGATGTCGGTCCCCGGGCGGGGCTGGCCCAGGGCGTTGGCCGCCTGGCCGTGCAGCTCGGTGAGGACGGCGGTCAGGTCGTCGGTGGCGGAGTTGACGACCGCGTCGGCGCCGACGGCGAGGGCGGTCTCCAGCCGTTCTGGGAGGACGTCGGCGACCACGACGTGCTGGACCCCGCGGAGCTTGAGCCAGATGGTGGCGCCCAGGCCGATGGGCCCGGCGCCGAAGACGACGACCTTGTCGGTGGGCCCGGCCCCGGAACGGTTGACGCAGTGCCGGGCCACGGCCATCGGCTCGTTCAGGGCGGCGACGTCGAAGGGCACGGTGTCGGGGAAGACGCTGAGATTGGTGCCCGGTTCGGCGTTCTCGATGAGCAGGTACTCGCTCATGGCGCCGTGCGTCCCGCCGCAGCCGATGATGCCGGAGGGCACGCCCTGCGGGTTGACGACGACCCGGTCGCCCACCTTCAGCCGGGTGACCTCGGCGCCGGTCGCCACGATCTCGCCGGCGGGTTCGTGGCCCAGGGGGAGCGGCACCATGGAACCGCCGGGACCCATGGGAGTGCCGCCGAGGTGCAGGAAGAACGTGTCGGTGCCGCAGATGCCGCAGGCGCGGATCCTGAGCAGGGCGTCCTTGGGGCCGGGGACGGGGCGTTCCACGTCCACGACCTCGATCTCGCCGACGGGGCCGGTGCGGACGGACTTCATGGTGGCCATGGTGCTGCTCTCTTCCTCGGTGCTGCGGCGGCTCGGCGCCCCCGGACCGACTTACTTGACTTGGTCAAGCATATTCGGCTTACTTGAGTAAAGCAATCTAATTCTGAATTTACTTGAGTTAGGCAAGTAGCTGCTAGGCTGGGCCCATGCCCACGCCATCACCCGCACACACCCCCGACCCTCTGTCCGGAGCCGCGTCCGCCCCCGTCTCCGACGAGGTGATCGAGATCGAGCGAGCCCTCAACCGCATCGTCTATCTGACCGGTCGGGTCAGGCAGCACGACCGCCTCATGGCCCTGGCCGGGGTGTCGCTCGACCGGGCCGCGGTGGCGCTGCTGCGGCAGATCGCCGACTCGGAGCCCATGCGCCCCGGCGAGCTGGCGGGACGGCTGGCCGTGGAGGCGTCGCACGTCACCCGGCAGGTGCAGCAGCTGGAGAAGGGCGGCTATGTGACCCGGGTCCCGGATCCGGACGACCGCCGCGCCCAGCGCATCCAGCTCACCCCCGTCGGCCAGGACGCGATCGACCGTATCCGCGTCGCGAGTTGCCGGGGCATGGAACTCGCGCTGTCCCACTGGTCGCCGGAGGAACTGCGGCAACTCTCCACGCTGTTCCATCGGATGGTCGACGACTTCCTGGACACCGAGGTCACGCTGGAGGGCGAGGACACCTCGCCGCGCCAGGCCTGACCGGGGGGCGGTCGGGGCCCGTCGACGGCCCGGTCGGCCCGCGCTCTCGTCGTCGGTGTCACGGGGTGCGAGGGTTTCCTCCGGTGCCGGTCGGCGCGACCGCCGTTCGTGCGTGACGCGTGAGCCGGCGCGAGGTGGTGTCGCCGCCGCCCGCCTCCTATTCATGAACGAGGTGCATGCGATGGACGGGACGGATGGGGTGGACCGGGTGCACGGAGTGGACCGCGTCGTCGGGGTGGGCCGGGTGCACGAAATGGACGGCGTCGGTGTCGGCGGGGTGCGCGGGAGCGGTGCGGAGGTGTCCGCGCCCGCCCGTGGGAACGGGCAGCGTGTCCTGGTCATCGTCCATGACTCGGCGATCGCCGAACTGCTCACGACCACACTGGAGTTGGCGGACTACCGGGTGACCGCGGCACGCACCGGCGCCCAGGGGATGGCGCGGCTCGCCGAGCACCGTTTCGACCTCGTGGTCATGGATGTGTCGGTCCCGGACATCGAAGAGCTGGGTGAGGGGCGCCGCTTCCGCCCGGCCGACCGGCCTCCGGTGCTCTTCCTCGCCGAGTACGAGAAGTTGGGCCTCCTCGTCCCCGAACTCGGTCTGGGCGAGTCGGACTACGTCACCGTGCCGTTCCGGATCTCCGAAGTCCTCACCAGGGCCCATGTGTTACTGCGTGGCCGCGGTTCGACGGGCCAGGGGCCGTGCTACGGCGACCTCGTCCTCGACGACGCCACCTGTCAGGCCCGGCGCGGCCGACGGGCCCTCGACCTCACCCCGGCCGAGTACCGGCTGCTGCGTCATCTGCTCGTCAACGCCGAGCGGGTGCTGTCGAAGGAGCAGATCTGCCGGCACGTCTGGGGCGAGACCCGGGCCGGCAACGCGATCGAGAAACTCGTCTCCCGCCTCCGCCACAAGGTGGACCAGGAGCAGCCCCCGCTGATCCACACGCGCCGGGGCTTCGGCTACCGGCTCGGCCACTGAACCTGACATCGCCCGCACCTCCAACTCCCTTACTCCCGCGCCCTCGTAGCCCTCCAGTCCGGCGGCCGTGCGTCTCTCGCACCGGCCGCCTCGTCGTGTCCGCGGGGTTCGGTCGCGGCGTGAGGTGGCGCGAAAGTGTGCCCGGGTGGCCGACCCCCTACGGGTCCAATATGTGATCTGGGTCACGTCAGCTTCATGTCAGGCAACTGACCGGAAGCCGTCAGTCCGCTCCGCTTGCATGTGGTCCAGAGGTCGCCAACCCTTCCCCGTTCTCCGCCCCGGCGGAGCCCCCACCGAGGAGTCAGATGGCCGAGACACTGGCCGGAGCCGCGTCCGACGCGGCCGAGGCGATGCCCGAGTTCCCGATGCCGAGGGCGGCAGGCTGTCCGTTCGCCCCGCCGCCGGCCGTCGAGGAGCTGCGCGAGCAGAACCCGATCAGCAAGGTCCGGATCTGGGACGGAAGTACGCCCTGGATGATCACCGGACACGCCCTGCAGAGGGCCCTGCTGACCGACCCCCGCGTCAGCGCCAACGACAAGAGCCCCGGCAACTTCCCGTTCGTGACGGCGTACCGGCAGCAGATCGCCGAGTACACCCCGGAGCTCATCGTCAACACGGACGCCCCCGAGCACACCCGGCTGCGCCGGATGGTCAACGGGCCGTTCCTCGTCAAGCGGATCGAGGCCATGCGGGCCCCGATCCAGAAGATCGTCGACGGTCTGATCGACGACATGCTGGCCGGGCCGAACCCGGCCGACCTCCTGACGGCGCTCGCGCTGCCCGTGCCCTCGCTGGTGATCAGCGAACTGCTCGGAGTGCCGTACGCGGACCACGAGTTCTTCCAGCGGAACAGCAGCCTCGCGCTCGACCGTGCCGCCGCGCCCGAGGACTCCCGGGCGGCGAGCACCGCGCTCTCCACCTACCTCGACGACCTGCTCGGCAAGAAGCTCACCGACCCCGGCGACGACGTGCTGTCCGAGATGGCGGGGCGGGTCACGGCCGGGGAGATGAGCCGCAGCGAGGCCGTCCACATGGGCGTGGCGATGCTCATCGCCGGCCACGAGACCACCGCGACGATGATCAGCCTCGGCACGCTGGTCCTGCTGGAGAACCCCGAGCAACTCGCCCTGGTACGCGACTCCGAGGACCCCAAGGTCGTCGTCGGCGCGGTGGAGGAGCTGCTGCGCTATCTGAGCATCGTCCAGGTCGGTCTGCGCCGCGTCGCGACCGAGGACATCGAGATCGGCGGCCAGGTCATCCGTGCGGGCGACGGCCTGATCGTGGATCTGCACGCCGCCAACTGGGACCCCGAGGCGTTCCCCGGCGCCGACCAGGTGGACGTCACCCGGCCCGCGCGCAAGCACAACGCCTTCGGCTACGGCCCCCACCAGTGCCTGGGCCAGTCCCTCGCCCGCCTGGAGCTCCAGGTCGTCTACGGCACCCTCTACCGGCGCGTCCCCACGCTGCGCCTGGCGGCCAGGGTCGAGGAGTTGGAGTTCGACCACGACGGCACCACGTACGGCGTCGCCTCCCTGCCCGTCACCTGGTGACCGGCCCGCACCGTTGAACGCAGTGGGTGAACGTACCGAAGGAGCAAGGAAGAAGACCATGCGTGTGGAACTGGACGAACCGAAATGTGTGGCGGCGGGGCAGTGTGTGATGGCCTCCCCGGAGGTCTTCGACCAGCGTGACGACGACGGGGTGGCGATCCTGCTGGAGGAGCAGCCCGCCGACGAACTCCTCGACGGGGTGCGCGAGGCCGTGGCGATCTGCCCGGCGGCGGCGATCCGGCTGGTCGACCAGTGAGGCGGATTCTCGTCGTGGGTGCCTCGGCGGCCGGACTCTCGGCCGTCGAGACGCTGCGCCGGGAGGGGTACGACGGCGCGCTCACCCTGGTCGGTGACGAGCCGCACCCGCCGTACGACCGGCCGCCGTTGTCCAAGCAGATCCTGGCGTCCGAGTGGGAGCACGACCGGCTGACGCTGCGCTCGACCGGCGAACTGGACGCCCTGAAGCTGGACTTGAGACTCGGCAGCGCGGCCACGGGCCTTGACCTCGACGGGCGTGAGGTGCTGCTCGCCGACGGGACGCGGGTCGCGTACGACGGACTGATCGTGGCCACCGGGGTGCGTCCGCGGCGGCTGCCCGGTGACGGGCACGCGCATGTGCTGCGCACCCTGGACGACGCGCTCGCGCTGCGGGACCGGCTGGGGGAGGGGCGGCGGCTGGTCGTGGTCGGCGCCGGGTTCCTGGGTGCCGAGGCCGCCGCCGTGGCCCGGGGCCTGGGCGCCGAGGTCACCCTCCTGGAACCGGCTCCCGTACCGCTCGGCCACGCCGTCGGCGACGAGGTCGGGCGGGTGCTGTCGGCCGCCCACCTGGAGCACGGGGTGGACCTGCGCACCGGAGTCACCGTCCGTGAGGTGACCGAGGGCGGCGTGCGGCTTGCCGACGGTGAACTGGTCGTGGGCGACGAGGTGTTGGTGGCCGTCGGCTCGCTGCCGAACACCGAGTGGCTGGCGGACAGCGGCCTCACCGTGGGCGACGGCCTGGTCTGCGACGAGTACTGCGAGGCGGTACGCGAGTCCCCCGGGGCGACGAAGTCTCCTGCGCCGACGACCGGCGGCGTGTACGCGGCCGGTGACGTCGCCCGCTGGCACAACCCGCTGTTCGGGGCGTCGATGCGCATCGAGCATCGTACGAACGCCGCCGAGCAGGGCATGGCCGCCGCCCGGAACCTCCTGCACCCGCAGGCGCGCAAGCCGTTCGCGCCGGTGCCGTACTTCTGGTCGGACCAGTACGGCATGAAGGTCCAGGCGTTCGGCTATCTGCGCGGCCACGACGAAGTCGCCGTGGTGGAGGGGGACTTGGCCGAGCGCCGGTTCCTGGTCGCCTATCGCAGGGGCGACCGCCTGGCCGGGGTTCTCGCGGTCGGTATGCCGCCGAAGGCGATCCGCGGCTGGCGGCAGGCCGTCGCCGTGCGCTCCACGTGGCGCGACGCCGTACCGGCCACTGGCGTGTTGTAGCCCTCGCGCCCAACCGGGCGCCTGGCAAAGGGTAGTTCACACCATCAGGGAGGTTGTTCATGGTCGACCGTCCGAACGAGGAGCGTCGTGACGTGGTCGTGGTCACGGGGGCGGGAGGGATGGGCGTCGCGGTCGCACGCCGGCTGGGCAACGGGCGGAACGTGCTCCTCGCCGACGCGTCGAGCCAGGGACTCGACCGCGCCGTCACCGCGCTCACCGACGAGGGCTACGCGGTGCGCGGCATGGTGACCGACGTGTCCGACCGCGGGGCGGTGCACAAGCTCGCGGAGGCGGCGGACGCCGAGGGCCGGGTGGCCGCCGTCGTGCACACCGCGGGAGTCTCGCCCGCGACCGGGCCGGCGAAGACGATCGTCGACGTCAACCTGCTCGGCACCGCCCATGTCATCGACGCGTTCGAGACGGTCGCCACCCGCGGCACGTCCCTGGTGGTGATCTCCAGCATGGCCGGTCATGTCGCGTCCCTGAGCCGCGAGGAGGAGGCCGCCCTCGCGACGACCGCCACCGAGGACCTCCTCGGCCTCGACGTCGTCACCGCCATCGGCGACGACGCGCAGACCGCGTACATCGTGACCAAGCGGGCCAACCACCTGCGGGTGCAGGCCGCCGCGCTCGCCTGGAACCTGCGGGGCGCCCGGATCAACAGCGTCAGCCCGGGCGTCATCGCCACCGCGATGTCCCGGGCGGAGGCCGCGTCGCCGTCCGGGGCCCACATGATGCAGATGCTGGACGCGAGCGGATCGGGCCGCGTCGGGACGCCCGGGGAGATCGCCGACGCCGTGGCGTTCCTGACCGGCCCCGAGTCGTCGTACATCACCGGGACCGACCTGCTCGTCGATGGCGGCCAGGCCGCCTGGCTCCGTCTCCACTTCCGCCCGCGGTAGCGACCGGGCGACGACCGCACCCCCTCCACAACAGAAGGGACACGCATGACCAACACCCCCCACACCCCGTCCGCCGCGCCCGACTTCGACCCGGAGGGGCTCGGGTTCGACCCGGAGGCCCTGCGCGCTCGCTACCGGGCCGAGCGCGACCGGCGGATCCGCCCCGACGGCAACGCCCAATACCACCGCGTCGCCGGTGAGTTCGGCTACTACGCCGACGATCCGTACGTGGCGGAGCCGGAGTTCACCAGGGAGCCGCTGACCGACCGGGTGGAAGTGGTCGTCGTCGGCGGCGGGTTCGGCGGTCTGCTGGCCGGGGCGCGCCTGCGGCAGGCGGGCGTGCGGGGCATCCGGGTCATCGAGCAGGCCGGGGACTTCGGCGGGACCTGGTACTGGAACCGGTACCCGGGAATCCACTGCGACATCGAGTCGTACGTCTACATGCCGCTCCTCGAAGAGATCGGCTACGTCCCTCAGTGGAAGTACGCGCCCGGCGAGGAGATCAGGCAGCACGCGCGGGCGATCGGGCGCCACTTCGGCCTGTACGAGGACGCCTGCTTCCGGACCCGGGCGACCGAACTGCGGTGGGACGACACGGAGTTGGAGTGGATCGTCACCACCGACCGTGGTGACCGCATGCGGGCGCGCTTCGTGGTGGTCTCCAGCGGCACGCTCAGCCAGGCGAAACTGCCCGGCATCCCCGGCATCGAGAACTTCAAGGGCCACACCTTCCACACCAGCCGCTGGGATTACGCCTACACCGGCGGCGACGCGAACGGGAACCTGCACCGGCTCGCCGACAAGCACGTGGCCGTGATCGGCACGGGAGCGACCGCCATCCAGGTCGTGCCGCACCTCGGCCGCGACGCCGAGCGGCTGTACGTGTTCCAGCGCACGCCCTCCTCGGTCGACGTACGCGGCCAGCGCCCCACGGACCCGGGGTGGGCCGAGTCGCTCGAACCGGGCTGGCAGCGGCGCCGCAGGGACAACTTCCTCAGGACCGTCACCGGGACCCACGCGGACGAGGACCTGGTGAACGACGGCTGGACCAGCAGCGCCCGGCTGCTGCAGAACCTCATCCCGACCAACAACTACGCGGACCTCCTGCCCGAGGAACGCGACCGCGTGAACGAACTCGCCGACTTCCAGAAGATGAACGAGATCCGCGACCGCGTGAACACCGTCGTCGAGGATCCCTCCACGGCCGAGGCGCTCAAGCCCTGGTACCGCTACATGTGCAAGCGGCCCACGTTCAGCGACCACTATCTGGACACGTTCAACCGGCCCAACGTGACGCTCGTCGACACGGCCGACCACGGGGGCGTCGAGCGCATCACCGAGGACGCCGTCGTCGTCGGCGGGGCCGAGTACGAGGTCGACTGCGTCATCTTCGCCACCGGATTCGAGGTGGGCGTCTCGGGCATCCTGTCCGGCCAACTCCCCGTGTACGGAAGGGAGGGCGCCACGCTACCGGGGGCCTGGATGCAGAGCGGGCCGAGGACACTCCACGGCTTCTACAGCCACGGCTTCCCGAACCTCTTCCAGCTCGGCCCGCTGCAGAACGCCAGCGCCGTGAACTACGTCCACATCCTCGACGAACAGGCCGGCCACGTCGCCGAAGTGGTCGCCGAGGCGCGGGGACGCCGGGCCCGGTACGTGGAGCCGTCCCCCGAGGCCCAGGACGCCTGGGTGGCGACGATCCGTCAGAAGGCCGCGGACCTCTACAGGTTCCAGGCCGAGTGCACCCCCGGCTACTACAACAACGAGGGCAGGCCCAGGAAGCGCAGCGAGTCGTACGGCGACGGACCCGTCGCGTTCCACGAACTGCTCAGGCGCTGGCGCGCGGACGGCGGCATGAACGACGTCATCGTCGAGTGATCGGCCCGGGGCGCCCGGCCACGGGGGTGTGGGCGCCCCGACCGTACGACTGACCATCACCGAACCCAGGGACGGGGAACGACGATGCGGCCCAACCGATTCGACGACACGGGCAACACGACCGGCGACGTATCCAGCAACACGCCCTCCACGAACGGCCGTTGGGACCTGCGGAGACTCAACCCCCCGAACCGGCTGTGGGGTTCGAACGGCGTCACCTTCGGACCCGACGGACGGCTGTACGTGGCACAGTTCCTCGCCGGGCAGATCAGCGCCGTCGACACGGCCACGGGGGACGTCGACGTGGTGGTGCCGCTGGACGGCCCGGTCCAGGCGCCCGACGACCTCGCCTTCGGGGCGGACGGTTCCATGTACATCGCCGACCTGACACCGGGGCGGGTCTGGCGGCGCAGCCCCGAGGGCGCGTACAGCCTCGTCTCCGACCAGGTGCAGGTGCCCAACGGCATCACCTGCGTCGGAGACCGGCTCTTCGTCAACGAGATGAAGATGAACGGCCGTCTGCTGGAGCTGTTCCCGGACGGCGGCGACCCGGTGGTGCTGACCGACGGGCTCGCCCTCGGCAACGCGATGCAGCTCGGCCCGGACGGCTGTCTGTACTACCCGCACATGATCGGCAACCAGGTCTGGCGGATCCCGCCGGACGGCGGCACCCCCGAACTGTTCGCCGAGGAGGTGGACGACCCGGTCGCGGTCCGGTTCGACAAGGGCGGCGTCCTCGTTGTCCTCTCGCGGGGCCCGGCCGGCATCGTGACCCGCATCGATCTCGCCACCGGGGCGCGGTCGGTGGTCGTCAGCGGCGTCCTCGGGCTGGACAACGCGGCCTTCGACGCGGAGAACCGCATGTACGTCTCCAGCTTCGGCAGCGGCGGCGTCACGGAGATGCGCGAGGACGGCCGCACCCGGGAGATCGTTCCCCGAGGGCTCAGCGGCCCCTTCGGGGTCACCGTCGACCTCCGGGGCACGGTCTACGCGGCGGACCACTACCGCCTGGCGAGCCCCGGCGACTCCGGGGAGCACGACTCCAGCGGTGTCATCACCCACGAACTGCAGCCCTTCGTCCACGGCATCACCGCGGACGACGGACTTCTCCACTTCGCCTCCGAGTACGGCGACGTCCGTACGTACGATCCCGTGCGCAGGACCACGCGGGTACGGGTGCAGGGGCTGAACGAGCCCACCGGGATCGAGCGCGCGCCCGACGGAGCCCTCGTCGTGGCGGAGTCGGGCGCCGGCCGCGTCGTGCGGATCGACGGGCGGATCGACGGGACGGACACCGTCACCGTGCTCGCGGAAGGGCTCCGGCACCCCGTCGACATCGCCTTCGACGCCGAGGGGCGCTGCTACGTCAGCGACGACGAACTCGGGGCGGTGCTTCGGATCGACGACGGCGAGACGGTGACCGTCGCGGACGGCCTCGGCGCGCCGCAGGGGCTGGCCGTCCGCGGGGACGAACTGTTCACGGTGGACGTCGAGCACCGGTGTCTGCGGGCGGTGTCCCTCACGACGGGGGAGACCCGGATCGACGCCGAGAACCTCGCGGTCGGCCTGCCCCCGGGCATCACCCGCACCGAACCCGCCCTGTTCGCCGCGGGCATGCCCGGTTCCCCGCACCCGTTCGCGGGCCTCGCCGCGGCTCCGGACGGCTCCCTCCTCCTCTCGGCGAACGGCGAGGGGAGTGTGCTGCGCCTGTCGGCACGCGCGCCCTTTTAGGGGCGCGGGGAACTGCGCACCCAGCCGCTACGGACCCGCAGATGAAGCAGGCCCTTCCACCGGAGCGCTTAGGCCGTGGCGGGCCTGCCCGCTGTCGGAGGGGGGCCGGAGATGCCGCCCAGGCAGAACCGCCAGACCTCCTCGGAGGTGACCGGCTCGGCGCGGCCGTCGGCGGCCGAACCATGGGCCTGCGCGGCGAACATCACGGTCTGCAGGACGAGCGCGGCCTGACGGCGGGGCCGCCCGGCCGCGATGACGCCCGCGTCGGCGGCCCGCTCGATGAGCTCCGCGAACACCGTGAGCAGCGGCCGATGGGCGGTCGCCACCTGCGAGGGGTGCTTCACCAGCAGTTGCAGGGCGAAGCGGCCGAACAACTGCCGCGGCACGTCGGGGCCCGGCCGCGCCCGCTCGTGGAGCATCTCCACGGCCAGGCGCAGCGCCCGGAGCGGATCGCTCTTCGACGCGGCGGCCTCCCGGATCTCGTCCGCCGACTTGGCGAGCGTGTCCTCGAACAGGGCGAGCAGCAGCTCGTGCTTCCCGTCGAAGTACTGGTAGAAGCTGCGCAGCGACTGCTTCGAGCGGTTGACGACCTCCTGGACGGTGAAGTCCGTCGTGCCCTTCTCGGCGATCAGCTCGTAGGCCGAGTCCAGAAACTTCTGTACGCGTTCCTCCGCGCGCAGCTTCGCGGCCCGGGTGGATCGCTCGACGGCTCGCCGGCGCCACGCCGGTTGTTCGGGGGCAGCGGTCATTCATCGAACGTTACTCGACGGGCTTGTTCGGAGTAGGCCGGTCGAAAACCCCCTACGGCCCTGTCAGTGGCATCGGCGATACTTCCATCGATCCCCCTTCGCCCTGGACGAGACTTCGGCCGAGAGCGGGAGGGGAGCCGATCGAGGGGGAGCACCGTGCCGCAGCCCGACCCGTCCGACTCACCGTCCACGCCACCGTGGCGGCTCCTGCTCGGGTACGTACGCCCGTACCGCTGGACGCTGGTGCTCGGGGCCGTGCTGTCGCTGCTGACGGGCGCCGCCGGGCTCGCGCTGCCGTTGGTCGCCCGAACGCTCATCGACGACCTGGGGCACGACCGGTCGATCACGGGCGCGCTGCTGGCCATGTCGGGTCTGGTGGTCGCCAACGCCGCGATCGGGGCGCTGGGCGGGTACGTGCTGCGGTACACCGCCGAGTCCGTGGTGCTCGGCGCCCGGCGGGGCCTGGTGTCGCATCTGCTGCGGCTGCGCATATCCGCCGTCGACCGCAGTGAGCCCGGCGATCTGATGGCCCGGATCACCTCGGACACCACGCTGCTCAGGGAGGTCACCACCGACTCGCTGGTCGGCCTCGGCACGGGCGGGCTCACCCTGGTGGCCACGCTCGCGATGATGGGGTTCGTCGACCCGGTGCTGACGGGCGTCACCCTGGGCGTGGTCCTGGCCGCGGGCACGGTGATCGGCGTGATCGTGCCGCGGATCAACCGCGCCAGCAAGCGCGCGCAGGACGCCGTCGGAGCCATGGGTGCCTCGCTGGAGCGGACCCTCGGCGCGCTCAGGACCATCAAGGCGTCCGGCGCCGAGCACCGCGAGGAGCGGGCCGTGCACGCGGCGGCCGAGGAGTCGTGGCGCCAGAGCGTACGAGCCGCCAAGTGGTCGGCGCTGGCGGGGAACACGGCCGGCCTCTCGATGCAGGTCGCCTTCATCACCGTCCTCGCCGTAGGCGGCGCACGGGTCGCTACCGGGGCGGTCGACATCGGCACCCTCGTCGCGTTCCTGCTGTACGTCTTCTACTTGATGGCGCCGATCCAGCAGGTCGTCGGAGCCGTCGCCCAGTACCAGACCGGCTCGGCCGCCCTGGCCCGGATCGAGGAGGCCAGGCTGCTGCCCGCCGAACCGGCCGCCGAGCCTTCACCGCTGCCCCGGCCGGGCGCCGAGCCCGCCGCGATCGCCTTCGAGGACGTCCGGTTCCGCTACGACGACGACCTGCCGTACGTGCACCACGGCGTGACCTTCGCCGTCCCGCCGCGCGGCATGACCGCTTTCGTCGGACCGTCCGGCGCCGGGAAGACCACGGTGTTCTCGCTCATCGAGCGGTTCTACGACCCGGAGCAGGGGACCATCACGCTGGACGGCCGCGACCTCACCGACTGGGAGGTCTCCGCGCTCCGATCCGCCATCGGCTATGTGGAGCAGGACGCGCCCGTCCTCTCCGGCAGCCTCCGCGACAACCTCCTGCTCGGCAATCCCGACGCCGACGAGGGCGAGGTGCTCCGCGCGCTGAAGACCACCCGCCTCGACTCCCTCGTCGGCCGGCTGCCGAAGGGGCTCGACACCCTCGTCGGCCACCGAGGCACCAAGCTCTCGGGCGGTGAGCGCCAGCGCGTCGCCATCGCCCGCGCCCTGCTCAGGCGGCCCCGACTGCTGCTGCTCGACGAGGCCACCAGCCAGCTCGACGCGGTCAACGAGGCCGCGCTGCGCGACACCGTCGCCGATGTCGCCCGCACCACCACGGTCCTGGTCGTCGCCCACCGGCTGTCCACCGTCACCATGGCCGACCGGATCGTCGTCATGGACGCGGGGCAGGTCCGGGCGGTCGGCACCCATCGCGAACTCGTGGCCGGCGACCCGCTGTACGCCGAGCTCGCCGCCACACAGTTCCTCGCGGCCACCGACGACGGCCTCAGGGTGTCCGAGTCCGTCGACAGCTGAGCCCGACGCCTGAGCCCTACGCCTGAGCCCGACGCCTGAGCCCGACGACTGAGGCTGGCGGCGGGCCGAGCCGACGGCAGCCAAGTCCAGCCCGTGGAGCGGCCGTTACGAGCTAACGGCCTCCGACTGCCCCAGTGCCGCCGCCAGTTGCGCGATGCGCGGCGCGTACCCGCCATGGCTCTACCGCTCCTCGACGGCCCACGGGAACGTCCGGTCCGCCCGTACGGCGGGCAGCCGGGCCCAGGTCGTCTTGGTCTCCCTCAGGTCGGCCGGCTGGAGGTTGCCCTTGCGGTTGTCGACGAGGATCAGGTCGGCCTCGTACGTGTCGGCGTTCTCCCAGCGGCAGTCCCTCCCGTCCCGTCCGCACGCCTCCATGGCGAGACAGGACTGAACGTCCGGAAAGGGTGCTTTCCCGCCAACTGGACGGCCCCCATAGGGGGTTCTCGGCCATGGATCGAGGGTTTTCCCCGTATCCGCGGGATAAAGGCTCCGCCTATTGTTCGAGCACAGCCGAACCACAGGTAACCCCTGACTGGAGGCTCGCGCACGGCCGGCCTTCGCGCCTTCTCGATTGCACCCCCCGCCGCTTCGACGACGAAGCGAATCGAACCGCTGCTCCGCACCGCACGGCACCGCATGCACCGCATCGCACCGCCTGTTCCGCGCTGCCCGGAGCCGGCCACGAAAGGCACTCACTTGCGTACTCCTCGACCCGCGAGACGGAAGCTGATATCCGTCGCCGCGATCTCCGCGACACTGCTGGCCGGGACCGCCACGTCCCTCGCGCTGGCCGGTCCCGCCACCGCCAAGGTCCCCGCCGAGCAGACCGCGAAGACCGCCGCCGCTGCCGTGTCCGCCCCGGCCGAGCGGCTGATCGTCGGCTACAAGTCGGGCGCCACCGAGGCCAGGTCGAACAAGGCCGCCTCCGCCGACGCCGAGGCCAAGGGCAAGGAGGCCGGCGAGAGCCTGGACTTCCAGCGCCGCCTCGGCACCGGCGCCGCGCTGGTCGACCTCGGCGAGCAGCTGAGCAAGGCCGATGTCGCCGATGTCGTCGCCGAGTACCAGGCCGACCCGCAGGTCGCCTACGTCGTGCCGGACCGCCTCAACAAGCCGCAGGCCGACCCGAACGACACCGAGTACAGCAAGCAGTGGGACCTCTTCGAGACCACCGCCGGTATGCGCGTGCCCGGCGCCTGGGACACCGCGACCGGCAGCGGCGTGACCGTCGCCGTCATCGACACCGGCTACGTCACCCACTCCGACCTCGCCGCCAACATCGTCGCGGGCTACGACTTCATCTCCGACACCGCGGTCTCGGTCGACGGCAACGGGCGCGACAGCAACCCGGCCGACCCGGGCGACTGGTACGCCGCCGGCGAGTGCGAGCAGACCACGGGCAGCTCCTCCTCCTGGCACGGCACGCACGTCGCGGGCACCATCGCGGCCGTCACCAACAACAGCAAGGGCGTCGCGGGCATCGCGTACAACGCGAAGATCTCCCCGCTGCGTGTCCTCGGCAAGTGCGGTGGCTACGACTCCGACATCATCGACGCCATCACCTGGGCGTCCGGCGGTACGGTCTCCGGCGTCCCGGCCAACGCCAACGTCGCCAAGGTCATCAACATGAGCCTGGGCGGCGGCGGTGCCTGCACCACGGCCACCCAGACCGCCATCAACAACGCGGTCGGCCGGGGCACCACGGTCGTCGTCGCGGCGGGCAACAGCAACGCCAACGCGGCCAACTACTCACCGGCCAGCTGCGGCAACGTGATCTCGGTCGCCGCACTCAACCGCACGGGCGCCAAGGCGAGTTACTCCAACTTCGGCTCGGTCGTCGACATCGCGGCACCCGGTGGCCAGACCAGCACCGGCACCGCCAACGGCATCCTGTCCACGCTGAACTCCGGTACGCAGGGCCCCGGTTCGGAGTCGTACGCCTACTACCAGGGCACCAGCATGGCCGCCCCGCACATCGCGGGTCTCGCCGCGCTCGCCAAGTCGGCGAACTCCGCGCTGACCCCGGCCCAGATCGAGTCCGCGATCAAGACCAACTCGCGTGCTCTGCCCGGTGCTTGCTCGGGCGGCTGTGGTGCGGGTCTCGCGGACGCGGCCAAGACGGTGCAGGCGGTGAGCGGGTCGGGAGGCTCCACGGGGGGCACCACCTTCACCAGCACCACGGCCGTCTCCATCCCGGACGCCGGCTCGGCCGTCGAGTCCGCGATCGCCGTCACCGGCCGCACCGGCAACGCGCCCTCGGCCCTCCAGGTCGGCGTCGACATCACCCACACCTACCGCGGTGACCTGGTGATCGACCTGGTCGCCCCGGACGGCACGGCGTACCGGCTGAAGTCCTCGGGCTCGGACTCGGCCGACAACGTCAACACGACCTACACCGTGGACGCTTCGAGCGAGACCGCCAACGGCACCTGGAAGCTGCGCGTGCAGGACGTGGCCTCGGCGGACACCGGCACGATCAACAGCTGGAAGCTGACCTTCTGACCGTCGAGCGGCCGTCGGACGACTGTTGAACCGGGCGGACGGCGGCTGATCGACGACTGACGAACCACCCCCCCCACAGGGTGGGGCCGAAAGGCCCCGCAGGGGCGGCCGACGCGAGCGGGCGTCGGCCGCCCCGCCTTTCGTTCGGCGGACATATACCTTCGTCGCCGCCTTTCATCCCGCCGTTGGATGGTGGAACCCGCGCCTCCGGGACAGGATGCCCGCATGAAGGGTGATCTGTTTTCCAGCGAGTACATGGTGCAGCCGGCCACTGCGGCGGGCATGAGCGTCGAGAACGCCAAGTCGATCAAGTACGCCGTCAACGGCGAGATGCTCGCCCGGCAGGGCGCGATGATCGCCTACCGGGGCAACCTGCAGTTCGAGCGCAAGGGCCAGGGCGTCGGCGGCATGCTGAAACGGGCCGTGACCGGCGAGGGCCTGCCGCTCATGGCCGTGCGCGGGCAGGGGGAGGCCTGGTTCGCGCACGAGGCGCAGAACTGCTTCATCGTCGACATCGACCCCGGTGACGTCTTCACCGTCAACGGCCGCAACGTACTGTGCTTCGACGCCTCGCTGAAGTACGAGATCAAGACGGTCAAGGGCGCGGGCATCACCGGTGGCGGGCTGTTCAACAGCGTCTTCACCGGGCAGGGCAGGCTCGGTCTCGTCTGCGAGGGCAACCCGCTGGTCATCCCGGTCTCGCCGCAGTGGCCGGTGTACGTCGACACGGACGCGATCGTCGGCTGGACGGCCAACCTCCAGACCACACTGCACCGTTCGCAGTCCATCGGCTCGATGATCCGCGGCGGCTCCGGCGAGGCCGTCCAGTTGATGCTCCAGGGCGAGGGCTACGTCGTCGTACGGCCGAGCGAGGCGACACCGCAGAAGGTCCAACAGCACTGATACGGGCCCTGGTTCGGGCCTGTTCGCGGCTGCTGAACCTTCCGGGGTGGGGGTCTGTCGTGCGCTTGTCTCCTTCACGGCCCGGAGGCCGGTCGGTCCACCGGCCGGCCTACGTCGTGGCCCGTCGGCGGCGCCACAGCACCGCGGCGGTGCCGGTGGCGAGCAGCGCCGCGGTGCCGGCCGCGGCGGGCAGGAGCACGTCGGTGCCGGTCGAGGCGAGCGACCCGTCGCCGGTGGTGTCGAGCGAACCGCCACCGGTCGTGGTCTGCGCGCCACCGCCTCCCGTGCCACCCGCGCTGTTTCCGTCGGCGCTCGGACCGTCGACGGGAACCGTGGTGCCGGAGGCGCTCGGATCGGCGCCCGGGCCGGAGTCACTGGGCGACGGCTCGGGCGTTCCGTCCGAAGGGCTGGGCGAGGCCGGGTCCGAGGGCGACGGCGACTCCGGGTCGGACGGTGTCGGCGACTCGGAGGGCGACGGCGGCACCGGAGCCCGGAACACGGTGAGCGAGGCGTCGGACGGGCTGCCGACGAACACCGAGTCGCCGCCCGGCGTCACCGCGACGGACGAGCTGCCCAACTGGCCGTTGACGCCCGGCAGTTCGGCGCCCATGTCGAGGTCCTTGAGCGTCGCAGTGTCGTACACCGCGAGCTGCCCCACGCCGTCCCCCTCCTCCGGCGGATTGCCCCAGTCCTGCCACACCGCGAACGCCCGGTCGGAGCGCGGGTCCACGGCGACATCCGCGATGGTGTCACCGGGCTTCGCGTCGAAGGAGGCGGCCAGTTTGCCGTTGGCGATGTCGTACGCCTCCAGCACGGTGCCGCGCCCCGCCCACAGCACCCCGCGCTCGGTGTCCCACTCCAGGAAGGACACCGCGGCACCGGCGCCGAGCGCGATCTCCTTGCCGTCCGGCGCGAAGTCGGCCGAACCGACCCTGCGCAGCAGGCTGTTGGTGTTGTCGGTGACCCAGATCTGCCCGGCGGCGGTGTCCACGGCGAGCGGACCGCCGACGGCCGGCAGGGTCAGCGACCGCTCCACGGTCACCGACGTCTCGCCGACGGCGACCTCCTCCAGTTTCGTCCCGCGCACGACCACGACCGTGCCGGCCTTCGCACCGGCCTTGGCCTGCGTGATCGTCGTGCCGGAGAGCCAGCCCCCGCGGCCCGCCGCGTCCCCGTCCTTCACGGCGGCGATCCCGCGCAGCCCGACCAGGTAGTGCACCCCGTCGCCCGGCAGCGGCCCGGCGAGCCGTTTGCCCGGCAGCTGGGCGGGCGCGCCGGTGCTGCCGGGGGAGGTCTTCACCCAGTTCAGTACGTTCCCGGCGGCCGGGTCGACGACATAGATCCCGGCGAGGCTCCCGCCCGTCGTACCGGCGACGGTGTCGGACCCGACGTACAGCTTCCCCGACTCGGGGTGCACCAGCAGGTCGAGCGGTTTGCCGACGGTCGTGAGGCGGGCCGTCTGCTCGTACCCGTCCGTGCCCGGCGGGTCGTCGGCGCCGACGGCGGGTGTGCTCACGACGACGGCGGTGAGGACCACCGCCGTGATTCCCACGAGGGCGCCCGCCGCCCGGGGGCGGAGCACATCGCTCCGCCCCCGGGTTCTGAGAGGCGCGGTCACGAGAAGGTGACCGGGATGTAGACGTCGTACGAGCGGGTGCCGCTCGCCGTGTGGTCGGCGCGCGTCACGATGGCGCAGTCGACGTCCGTGCCGCAGACCTGGCCCGTGGCGATGTTCGGGTTCACGTGCACGCTGACGTTGAAGGAGCCGCCGGAGCCGTAGGCGGAACTGTTCGCGACCGTGCCGCCGCCGAAGTTCGACACCCAGTGAGAGGCGCCCGTCGTGCCGGTCTGGTCCGCGCCGCCCAGGCAGGGGGTCGGCCGGGAGGTGTACGTGGACGGGTCCCCGGGCACGACGCCGTCGGGTATCACGCACAGGCCGACGTAGACGCCCTGGATGGTGTTGTAGCCGCTGCCGGAGACGGTGATGTTCTGCCCGGCGGTCGACAGGGCGTCGGGGGCCGTCAGCGACAGGTTGTACGTCGTTCCGCTCACCGTCACGGACCGCGTGGCGGTGGCTGCCGAGGCGGAGGTGGCGAGCCCGACCGTCAGCGCGGCGGCGGTGGCACCGACGGCGGCGATTCGGGTGGCGCGGGCGAACACGGCGGATCTCATGGGCAGTTGGCCTTTCGGAGGCGAAAACCACTTAGGTAAGGCAAACCTAAGTTGCAGGTCAATGGATCGTCAACCCGTACCTCGGGGAGCCCAGCCGAACCGGCCGGCTCAGGCCACGTGCAGCGGCAGCGACTTCAGGCCGTTGATGAAGTTGGAGACGAGCCGCCGGGGAGGCCCGGCGACGCGCGGCGGCCCGGGCAGGACGCGCAGCGCCTCCTCGTACAGCACCCGCAGCTGCAGCCGGGCGAAGTGCGCGCCCAGGCAGACATGCGGTCCGTCCCCGAAGGAGACGTGCGGATTCGGCGTACGGGCCAGGTCCAGCCGGTGCGGCTCGGCGAACACCCGCTCGTCGTGGTTGGCGGAGGCGTGGAAGACCACCACCTTGTCCCCGGCGCGGACCGGCGTCCCGGCCAGCTCGGTGTCGTGCAGTGCTGTGCGGCGGAAGGTGAGCACCGGCGGGTGCCACCGCAGGAGTTCGTCGACGGCCGACTCCAAGTCGACTTCACCGGCGCGCAGTTGGGCGTATGCCTCCGGATGTCCGGCCAGCGCCAGCAGTCCGCCGGGAGTCGCGCCGCGAACCGTGTCGTTGCCCGCGACCGTCAGCAGGAAGAAGAACATCTCCAGTTCCGCGGTGGCGAGTTCACCGTCGGCGGCGAGCACGGTCATGACGTCGTCACCGGGATGCCGCCGCTTGTGTCCGGCCAGCTCGCGGGCGTACGCGAACATGTCCCGCAGTGCCGCCGGTGAGCGCGGGTTGACCGGTCTGCCCACCGCGTCCAGCACGGGCGGGCCCGCCTCGTCCGGGTCCTGGTAGCCGATGACCCGCTGGGTCCAGTGCAGCAGCAGCCCGCGGTCGCTCTCCGGCACACCGAGCAGATCCGCCAGGTTGAGCAGCGCGTAGTCGTCGGTGACATCGGTGACGATGTCGCACGTTCCGTCGTTCTCACGGGCCGTCGCCACCGCCTGCTCGAAGAGCGAGCGGGCCCGGGCGCGGGCGACCGACGCGAAGTGGTCGACACGGCGCGGAGTGAACGCCCGGCTGACCAGTCGCCTCAACCTCCCGTGCCCCGGCGGATCCTGATTGAGCATCATCCGCCGGATGAACGGCAGGTCGTCCGGATCCGGATCCCTGATCTGGGTCGCTCCGAGGTGCGAGGAGTACGTCCCCGAGTCCTTCAGTACCCGGACCACATCGGCGTGCCGGGTGACCGCCCAGAAGCCGGGCCCGGCCGGCCAGCCGAGCACCTCGTGCTCCTGCTGCCAGGCCACGGGGTGATGGTCGCGCAGGACGCGGTAGGCGGCGTGGGGGACACCGGCGGCGTACTGCCGGGGATCGAAGACGTCGGGGACGGCGTCCGGGATGGCGTCCGGACCGGGTTCCCCGGCGGGTGGCGTGGGCGTCGCTCGTGAGGTCACGCCACCACGGTGACCCGGCCGTGGCGGCGCGGCAAGGGCGTGCGAAACGGCTCTCCCTCGACCGGCGGCGCGAATGTGCTTTCGCATTTTCCCGAGGGCCGCGGGAACGGCGCATAAGTGTGTGGTGATCACGTCAAGTCGGGGGCATCATGCGCGCATGCCGACGCGCCGAGCCCGCTTCCGTACGGGAAAACCGACCGTCGCCGCGATCGCCCTGGTGATGACACTGGCGGCCTGCGGCGGCGACTCCGACGACTCCGATTCCAGTAACGCCGGGGGCAACGGGCTGGAGAGGTCGAGCATCACCGTCGCCGCGCTCCCGCTGGCCGACGACGCACCCCTCTACATCGCGCAGGACCGGGGCCTGTTCAAGAAGGAGGGCCTGGACGTACGTATCCAGCCCGTCCAGCAGAGCATCCAGGCACTGCCCGCCCTGTCGAAGGGCCAGGTGGACATCATCGCGAGCGCGAACTACGTCACCTTCCTCCAGGCCCACGAGAAGGGCACCCTCGACCTCCGCATCCTCGCCGAGGGAGCACGCGTCGCGCCGCACATGATGGACGTCCTCGTGCCCCAGGACTCGGACATCAGGAGCGTCGCCGACCTCAAGGGCAAGAAGGTCGCCGTCAACATCCTCAACAACATCCAGTCGCTGACGCTGAACGCGATCCTCGACCAACAGGGCGCCGGCCGCCCCGAGTACCGGCAGATCGCCTTCCCCCAGATGGGCCCCGCCCTGGAGAAGGGACAGGTCGACGCCGTCCACGCGGCCGAACCCTTCAACAGCGCCATCCAGAACGACCTCGACGCCCGCGTCCTCGTCGACGGCGGCTCCGCCCCCGTGGAGTCCATACCGATCAGCGGCTACGTCACGACCCGCGGCTACGCCTCCGACAACCCCAAGACCGCCGCGGCCTTCAAACGGGCCGTCACCGCGGCTGCGCAACTCGCCACACAGGACCAGAGCGCCGTACGCGAGGAGTTGCCCAAGTACGCCAAGGTGACCGCGGACCAGGCAGAGTCGATCCGGCTGCCGGCCTACCCGGCGACCACGGACGTCACCCAGCTGCGCCGCCTCACCGAACTCATGAAGAAACAGGGCCTGTTGAAGAAGGCGATCGATCCGGGAACGTTGCTCGTCAAGTGAGGAAGCGTGGGAAGCGCGGGGCACACCGTCAGGATCTGCTGCTCGGCGCGCTCGGTGTGCTGCTCGCCTTCGGCGTGTGCGAGGCGGTCGGCCGGGCCGGTCTTGTGCGTCGCAGCTATCTGCCGCCCGCCTCCGAAGTCCTCGCACGCGCCGTGGAGTTGGCGGGGGATCCGGTCTTCCTGGACGGCGTCGGAGCCACGGTCCGGGCCTGGGCCCTCGGTCTCGGCCTCGCCTGCGCGATCGCCGTTCCGCTGGGTCTGCTGCTCGGCAGCGTGCCCGTGGTCGACGAAGCCGTGCGCGCGATCGTCGAGTTCCTGCGGCCCCTGCCGTCCGTCGCGCTGATCCCTCTGGTGTCCCTGCTGCTGGGCTCCGGTACGGAGACGAAGGTCGCCCTCATCACGTACGCCTCCGTCTGGCCCATCCTCTTCAACACCGTCTACGGCCTCGGCGAGACCGATCCCCTGGCCAAGGACACGCTGCGTGCCTTCGGCTTCGGGCGTCTCTCGGTGCTCCTGCGGGTCGAACTCCCCGCCACTGCGCCCTTCATAGCCGCCGGTCTCCGTATCTCCGCCGCCATCGCCCTCGTCCTGGCCGTCGCCACCGAGATCCTCGCGGGCTTCGGGGAGGGACTCGGCATCTTCATCGCCCAGTCCGGCCTGTCGACGGACGGCACGCGGGACGTGCTCGCGGGGGTGGCGTGGGCCGGGGCCCTGGGGCTGGTCATCAACAGCGTGCTGGTGTGGGGGGAGAGGAGGCTGTTTCCTTGGACGCCGGAGCGTCGGGGGATGCGGTGAGGGG
>NZ_LIQZ01000374.1 GCF_001418655.1 Streptomyces phaeochromogenes | reverse complement strand
CCTCGGCATGACCGGCCTCACCGCGTACGCGGGCCTGCTGCGCACCGCCTCCTTCAAGGAGGGCGACACCGTCTTCGTGTCCGGCGCGGCCGGAGCCGTGGGCAGCCAGGTCGGCCAGATCGCCAAGCTCAAGGGCGCCTCGCGCGTCATCGGCTCCGCCGGTTCCGACGAGAAGGTCAAGCTCCTGGTGGAGGAGTACGGCTTCGACGCCGCCTTCAACTACAAGAACGGCTCCGTGAGCGAGCAGCTGAGGGAGGCGGCCCCCGACGGCATCGACGTCTACTTCGACAACGTCGGCGGCGACCACCTGGAGGCCGCGATCGGCTCCCTCAACCTCCACGGCCGTATCGCGATCTGCGGGATGATCTCCGTCTACAACAACACGGAGCCCGCCCCCGGCCCGAAGAACCTCGCCCGCCTCATCGCGACCCGCGGCCGCATCGAGGGACTCCTCGTCGGCGACCACTACGACCTGCAGCCGCAGTTCGTCCAGGAGGTCGGCCCCTGGGTCGCCTCCGGCGCGCTCAAGTACCGCGAGACGGTCGTCGAGGGCATCGAGAACAACCTGGAGGCGTTCCTCGGGGTCCTGCGCGGCGAGAACACCGGAAAGATGATCGTCAAGCTCTGAAGCGGACGGCGGTGACGGCGGCGACGCCGGTGACTGTGGCAACGGCCTTCTGCTGCACTTCCGACATGCGGTAACTTCTTTCCGAAACTGTCGCGAGTCGTGGGCGCGAATCGTGGCGGACCAAGGAGGAAGCCACCGCATGTCCATCCAGCAGACCGACGTCCTCTACACCGCCGTCGCNNCTCGGCGTCGTCGCCCGCCAGGAGAAGGCCGACATCACCGGCTCGACCGTCACCGCGAAGGTAGGCATCGGCAAGAACGCCGACGGCTTCGGCCTCATAGTCGAGATCTCCGCCAACATCCCGAACGTGGACCCCACCGAGGCCCGGGCCCTCCTGGAGAAGGCCCACCAGGTATGCCCGTACTCAAAGGCCACCACGGGCAACATCACAGTCACTCTGACCTGACCGACGGGCCTTTTCCAGAGAGCCCGCGCACCGGAGCTTCTAGGGGCG
>NZ_LIQZ01000373.1 GCF_001418655.1 Streptomyces phaeochromogenes | reverse complement strand
GCCGACCGCCCTCACCGCCCAGGACGCTCCCGCCGAGCCAACCCATGCCGAAGCGACGGACGCCGTTGCCGAGCCGCACGCCTCCCACACGACGGACGCTCCTGCCCAGGCCCAGGCGCAGACCCATGCCCACGCCTCGGCCGACGGCGGTGACCTNNCCGTACGGCGGACCGTCGTCTTCATCACGGACCGCAGGGAGAACCCCGCCGACGGCCCCGACCTCTTCCTCTCGGCCGAGCAGGCGCTGCTGCTCGGCCACCCGCTGCACCCCACTCCGAAGAGCCGCGAGGGACTGTCGGGGGCCGAAACCCGGCTCTACTCACCCGAGTTGCGCGGCTCCTTCCCCCTGCACTGGATGGCTGTCGCCCCCTCCGCGCTCGCCACCGACTCGGCCTGGACCGAGCGAGGCCGCCTCGTGCCAGCAGAGCAGCTCACGCCCCGGCTCGCCGGTGCCGGACTGCGGTTGCCCGACGGATACGCCGCGCTGCCGATGCACCCCTGGCAGGTCCGCGAGATCCGCCACCGCCCGGATACGGCGAAACTCTTGGACGCCGGACTGCTCCTGGACCTCGGCCCTCATGGCTCCCCGTGGCACCCCACCTCCTCCGTACGCACCCTGTACCGCTCCGACGCCCCCGCGATGCTGAAGCTCTCGCTGGGCCTGCGCATCACCAACTCCCGCCGGGAGAACCTCCGTAAGGAACTCCACCGCGGTGTCGAGGTTCACCGGCTGCTGCGCGGCGGCCTCGCCGAACAGTGGCAGGCCACCCACCCGGGCTTCGACATCGTCCGCGACCCGGCCTGGCTCGCGGTGAACGACCCGGACGGCAACCCCGTGCCCGGCCTCGACGTGATGATCCGCCACAATCCGTTCACGCCGACGGACGACGTCTCCTGCGTTGCCGGACTCGTCTCGCCCAGGCCCCAGGCCCAGCCCACCGGACAACAGCACCCCGAGCAGAGCAGGACCACGACTCGGGCCAGACTCACCGAGATCGTCACCCGGCTCGCCGGACGCACGGGCCGGCCACGCGGCGCCGTCGCCGCCGAGTGGTTCCTGCGCTACCTGGAGCAGGTCGTCCGCCCCGTCCTCTGGCTGGACAGCGAGGCGGGCATCGCGCTGGAGGCCCACCAGCAGAACACCCTGCTCCTGCTGGACCAGGAAGGGTGGCCCGTGGGCGGTCGCTACCGCGACAACCAGGGCTACTACTTCCGCGAGTCCCGGCGCGCGGAACTGAACGAACGACTCCCCGGCATCGGCGAGAACAGCGACACGTTCGTCTCCGACGAGGTCACCGACGAGCGGTTCGCCTACTACCTCGGCATCAACAACGTGCTCGGTCTCATCGGGGCCTTCGGCTCCCAGCGCCTCGCCGACGAACGGCTGCTGCTCGCCGCCTTCCGCCGATTCCTCGCCGATGTCGCCTCGGGGCCCGCCCGGCTGCGTACCTCCCTGCCCGCCCAGCTGCTCGACTCACCCGTTCTGCGCTGCAAGGCCAACCTGCTGACCCGGCTGCACGGCCTCGACGAACTCGTCGGTCCGGTCGACACCCAGTCCGTCTACGTCACCATCGCCAACCCCCTTCATTCCTGAGGAACATGACCCACCCCGTCTCCTGAGAGGAGCGTCGCCGTGCCTCCCACCGATGCGAGCACCGACGCCGGTACCGCCCCCTACACCACCGCCGGCAGCGACACGGGTCCCGGTGCGGACACCGAGGACACCCTCGATCTGCGCCTGCCCGACGAACTCCTCGCGTTCTTCGCCGAAAAGGCCGAGGGGGCGAAGGGTGAGGTGGTCGGGGGAGCGAAGGCCGAAGCGGCCGGGGGAGCCGCGGAACGGGCAGAGCGGAACGGCGGGGGCCGGAACACGGTGGGCACGGCGCAGGCCTCGGCGCCGGGCACAGCGTGGCCCGCCCCGGTCGCCCCGGCCGGTGACGACCTGCTCGACCGCGTCGGTGACTGGGGTCCGACCGCCACCGCCGCGGGCGTCTTCCACCTAGCCCCCGTACATCTCGACCGAGATCTCCCGCTCATCAGCCGCTGGATGAACGACCCTGCGGTGGCAGCCTTCTGGGAGCTCTCCGGACCCGGGACGGCGACCGAGGACCACCTGCGCGCCCAACTCGGCGGCGACGGACGCAGCGTCCCCTGTCTCGGCGTGCTGGACGGCACGCCGATGAGCTACTGGGAGATCTACCGGGCGGACCTCGACCCCCTGGCCCGCCACTACCCCGCCCGCCTTCACGACACCGGTATCCACCTCCTCATCGGTGGTGTCGCCAATCGTGGGCGTGGACTCGGCACGACTCTGCTCAGAGCCGTCTCCGATCTCGTCCTCGACCGTCGTCCCTCGTGCGCACGCGTCATCGCCGAACCCGACCTTCGCAACATCCCCTCCGTGTCCGCCTTTCTCAGTGCCGGCTTCCGGTTCTCCGCCGAGGTCGAACTGCTCGACAAGAAGGCAGCCCTCATGGTCAGGGACCGGGCCCTGCGCGATCTGTTGTAGCGCCGTCACTTTTAGTACACCGCTCGCCCCGATCAGGTTCCCAGTCGAGGAGTCCCCGTGCCGAACCCGTCCGCCGACCCGACTCCCGGAGAGCCGTCATGGCTCTACGACCCGCCCGAACTGAGCCCGGAGCGATGGGAAAGAGCGGGGCGCCGCCTGCTCGCCAAGATGATCGGGGAGTTCGCGCACGAGGAGATCCTGGTGCCCGAGGCGGACGGGAACCGGTCCGGTGAAGCCGCGGCAGCCACCTGTCCCCCCGAGGTCACGGCACCGGCCGGAGTCCCGGACCCCAGAGGAGACGATTCGCCACCCGCCGCAGGCGCCGACGACGCGCGTTCCTACATCCTCCGCCTCGACGCCGGCGGCATCATCGGCTTCCGCGCCCGCCGCGGTGCGTACGACAGCTGGCAGGTCGATCCGTCCTCCCTCACCCTGACCGAGGCAACCGGAGCGACCGGCGAGGCCGTGCGACCGGAACCCTCGCGCCTCTACACCGACCCCCTCGACTTCCTCACCCGCGCCCGCGCCACGCTCGGCCTCGACGGCGCCACCCTCGGGCACGTCATCAGGGAACTGACCACCACACTCGCCGCGGACGCGCGCCTCGACCACACGGCGCTGCCCGCCGCCCGGCTCGCCGACCTCGGATATGCCGAGCTGGAGGGCCATCAGACGGGCCACCCCTGGATCGTCCTCAACAAAGGCCGCCTCGGATTCTCCGCCACGGACGCCGCCCACTGGGCACCCGAGGGCCGCCGAGGGACGGCCCTGCCGTGGATCGCGGTGCACACCTCACTGGCCACATACCGGGGCGTCGCCGGCCTGGAGACCGCGGACGAGCTCTACGCGCGCGAGCTCGACCACGCCACCAGGGAGTCCTACGACGTCGCACTACGCGCGCGTGGGCTCACACCGGAGTCGTACCTCTACCTGCCCGTGCACCCCTGGCAGTGGAACGACGTCGTGCTGCCGCTCTTCGCGCCCTCCGTCGCCGCCGGCGCCATCGTTCCGCTGCCCCCGGACGCCGATTTACGCCTGCCCCAGCAGTCGGTCCGTACCTTCCTCAACACTTCACGCCCGGACCGGCACACCGTCAAACTGCCGCTGTCCGTCCTCAACACCCTGGTGTGGCGCGGCCTTCCGACGGAACGCACTCTCGCGGCACCCGCCGTCACCGCCTGGATGCACGGCCTGCGCGACGCGGACCCCTTCCTGCGCGACACCTGCGGGGTCATCCTCCTCGGCGAGGTCGCGTCCGTCACGGTCGGGCACCCCGTGTACGACGCGCTGCCGGAAGTCCCGTACCAGTACAAGGAGTTGCTGGGCGCGATCTGGCGCGAGCCGCTCTGCCGCCATCTGGCACCCGGCGAACGCGCCCGCACCCTGGCCGCCCTCCTGCACACCGACCCCGACGGCCGGGCCTTCACGGCGGAGCTCGTCGAGCGCTCGGGGCTGGCCCCGCGGATCTGGCTGCGCCGGCTCTTCGCCGCACTGCTGCCGCCCCTGCTGCACTTCCTCTACCGCTACGGCACTGTGTTCAGCCCACATGGCGAGAACGCGATCGTTGTCTTCGACGACCACGACGTCCCCGTCCGGCTCGCGGTGAAGGACTTCGTGGACGACGTCAACGTCAGCGCCGAGCGGCTACCCGAGCACGCGTCCATGCCGGACGACGTACGGGCCGTGCTGCTCACGGAACCGGCCGCCTTCCTCACGCAGTTCATCCACTCCGGGCTCTTCGTCGGTGTCTTCCGCTACCTGGCCCCGCTCTACGAGGCGCAACTGGGCGTTCCGGAGGCCGAGTTCTGGTCGCTCGTCCGGGCGGAGATCCTCCGTCACCACAGGCTCTTCCCGGAGCTCAAGGAGCGTTACGAAACGTTCGACCTGCTCACTCCGCGTATCGAGCGGCTGTGCCTCAACCGCAACCGACTGCATCTGGACGGCTACCGCGACCGCCCCCAGCGCCCGCACGCCGCCGTGCACGGCACCGTTCCGAACCCGCTGCACCAGCCATGATCGGGTCCCTCGTCCCAGCCTTGATCGCCCGGTTGTCAGTGCGGCCCCGTAGGGTGGTCGGGCTATGACAGAGCCCTCACTCCCCGAACTCCTGCATGCCGCCGTCACAGCCGTCGGCGGTACGGAGCGCCCTGGCCAGGTGACCATGGCCGAAGCCGTCGAGCAGGCCATCGACGACGGCTCCCATCTGCTGGTCCAGGCCGGCACGGGTACCGGAAAGTCGCTCGGATACCTCGTGCCCGCGCTCGCTCACGGGGAGCGGGTCGTCGTGGCGACGGCCACCCTCGCGCTCCAGCGCCAGCTCGTGGAGCGGGACCTGCCGCGCACGGTGGACGCACTGCATCCGCTGCTGCGCCGCCGCCCCGAATTCGCGATGCTCAAGGGCCGGTCGAACTACATGTGCCTGCACCGCCTCCATGAAGGCGTCCCGCAGGACGAGGAGGAGGGCCTCTTCGACCAGTTCGAGGCGGCAGCTCCCACCAGCAAGCTGGGCCAGGACCTGCTGCGGATGAGGGACTGGGCGGATGAGACCGAGACGGGCGACCGCGACGATCTCACCCCCGGTGTCTCGGACCGTGCCTGGTCACAGATCTCGGTGTCCTCCAGGGAGTGCCTCGGCGCCTCGAAGTGTGCCTACGGAGCGGAGTGCTTCGCCGAGATGGCCCGTGAGCGCGCCAAGCTCGCCGAGGTCGTCGTCACCAACCACGCCCTCCTCGCGATCGACGCCATCGAAGGCGCCCCGGTCCTCCCGCAGCACGAGGTGCTGATCGTGGACGAGGCGCACGAGCTGGTCTCCCGCGTCACCGGAGTCGCGACCGGCGAGCTCACCCCGGGCCAGGTCAACCGCGCCGTGCGCCGCGTCGCGAAGCTCGTCAACGAGAAGGCGGCCGACCAGCTCCAGACAGCCGCCGAGGGCTTCGAGCGCCTGATGGAGCTCGCCCTGCCCGGCCGCCTGGAGGAGGTCCCCGAGGATCTCGGATACGCGCTGATGGCCCTGCGGGACGCCGCGCGTACGGTCATCTCGGCGATCGGCGCGACCCGCGACAAGTCCGTCAGCGACGAGGACGCTGTCCGCAAACAGGCCCTCGCCTCAGTGGAGTCGGTCCACGACGTGGCGGAGCGGATCACGAACGGCTCGGAGTGGGACGTCGTCTGGTACGAGCGGCACGACCGCTTCGGTGCCTCCCTGCGGGTCGCCCCGATGTCCGTGTCGGGCCTGCTGCGCGAGAAGCTCTTCACGGACCGCTCCGTCGTCCTGGCCTCGGCCACGCTCAAGCTCGGCGGCGACTTCAACGGCGTGGGTGCCTCACTGGGCCTGGCCCCGGAAGGCGTCGAGGGTGAGGACATCCCGCCCTGGAAGGGCATCGACGTCGGTTCGCCCTTCGACTACGGCAAGCAGGGCATCCTCTACGTCGCGAAGCACCTCGCGCGGCCCGCGCGCGACAGCGACCGCGGGGACATGCTCGACGAGCTCACCGAGCTGATCCAGGCCGCCGGTGGCCGCACGCTCGGCCTGTTCTCCTCGATGCGGGCGGCCCAGCTCGCCGCGGAGGAACTGCGCTCCCGCATCCCGGAGTTCCCCATCCTGCTCCAGGGCGAGGAGACGCTCGGCGAGCTGATCAAGAACTTCGCGGCGGACCCGAAGACCTGCCTCTTCGGCACGCTCTCGCTCTGGCAGGGCGTGGACGTCCCGGGCGCCAGCTGCCAGCTGGTCGTCATGGACAAGATCCCCTTCCCCCGCCCCGACGACCCGCTGATGAGCGCCCGCCAGAAGGCGGTCGAGGACGCCGGGGGCAACGGCTTCATGGCCGTCGCGGCCACCCACGCGGCCCTGCTGATGGCGCAGGGCGCCGGCCGCCTCGTACGGGCGACGGGGGACCGCGGTGTGGTCGCCGTGCTGGACCAGCGGCTCGCCACGGCGCGCTACGGAAGCTATCTGAAGGCGTCACTGCCCGACTTCTGGTTCACGACGGACCGTAACCAGGTGCGAAGGTCCCTGGCCGCCATCGACGAGGTGGCGAAGAAGGCGGAGACGGAAGAGAACACAGAAGCGGCGAAGGCAGAAGAGGTGTAGACGTCAGTAGCCTGCCCCCGGCCGAGGCCGGGGGCAGGCTACTGACGTGCGCAAGTGAGGACAGCACAGGGCCCCGGAACCGGCGCAGGGGTCCCGGGGCCCGGTCAGGGGCGGAGTCAGATCCGCCGCAGCACCGCCACGACCTTGCCGAGGATGGTGGCCTCGTCGCCGGGGATCGGCTGGTACGCGGAGTTGTGCGGGAGCAGCCACACGTGGCCGTCCTCGCGCTTGAAGCGCTTGACCGTGGCCTCGCCGTCCAGCATGGCCGCCACGATGTCGCCGTTCTCCGCGACCGGCTGGCGGCGGACCGTCACCCAGTCGCCGTCACAGATCGCTGCCTCGATCATCGAGTCTCCGACGACCTTCAGGACGAACAGCTCGCCGTCACCCACCAGCTGCCGGGGCAGCGGGAACACGTCCTCGACCGACTCCTCGGCGAGGATCGGGCCACCGGCGGCGATCCGGCCGACCAGCGGGACGTACGACGCGGCCGGCTTGCCCGCCGTGTCGGTGGGCTGCGCGGTGGACTGGTCGGATCCCCGGACCTCGTAGGCCCGCGGTCGGTGCGGGTCGCGGCGCAGGAAGCCCTTGCGCTCCAGTGCCATCAGCTGGTGTGCGACCGAGGAGGTGCTGGAGAGGCCGACGGCCTGTCCGATCTCCCGCATCGACGGCGGGTATCCGCGCCGCTGCACGGAGTCCCTGATGACCTCGATCACCCGGCGCTGCCGGTCGGTGAGTCCGGAGCTGTCCGCCCGGATACCTGGAGGTCGGCCCGGCAGGGAGCGTGTGGGCTTGGGCCCCTCCTGGTTCACTTCATTCATGGCATGCACCGGCTCAAATCGGCCCTGGGAGCGGTCCTGGGCAGTGATGGTGGCACTGTCTGCGGTGGTGGTCACGTCGGCCCCTCTCGTTCGTCTCCCTGCTGGACAACGGTAGTTGCTTTCGAAAGGTTGCGCCAAACACACGTTCGAGTGAAAAAGTGTGGATGGCCTGACGTGATCATGTGTCTGGGTGTATGGCTAACGCTGCACCGGGCGGACAAAAGCGCTCATTGCTGTACTCTTCACCGCCGGGGCGATGGCCTTGTGGGCCGGAGTGGGGCGAGGGTCAGTCTGCCACCAGGTGTCCCGTCGACCGGGAACCGGCCCCCTGCCCCTGTGGCGCCCACCGTATCCCCGTACGCCTCTCACGGGTATGGCCGTGCGGCACATGCCAATACGGTGCGACACGCGCGCCGGGTGTGAATTTACGAGCCAATCCCCACATCTAGTGGTTGGATTGCAACAGCAGCCCAGAAGTTGTGGTCCCCCGGTCTTCCGGACCCATGGTCATCGCCTATGCTGGGGGCTGCTTCGAGGGGCTCAAGGGCCCTGACGAGGCTATTGAGTCGTGCTTGTGTGAGGAGGGTTGGAGTTCGATGCACTGCCCCTTCTGCAGGCACCCCGACAGCCGTGTCGTCGACAGCCGTACGACGGACGACGGTACGTCGATCCGCAGGCGCCGCCAGTGTCCCGACTGCTCCCGTCGTTTCACGACCGTGGAGACGTGCTCGCTCATGGTGGTCAAGCGGTCCGGAGTCACCGAGCCCTTCAGTCGTACCAAGGTCATCAACGGCGTGCGCAAGGCGTGCCAGGGAAGGCCTGTCACGGAGGACGCACTCGCTCAGCTCGGCCAGCGGGTCGAGGAGGCGGTGCGGGCCACCGGAAGCGCCGAACTGACCACCCACGACGTGGGACTGGCCATACTCGGCCCCTTGCAGGAGCTCGACCTCGTCGCCTATCTGCGCTTCGCGTCCGTGTACCGGGCGTTCGACTCGCTGGAGGACTTCGAGGCCGCCATCACTGAACTCAGGGAAGAGACGCAGCCCCCCGCCGCGGTCGACGAGGACGCGGGCGAGGGATGCCAGGGAATCGACCGCGGGTCCGGAGAGACTGTCGAAGTCCCCGTGCCCGCCAGCGCCGCCGACTGACGAGAGGGGCCGGACCGGCCCGGACGGCGGCGACCACAGACCTGTTGCGAGCGGACGCGTACGCGTGGCTCGTGGCATTCAGACACACACCGTGCCACGGGAAGAACGAGGCACTTCTGGGCGTTTTAGCCCGATACAGGGAGGCGGCATGACAGAGACGGCGAGCGGTCCGGCACGGAGTTCCCGAGCCAAGGGGACGAAGGCGAACAAGGGACTGCGCATCGAGCGGATCCACACGACTCCGGGCGTGCACCCGTACGACGAGGTCGAGTGGGCGAGCCGTGACGTCGTCATGACCAACTGGCGCGACGGCTCGGTCAATTTCGAGCAGCGTGGCGTCGAGTTCCCCGCCGAGTGGGCGGTGAACGCGGTCAACATCGTCACCAGTAAGTACTTCCGCGGCGCTGTGGGCACCCCGCAGCGTGAGGTGAGCCTCAAGCAGCTCATCGACCGCATCGTGAAGACGTACCGGAAGGCCGGCGAGGACAACAAGTACTTCGCCTCGCCCGCCGACGCCGAGATCTTCGAGCACGAGCTGGCCTACGCCCTCCTGCACCAGGTCTTCAGCTTCAACAGCCCGGTGTGGTTCAACGTCGGTACGCCCCAGCCCCAGCAGGTCTCCGCCTGCTTCATCCTGGCCGTCGACGACTCCATGGAGTCGATCCTCGACTGGTACAAGGAAGAGGGCATGATCTTCAAGGGCGGCTCGGGCGCCGGCCTGAACCTCTCCCGTATCCGTTCCTCCAAGGAACTGCTCTCCTCGGGCGGCAACGCCTCGGGTCCCGTCTCCTTCATGCGCGGTGCCGACGCCTCCGCAGGAACGATCAAGTCGGGCGGCGCCACCCGCCGCGCGGCCAAGATGGTCATTCTCGACGTCGACCACCCCGACATCGAGGGCTTCATCGAGACCAAGGTGAAGGAAGAGGAGAAGATCCGCGCGCTGCGCGACGCGGGCTTCGACATGGACCTGGGCGGCGACGACATCACGTCCGTCCAGTACCAGAACGCCAACAACTCGGTCCGCGTGAACGACGAGTTCATGAAGGCCGTGGAGAACGGCGACAAGTTCGGCCTGCGCGCCCGCATGACCGGCGAGGTCATCGAGGAGGTCGACGCCAAGGAGCTCTTCCGCAAGATGGCCGAGGCGGCCTGGGCCTGTGCCGACCCCGGCATTCAGTACGACGACACCATCAACGCCTGGCACACCTGCCCGGAGTCCGGCCGGATCAACGGCTCGAACCCGTGCAGTGAGTACATGCACCTGGACAACACGTCCTGCAACCTCGCCTCGCTGAACCTGATGAAGTTCCTGAAGGACGACGGCCTCGGCCATCAGTCCTTCGAGGTCGAGCGCTTCTCGCAGGTCGTCGAGCTGGTCATCACCGCGATGGACATCTCCATCTGCTTCGCGGACTTCCCGACGCAGAAGATCGGCGAGAACACCCGCGCCTTCCGCCAGTTGGGCATCGGCTACGCCAACCTCGGCGCCCTCCTGATGGCGACCGGCCACGCGTACGACTCCGACGGCGGTCGCTCCCTCGCCGGCGCCATCACCTCGCTGATGACCGGCACCTCGTACAAGCGCTCCGCCGAACTCGCCGCGGTCGTCGGCCCGTACGACGGCTACGCCCGCAACGCGCAGCCGCACCAGCGCGTCATGAAGCAGCACTCCGACGCCAACGCCGTGGCCGTCCGCGTGGACGACCTGGACTCGCCGGTCTGGGCCGCCGCCACGGAGGCCTGGCAGGACGTTCTGCGCCTCGGCGAGAAGAACGGATTCCGCAACGCGCAGGCCTCGGTCATCGCCCCGACCGGCACCATCGGTCTCGCGATGTCCTGCGACACCACCGGTCTTGAGCCCGACCTCGCGCTGGTCAAGTTCAAGAAGCTGGTCGGCGGCGGCTCGATGCAGATCGTCAACGGCACCGTCCCGCAGGCCCTGCGCCGCCTGGGTTACCAGGAGGAGCAGATCGAGGCGATCGTCGCCCACATCGCCGACAACGGCAATGTCGTCGACGCCCCGGGCCTCAAGCACGAGCACTACGAGGTCTTCGACTGCGCCATGGGCGAGCGCTCCATCTCCGCGATGGGCCACGTCCGCATGATGGCCGCGATCCAGCCCTGGATCTCCGGCGCGCTCTCCAAGACGGTCAACCTGCCGGAGACGGCGACCGTCGAGGACGTCGAAGAGGTCTACTTCGAGGCGTGGAAGATGGGCGTCAAGGCGCTCGCGATCTACCGCGACAACTGCAAGGTCGGCCAGCCCCTCTCCGCGAAGACCAAGGAGAAGGAGAAGGTCGAGGTCACGGCCAAGGCCGAGGAGACCATCCGTACCGCGGTCGAGAAGGTCGTCGAGTACCGCCCGGTCCGCAAGCGTCTCCCCAAGGGCCGTCCCGGCATCACCACCTCCTTCACGGTGGGCGGCGCCGAGGGCTACATGACCGCCAACTCCTACCCGGACGACGGTCTCGGCGAGGTCTTCCTGAAGATGTCCAAGCAGGGCTCCACCCTCGCGGGCATGATGGACGCCTTCTCGATCGCCGTCTCCGTGGGCCTGCAGTACGGCGTGCCCCTGGAGACGTACGTCTCGAAGTTCACCAACATGCGCTTCGAGCCGGCCGGTATGACGGACGACCCGGACGTGCGGATGGCGCAGTCGATCGTCGACTACATCTTCCGCCGCCTGGCGCTCGACTTCCTGCCCTTCGAGACGCGTTCCGCGCTCGGCATCCACTCCGCCGACGAGCGTCAGCGTCACCTGGAGACGGGCTCGTACGAGCCGACCGACGACGAGCTGGACGTCGAGGGTCTCGCCCAGTCCGCGCCCCGCGCGCAGGAACTGAAGGCCGTCGCCACACCGAAGGCAGCGGTCGAGGCGGCCAAGCCCGCCCCGCAGCAGGCCCACACCAGCGCCGAACTGGTGGAGATGCAGCTGGGCATCCAGGCGGACGCCCCCCTGTGCTTCTCCTGCGGCACGAAGATGCAGCGGGCCGGTTCCTGCTACATCTGCGAGGGCTGCGGCTCGACCAGCGGCTGCAGCTGATCCGCACCCGCAGTTGATCAACAAACCGTGAGGGGCGGTACGGCCACCGGCCGTGCCGCCCCTTCGGCGTGCGTCGGTGCTTCGGTCAGGACTCCTCGGGGTTGCCCATGATCCTGGCGAAGGTCGCCGGGTCGGCGTCGAAGCCGCGGATGTCCGACTGGAAGGTCCACTCTCCGGAGTCGTCGCGCACGAAGTCCGCGACCGTGGTGGCCGTCGACCCCAGGACGCTGCCGAAATCGCCCTCGGCCAGGACGTTGTAGCCCTCACGGATACGCAGGCCCGGGTTGTGCACGCCGACGAAGGTGGACCGTCCGGAGCGCTGCTGGATGGCGACGCCGACGACCACGCGCGCGTACCGCTTGTCGAGGCGGGTGAGCTCCAGGGTCATCACCTCGTCCCAGCCGAAGCCCTTGCCGTCCTTGCTGTCCCGGTTGAGGTAGATCGTGCCGTCCGGCGAGCGGCTGTCGAAGTGCACTACGTAGTCAGGGTTTTTGTGCGTGTCGGTCGCGAGGTAGGTGGCGGCGACGATGTCGAGATCGGTGGCCGGTTCGCCTGCGGGACTGGGATCCCATTTCACCGAGATCTCGACCTTGTTGATGCCCTTGTTGAGGCCGTTCACCGGTTCTCCCCTCGTGGTCACCCTGTGTCGGGCGCCTCAACTGCCTGGCAGGTGAGGCGTGTTGCCCATCGTGCCACGCACATGGGGGCGCACGGGCGGCCACAGTCCGCCCGAGCGTGACCGACGCCACGTTCCTGGGCCGTACGATGGCGCGGTGCTGGTCAAGTGGATTCGCTGCACCGTGGTGGACCGCCGCGGTTTTGAACGGGGGCAGCGGAAATGGGCGGGACTTCTGGGGGAGCCGGGTTTCCGGGGGCAGGGCGGGGGCTGGAGCCGGGGAAGGCCCGGAGTGGCCCACATCTTCGCCTTCTGGGAGAGCCGTGCCTTCTACGACTCCTTCATGGCGCGCTCCCATGACCGGCTGGCCGCTGCCCAGTCGGGCACCTTCAAGGACGCGCAGAGCAAACTCTTCGATCACCGTTTCGACGTGAAGACCGGCTTCGAGCCGCGCTTCACGGAGACCGATCTGGTACGGGTGGCGCACTGTCGCGTCCACGAGGAGCGCGCCGAGCACTTCGCGCTGATGCAGGAAAAGGTGTGGAACCCGGCGATGGCCGGCTCGCCCGGCATGGTGAGGGGCCTGTTCGGCGAGGCGCCCGGCCACGAGTTCCTGGTCCTTTCCATGTGGCAGTCGGCCGCCGAGCACGGCAAGTACCGGGCCGAGCGTGTGGAGCGGCTCGCCCTGCGGGCCCAGCTGGAGGCGGACGTCGCGGCGCTCACGGGCGACATAGTCCAGTTGGAACCGTCCTGGACGGTCTGAGACGCACGCGATTTATGTGACCTGTGCCGTATAGAGCCCGTACGAGTGCTCGATCGGGCGCAACTCGATCTAGGGTTCCGGTATGGCACGTCCACGGCGCATCGTCCTTGTCCGGCACGGCGAGTCGGTGGGCAATGCCGATGACTCGGTGTACGAGCGTGAACCCGACCACGCCCTGGCGCTCACCGAGAAGGGGTGGCGGCAGGCGGAGGAGACGGGAAAACAGATCCGGGAGGTCCTCGGCAACGAGCGCGTAAGCGTTTACGTCTCCCCGTACCGCCGCACGCACGAGACCTTCCGGGCCTTCCATCTCGACCCCGGGAAGGTACGCGTACGCGAGGAGCCGCGGCTGCGCGAACAGGACTGGGGAAACTGGCAGGACCGGGACGACGTACGGCTGCAGAAGGCGTACCGCGACGCGTACGGGCACTTCTTCTACCGCTTTGCGCAGGGCGAGTCCGGTGCCGATGTGTACGACCGGGTCGGCGGCTTCCTGGAGAGCCTCTTCCGGAGCTTCGAGGCCCCGGATCATCCGCCCAACGTGCTCCTCGTGACCCACGGCCTCGCCATGCGGCTGTTCTGCATGCGCTGGTTCCACTGGACGGTCGCGGAATTCGAGTCGCTGTCGAACCCGGGGAACGCGGAGGTGCGCATGCTCGTTCTCGGGGAGGACGGCAAGTACACGCTTGACCGTCCATTCGAACGCTGGCGTGATCCGGAACCGTACGGAGTCACCGGATAGAGTGGCAGGGCGATGACCGTTGACTCCTCTCCCGACGGGCGCCTGGACCGGGCCCTGGCCAGCCTTCGCGGACTCGCGGTCGGGGACGCGCTGGGCTCGCAGTTCTTCGTGCCCGCGAACTACCCGCTGCTCAAGCGCCGCGGGCTGCCGCCCGGCCCCTGGCAGTGGACCGACGACACGGAAATGGCCTCCTCCGTAGTGGCCACTCTGGCCGTCCACCGCCGTATCGACCAGGACGCGCTGGCCCGCTCCTTCGCCGAGCACCACGACTTCGACCGCGGCTACGGCCCGGCGGTCAACCGGCTGCTGCGGCAGGTCCGGGAGGGCGGCGACTGGCGTGAGCTGGCCTCGGCCCTCTTCAAGGGACAGGGCTCGTGGGGGAACGGCGCGGCGATGCGGATCGCTCCCCTGGGCGCCTGGTACGCGGACGATCCGGAGCAGGCCACGCACCAGGCCGAGATCTCGGCCTACCCCACGCACCAGCACCGCGAAGCCGTGGTCGGCGCCATGGCCGTGGCCGCGGCGGCTGCGCTGACCGCCGCACCGGGCGGTCCGCCGACCCCCGGGGCGCTGCTCGACGGGGTCATCGCCCTGGTGCCGCGCAGCGCGGTGGAAGCCGGTCTGCGGCGCGCCCGGGACATGCTCGACTACGCAGACACGACGACCGTCGCCGCGGTCCTCGGCTGCGGGCGGCGTACGACCGCGCACGACACCGTGCCGTTCGCCCTGTGGTCGGCGGCGCGGGCCCTCGGTGACTACGAAGAGGGCTTCTGGGCGACAGCCCAGGTCGGCGGCGACATGGACACGACCTGCGCCATCGTCGGAGGCGTCGTGGCCGCGGGGAAGGCCGGGACGCCGCCCACGGAGTGGGTGGAGCGGACCGAGGTGCTTCCGGAGTGGCTGTCGGTGAGCGTCGCGAGCTAGGACGGTGGTTTCGGGCCGGGGGTAGGGCTGCACGGACACGGTTTGTGTTCGGCTCTCGGTGAGGGCGCCGCACCTGCCCGTTTCCTCCCGCCCCAAGCGTCTGCCACTGTCACAGCCCTGCCACAGAGGGCCGGTGACCGGCTGCGCCGCGTGTCCCACGGTTAACCTTTCCGCCACGCCGCCCGTTGATGATCACGGGCGTGCGCCGACGAGACACCGGTCCCTGGGCTTCCGCGGCAGCCGCGAGCCGCGCTGCCCGGACCGGTCGGGAGGGGGTCCCGTGTCCGACACGCCGTCCGAGACCGAGCCGAGAGGGTCGGCCTCGAAGGATTCAGGGGTGAAGCCCGGCATCGACGCCGGGGAGCCCGAGATACCCGAGGCACCGAAGGTGCCTGAGGGACCCGCGGACGAGGTGCCCGCGGCCCGTACCGGTGGCGCGCTCTCGAAGAGTGGCTCCGCGCGGGGTGACTCCGGGGGGTCCGGTTCGGGTGGGACAGGTTCAGGCGGGACCGATTTCGAGAAACGCAATGCCGAGGCACGGGACGTGGACACGCGGGACGTAGACACGCGAGACGTGGACACGCGAGACGTGGACACGCCGGACCTCGACGAGGACGAAGAGTGGGACGGCCCCGTCGTCGAATCCTGGTTCGCCGACGTCCAGGCGAAGCCCCCGGCCCCCATCCGCGACGCCACGCTCTGGGCCGCACTCGCCACCGGCGTGCTCAGCATGCTCCTGCTCGGCGACGGCCTGGCCCTCAACCTCCTGCTGGTGGCGATACCGGCCGCGCTCGGCGCGTACTGCGCGGCGCAGGCAGCGGGCCGTCGCCCGCACCGCTGGACGCTCGTGTGGGGCGTGGGCGGGCTTGCCCTGCTGAGCGTGCCTGCGCTCCGTGACGCCGACTGGCCGTCCTTCCTGGCCGTCCTGGCCGCCGTGGCGGCGGGCTCGCTCGCCCTGCACGGCGGTCGCACCTGGACAGGAGTGCTGTTCGGCCCGATCGGTCTCTACACCTCGCTCGTCACCGGTCCCGTCTGGGGCTGGAGCGGCCTGCGGGAGCGGTCCGGCGGGGCCCGGGGCAACGTGGGCCCGGTGGTCCGCGCGCTCGCCGTTGCCGCGGTACTGCTGGTCGTCTTCGGTGCGCTCTTCGCCGGGGCGGACGCCGCCTTCGCGGACCTCCTCGGCGGTCTCGTGCCGGACGCGTCGGTCTCGGGAGGGCCCTGGCACGCCGTCCTGTTCGTGATCGGGGTGGTCGGGGCGCTCGTGGTGGCGCACACGGCCGCCGCACCCGTTCAGTGGGACCGCGTCGAGGTCCCGGCGGGCCGCCCTCGCGGGCGCGTCGAGTGGGCGCTGCCCCTGATCGTGCTCGCCGCGCTCTTCGCGGTCTTCAACGCGGTCCAGCTCGCCGTCCTGTTCGGCGGATACGACGCCGTACTGGAGAAGACCGGCCAGACGTACGCCGAGTACGCGCGCCAGGGCTTCTGGCAGCTGCTGCTGGTCACGCTCCTCACCCTGCTCGTCATCGTCTTCGCCCTGCGCTGGGCCCCTCGTGACAGCTCCGGCGACTGGACGCTGGTGCGTGCCGTCCTCGGAACCCTGTGCGTCCTCGCACTTGTTGTCGTGGCATCGGCGGTGCGGCGTATGGACATGTACGTGGAGGCGTACGGGCTGACGCGGCTGCGGATCTCCGTGGTGACCGTGGAGCTCTGGCTCGGTCTGGTCATCGTGCTCATCATGGCGGCCGGTGTCTGGGGCGCCCGCTGGCTGCCGCGCGCGGTCCTGGCGAGCGCCGCCGCGGGAGTGCTCGCCTTCGGGCTGGTGTCGCCGGACGCGCTGATCGCCGAGCGCAACGTCCAGCGGTACGAGGCGAAGGGCTCGTTCGACCTCGACTACGCGCGCGGGCTGTCCGCCGACGCCGCACCGGCTCTCGACAAACTTGACGAGCCACTGCGTTCCTGTGCCCTGCGGTCCATCGCGCAGGACCTGGAGGGGGCGGACAAGTCCTGGTACGCCACGAGTCTGGGCGAGGCGCGCGCCCGGGACGTCCTCGACGGACGGCCGCTGTCCCCCGACGCCGACTGGAACGTGTGCAACCGGCTGGGCACCGAGCTGGCGTACCGCTGAGGCGGGGGCGCACACGGACCGCGTACACGCCTGCGAGGAATCCTCGTTGAGGGACGCCGTCGAGGGATGCGTACGAACGACAGGGCCGGACCGCCGTACCCAGCACGGCGGTCCGGCCCTGTCGTGTCGTTCAGCCCGCTGCGGGTCCGGCCCCGGCCGTGCCCGCCAGGGCGTCGAGGTCGCTCTTGCGGACCCGGATCACCAACGCGGCGACGGCCAGGGCGAGCACCGCCATCGCGACGGCCGGGATGAAGGCCGTGGAGATCCCCTGGGACAGCACCTCGTGGCTCCAGGGAGCGGGCAGCTGCTGGGTCTTGGCGAACTCCGCCTTCTGTTCGGCCGAGGCGGTGGCCATGAAGTCCGCGACCTGCTTCTCCGCCTCGTTACGGCTGGCCGTGCCGAAGACCGTGGTCAGGATGGAGAGGCCGAGCGAACCGCCCACCTGCTGCGTGGCGTTGAGCAGGCCGGACGCCGCGCCCGCCTCGTGCACGGCGACCCCGGAGACCGCGGTCAGGGTCAGCGTCACGAAGTTCAGACCCATGCCGAAGGCGAACAGCAGCATCGGACCGAGGATCCCGCCGACGTACGTACTCCCGGGGTCCATGAAGGTCAGCCAGCCGAGCCCGAGTGCGACGAGGGCCGAGCCGACCATCATGAACGGCTTCGGGCCGAGCACCGGCAGGAACTTCTGCGACAGACCCGCACCGATGGCGATAGCGACCGTCACGGGGAGGAAGGCCAGGCCGGCCTCGATCGGCGTGTAACTCAACACGTTCTGCACGAAGAGGACGATGAAGAAGAACATGCCGAACATCGCCGCGGCCAGGCTCAGCATGATCACGTACGTGCCGGAGCGGTTGCGGTCGGCGAACATCCGCAGTGGTGTGATCGGTTCCTTCGCCCGGGACTCGACCAGCGCGAACGCGGTCAGCAGGACCACTGCCGCGCCGAAGGAGCCGATGGTGAGGCTGTCCCGCCAACCCTCCTCCGCGGCCCGGATGAAGCCGTAGACGAGCGACGCCATGCCGGCCGTCGAGGTCAGCGCGCCCGCTATGTCGAAGCGCCCCGGATGCCGTTCGGACTCGCTGATGTAGAGCGGCGCGAGCACGGCGATCAGCACACCGATGGGTACGTTGACGAAGAGCACCCAGCGCCAGTCGAGCCACTCGGTGAGCATGCCGCCGGCCAGCAGGCCGATCGCGCCGCCGCCGGCCGAGACCGCGGCGAAGACTCCGAACGCCCTGTTGCGCTCGGGCCCTTCGGGGAACGTCGTGGTGATCAGTGCCAGCGAGGTCGGTGACGCGATCGCGCCACCGACGCCCTGGAGGGCGCGTGCGGCCAGCAACTGCCAGGGTTCCTGGGCGAATCCGCCGAGCAGCGAGGCGAGCGTGAAGAGCAGGATGCCGGTCATGAAGACCCGGCGACGGCCGAGGATGTCACCGGCCCGGCCGCCGAGCAGCAGCAGACCGCCGAAGGTGAGTGTGTACGCGCTGACGACCCAGGTGAGGTCGGTGGTGGAGAACTCGAGCGCGTTCTGAATGTGCGGGAGGGCGATGTTCACAATCGTCGCGTCGAGTACCACCATGAGTTGGCAGGCCGCGATGACAGTGAGCGCGATGCCGGGATGCCCCTCCCGGCGGGCCGCTCCTGGCTTTGGTTCCTGGATCAATGGAGATGTTGCCACAATCAAGTCCCCCACAAGTGCGTTAGTGAACGCTCGCGTTCACTGCCGCGTCAAACGGTAGTGAGTCCCCGACAGTGAACGCAAGCGTTCACTGAAGTCGCTGCCGCTTTGCGTCACTTGACCGCTTGCGGACCCACCCGGTCCGCACGGCACGTATGCACGCGTGTGCGTGCCGCTTGCCCGCTCAGACGGAGACACGCTCATGGTTACTTCGAGTTGGACGGCCGCCTCCGCTCAGGCGGCCTCCCCGCGCCGCCGTGGTGCCGTACTCGAACGTGCGATCCTCGAAGCCGCGCTGGATCAGCTCAGTACGGTCGGCTGGAACGGACTCACGATGGAGGGCGTCGCCGCCGGCGCCCAGACCGGCAAGGCCGCGGTCTACCGCCGCTGGCCGTCGAAGGAGGATCTGGTCGCGGACGCACTCCAGGCGGGACTGCCGTCACTTGAGGACGTGCCCGACATGGGGAGCGTGCGGGACGACCTGCTGGAGCTGTGCCGACAGGCGCGCGAGGCGATGTTCTCGCGCCCCGGATTCGCCATGCGCTCGGTGATTCACGAATGTGACGCGGCGCAGGCCCGGCGCTTCCAGGAGGTGATCTTCGGAGGCGTCGTGGAGCCGACCATCCGGCTGCTCGGTGAGGTCGTCGACCGTGGAATCCGGCGGGGAGAGGTGCGGTCCGACGCGGCGAACTCGTATGTCCTCGACGCCATTCCGGCGATGATGATGTACCGGTCCAAGGTGTGCGCGAGTGAATGGAGCGAGGGGGACATCGAGGAGATGATCGACCAGCTCATGGTTCCGCTGCTGCGGCCGACGGGCGTGTGAGCGGTCTCTGTGGCGGTGAGGCCGGAGCGCCGAGGTTGCCTGGGGAAACCTGGGTGTCGCGTGAGGTTCCGAGCGGCGTAGGCTGAGGGAGCCATGCCGTACGAACCCCCAACCCACACTGTCGAGCGCTCCCTGCGCGCCACGACCGGAGCGAAGGTCATTGCCGGTGTCGACGAGGTGGGGCGCGGCGCTTGGGCCGGCCCGGTCACCGTCTGCGCGGCGGTCACGGGCCTGCGCCGCCCGCCCGAAGGCCTCACCGACTCCAAGCTCCTCACCGTCAAGAGGCGCACCGCGCTCGCCGAGATACTGGCGAAGTGGGTGACGTCGTACGCCCTCGGGCATGCCTCTCCGGAGGAGATCGACGGCATGGGGATGACGGCCGCGCTGCGACTCGCCGCCTGCCGCGCCCTCGAAGCCCTGCCGGTGCGTCCCGACGCGGTCATCCTCGACGGGAAGCACGACTACCTCGGAGATCCCTGGCGGGTCCGTACGGTGATCAAGGGCGACCAGTCCTGCGTCGCCGTCGCGGCGGCCTCGGTGATCGCCAAGGTGCAGCGCGACAAAATGATGGCCGAACTGGGTATCGACCATGCAGACTTCGGTTTTGCGGCCAACGCCGGGTATCCGTCACCGGTGCACAAGGCCGCGCTGGAGATGCGGGGCCCCACCCCGTACCACCGGATGACGTGGGCGTATCTTGATGCGCTGCCCCAGTGGCGGCACCTCAAGAAGGTCCGCAGTTGGGCGGATGGAAGCGTTCCGGAGATCGAAGGGCAGCTCGGCTTCGATTTCTGACGTTTCCGCTCGCACTCATGTGCCACCCGCCGACGCGACTCGCACCGGCGTTTGATAAAAATCAGCTCATGCCTCTCATTCCCGAGGAGCCTCAGATTCACGAGAGTGCCCAGGGTCCCCGCGCCACTACGGCCGCCGGCCGTACCGCGCCGACCCCCCGTCCCGTACCCGGACCCCGTCCCGCGGCTCCGCCGCGTCCCGGCCGTCCGGGTCCTGTCCGGCCTGCGCCGCCGGTGCAACGCGCGCCGCACGACACGGCCGTGGCCAAGCCGGGGCCATCCGCCCCGGCGGCCCCCACCGCCCCCTCGACTCCGCAGATCCAGCTGATCCCGGCCTCGGCCGAGGGCGCGCTGGACGCGGCCGAGGAAGCGGTCGACCTGCTCCTTGACTCGGGCCGCGTCCCCGGTGAGGTTCTGGTGATCACCACCGGCGAACCGCACCCGTGGGCCGCGCACGAGCTTTCGTTCGGCGAGGCCGCCTACTGGGCCCAGCACGACGCGGGAGACGACGTCTTCTACGCCGATGCGTCCGCCCTCGGCCAGGCCGCGTCCCGGCCCGTGGTCGTCGTCGCCGTCAACGGCGGACCCGACGCCACTGCCGCCACCGCCCTGCCGCTGGCCCTCGGCCGAGCCGGCACCCTGCTGATCGTCTGCGGGAACCCGCAGCAGATCAACTCGGTGCTGGGCGCGGGGGTCTGAGGACCCCCGTTCGTCTGGGGGTACTTGGGGGGTGGAGTGCCACTGCGGCCCAGGCTGCGGTGGCATGAGCACGGTGGACGGTCCGACGTGTGCCGGTACGGGGGACGTGTCGGTGCGGTTCGAGGGCGCGTGTGCGTACGCGTGCTCGTTCCTCGGTGTCGTCATGCGGGTGAGCTCTTGGCTCTTGCAGGGGGTGTGCAGCCTGGCAGGCGCCGAGCTCTTGCACACGCTGAGGGATTCGTACGCGCTGAGGGTTTGTGCGCGTGTCCTTGTGCGGGTTCGGGATACAGGGTTGCCCTCCCCCTCGCAGTCTTCGGCCGAGCGGTGTTGCTTCTGTCTCGCCTCAGCGAGGCCGGTGGTCCGTGGTCACGCCGCGGCTGGCGGGACCGGTACTGGGGGCCACCACCCGGACGAACGGGCCGACCGGTGCCCGCGTGCGGCGGTCGCGGGTTCCGCCTCAGCGGGCCGCCGCGCGGCGCAGCACCTCCGAGGCCGAGCCACCGGTGCGTGGCTGAATGGTCTCGACCGCGGCGAGGGCGTCCAGGGACTCCGGCTTCGAGTCCGCGCTCGGCCGACGTCCGCCACGTCCTTCGCCGAGCACCTGCCAGCCCTCACGCGTCAGCGTGATGTACGCCCCACAGCGCAGCCCGTGCAGCGTGCAGGCGTCTCGCAACCCCCACATCCACGCCCCGTCCTCCTCCGTCCATCGCCCGTCGCCCTCACGGCAGTAGAGCAGGACGGCCGTACGCACCGGTGTGCGGCGCCGCAGGTCGTGCGGGATGACCCGGCGCAGCTGCGCGAGCAGCGCGTTGCGGAACATCCAGCCGTCCGCCGGGGCCGGGCGCCGGACGAAGGACGCGCTGGCCCTTAGCCGTTCGTCCGGATCGAGGACGGCGACGATCGCGGTGTCCGGCCGGGGCAGATGCCGGGAGTGCAGCCCGCTGACGACTTCCCGGGGATTGCGCAGCAGCGGAATCCCCGCGGCGGCCCATTCGGCGGGTTCGAGCATTCGGGCGAGTGAGTTGGCGGAAGTGGCGGACGTCGACATCGATGCCGCCGAGGACGGAGCGAATCCGAAGGTCACGGTCCTCCCTTCGGCTACGCGCCCATACAACGGGCGGGGGGTCGGACTTGGGGGAGCGCACCGCGACACAGCCCGAACGGGCGGCCCAGAATGGACCGCGCGGGGCGCGAGGCCAATTCTTCCTGCCGAACTTGGTTGCGGCAACGAGCAATTGGGGCCACCGACCGTTATCCGGTGATCCGCCTCATATATCCCTGCCCGTAACCTGCTCCGTCACGCCTGGATCACCCTTGCACGGCAAGGACCAGCGGCAACACCCCCTGTGCACCGGCCCGCCGGAGCAGCCGCGCGGCCACCGCCAACGTCCAGCCGGTCTCGGTCGAGTCGTCCACGAGCAGGACGGGTCCCTGGGCCTGGGCCAGCGTGGTGGCCAGGCCGGGCGGCACCACGAGCGCCCCGTCCAGGGCCTTCAACCGCTGCGCGCTGTTGCTCCTGGAGACCTGCGCCGCCTCGTGTCCGGGGGCGTACTCGATGGAACCCAGCAGGGGCAGGCGTCCGACCTCCGCGATCCGCGCGCCCAGCGACTGGACCAGGCGCGGTCGGCCGTGCGAGGCCATGGTGACGACCCCGACGGGGCGCGGCTGCGCGTCGGGGCTCCCCGAGGCCCAGCCGCCGGGACCCTTCGCCCAGTCGGCCAGGACGCCGACCACGGCCTTCGCCACATCGTCCGGAACGGGCTCGTCAGGAGCCTGGGGCGAGAGCATCGGCCGCAGCCGGTTGCCCCAGCCGATGTCCGAGAGCCGTCCCAGCGCCCGCCCGGACGCGGCCTGTTCACCGGCCGGAATGCGCCCCTTCAGATCGACACCGACCGCAGGCAGGCCCGTCGGCCACATCTTCCGGGGCTCGACCTCGACACCCGCCCGGCCCAGCTCACCACGCGCGGAGTCCAGCGACGACGAGGACACGGCGTCGGTGAACCGGGGCCCCGCGCACCTGTCGCAGCGACCGCACGGCGCGGCTCCCTCGTCGTCCAGCTGGCGCCGCAGGAACTCCATTCGGCAGCCGGTCGTCGTCACGTAGTCACGCATCGCCTGCTGCTCGGCCGCACGCTGCTTGGCCACCCAGGCATAGCGCTCGGTGTCGTACGTCCACGGGTCGCCCGTGGAGATCCAGCCGCCCTTGACGCGGTGCACCGCGCCGTCCACGTCAAGGACCTTGAGCATCGTCTCCAGACGTGACCTGCGCAGCTCCACCAAGGGTTCGAGCGCGGGCAGCGACAGCGGACGACCGGCCTGGGCGAGGACGTCCAGCGTGCGCCGGACCTGCTCCTCCGGAGGAAAGGCGATCGACGCGAAGTACTGCCAGATCGCCTGGTCCTCCTTGCCGGGCAGGAGCAGCACCTCGGCATGCTCCACCCCGCGCCCCGCACGGCCGACCTGCTGGTAGTACGCGATGGGGGAGGACGGCGACCCCAGGTGCACCACGAACCCGAGGTCGGGCTTGTCGAAGCCCATGCCCAGCGCCGACGTGGCCACGAGGGCCTTGACGCGGTTGGCGAGCAGATCCTCCTCGGCCTGCTGACGGTCCGCGTTCTCCGTCTTCCCGGTGTACGAGGTCACTGTGTGCCCGCACTGCCGCAGGAACGCGGTGACCTCCTCGGCCGCGGCCACCGTGAGCGTGTAGATGATTCCGGAGCCGGGCAGCTCGCCGAGATGCTCGGCCAGCCAGGCCATCCGGTGCGCGGCATCGGGCAGCTGCAGCACGCCGAGGCTCAGGCTCTCCCGGTCCAGCGGTCCGCGCAGGACGAGAGCGTCCGTGCTGCCACCGGTGCCCAGCTGCTCGGCGACATCGGCCGTCACGCGCGCGTTGGCCGTGGCGGTGGTGGCGAGGACCGGGACGCCCGGCGGGAGATCCGCGAGCATCGTGCGCAGTCGGCGGTAGTCCGGCCGGAAGTCGTGGCCCCAG
>NZ_LIQZ01000372.1 GCF_001418655.1 Streptomyces phaeochromogenes | reverse complement strand
TCCCCTTCCTGCCCCGCCCCGCTCCTGCCCCGTACCTCTCATGAAAGGCACGACAGATGCCCGCCCTCTTGCGTGACGCGGTGATCTGCGAACCCCTGCGTACCCCGGTCGGTGGCTACGGAGGCGTCTTCCGCGACATGACGGCGGCCGAGCTCGCGGCCACGGTCGTACGCGCCGTGCTGGAACGCACCGGCGTACCGCCCGCCGCGGTCGACGACGTCCTGCTGGGCCAGTGCTACCCCAACGGCGAGGCTCCGGCCATCGGCCGCGTGGCCGCCCTGGACGCCGGTCTGCCCGTGGAGGTGCCGGGGCTCCAGATCGACCGCCGTTGCGGCTCCGGGCTGCAGGCGGTCATCACCGCGGCGATGCAGGTGCAGACCGGCGCGAGCGACCTGGTGCTGGCCGGCGGCGTCGAGTCCATGAGCCAGGCCGAGTTCTACACCACCGACGCGCGCTGGGGAGTGCGTGGCGCGGGCACCATGCTGCACGACCGGCTGGCCCGCGGCCGGGTCACCTCCGGCGGCGTCAACCACCCTGTTCCCGGTGGCATGTTGGAGACCGCCGAGAACCTGCGGCGCGCGTACGGCATCCCCCGCGAGGAGCAGGACCGGCTCGCCCAGAGCTCGCACGAGAAGGCTGTCGCGGCCCAGCGGGAGGGCCGGTTCGCCGATGAGATCGTGCCCGTCACCGTACGGACCCGGAAGGGCGAGACGACCGTCGACACCGACGAACACCCGCGCCCCGACTCGTCGTTGGAGAAGCTGGCCTCGCTGCGTCCCGTGCTCGGTCGCCAGGACCCCGAGGCGACCGTCACCGCGGGGAACGCCAGCGGGCAGAACGACGGCGCCTCGCTCTGTGTCGTCACCCACCCCGAGCGAGCGGCCGAACTGGGTCTGCGCCCGCTGGGCCGTCTGGTCTCCTGGGCCGTCGTGGGCGTGCCGCCCGAGACGATGGGCATCGGACCGGTGCCCGCCGCCGCAAGGGCGCTGGAACGGGCGGGTCTCAAGCTCGCCGACATGGACCTGATCGAACTCAACGAGGCCTTCGCCGCCCAGGTTCTTGCCTGTACCCGTGAATGGGCCCTGACCGAGGCCGACTTCGACCGGTTCAACGTCAACGGCTCAGGCATCTCACTGGGCCACCCCGTCGGAGCCACCGGCGGCCGCATCCTCGCCACCCTGCTGCGCGAACTGGACCGCCGAGAGGCCCGCTACGGCCTGGAGACCATGTGCCTCGGCGGCGGGCAGGGCCTGGCCGCGGTCTTCGAACGGCCGACGCACGCACACCACGCGCTCAACGCTCCTGGAGGACGCTGATGGCCGGACTGATCGCATATGGCGCGTACGTGCCGTACCACCGCCTGGCGCGAAGGGATGTCGCCGCGGTACTGGGCACCAAGGCGGGCAAGGGCACCCGGGCGGTCGCGGGCTACGACGAGGACACCACCTCCATGGCCGTCGAGGCGGCCCGCGGAGCCCTGGCCCTCGACGGCCTGCGCCCCCGCATCGGGCAGCTCTTCCTCGCCACCGCCGCGCCCGCCTACCTCGACAAGACGAACGCGACCGCCGTGCACGCCGCGCTCGGCCTCGACGAGCACGTCCTCGCCGCAGACATGGCCGGCTCCGTACGCTCCGGCCTCGGCGCACTGGTGACCGCTGCCCGTTCCCCCGTCCCGACCCTGGCGGTCCTCTCCGACCTGCGGACCGGGCTGCCCGGCTCCGCCGACGAGGCCGCGGGCGGCGACGGCGCCGCGGCGTTCGCGTTCGGCGGCCACCGCAACGGGGCGCCCGTCATCGCGGAGCTGCTCGCCCACGACACCGTGAGCGACGAGATCCTCGAACGCTGGCGGCTGCCCGGCTCGCCCACCTCCCGCGTCTGGGAGGAGCGCTTCGCCGAGGAGATCTACGTGACCCTGGCGGGCAAGGCGCTCGGCGCCGCACTCGACCAGGCGGGCCTGGACATCGGCGCGATCGACCACTTCGTGGTCTCCGGACTGCACGCGCGGGCCTGTGCGACCGTGCGGCGCACGGCAGGTGTACGGCCCGAGGCGGTGACCCCGGACCTCACCGGGGCGATCGGCAACGCGGGCACCGCCCAGCCCGGACTGCTCCTCGCCGACGTCCTCGACCGCGCCCGCCCCGGCGAGACCATCGCGCTGGTCGTTCTCGGCGACGGCGCCGGAGTCCTGCTGCTGCGCACCACCGAGGCGCTGACGACACACCGCGGCGCTCGCCCGGTCGCCGCCCAGATCGCCGCGGGCAGCGCCCCGGTGCCGTACGCCACGTACCTCTCCTGGCGAGGTCTCCTCGACCGTGAGCCGCCCCGCCGGCCGGACCCCGAGCCGCCCTACGCCCCGCCCGCGCACCGACGCGGCGGCTGGAAGTACGGCTTCGTCGCCTCCCGTTGCGAGAAGTGCGGCACCCGGCATCTGCCTCCGGACCGGGTGTGCGTCTCCTGCCGGAGCGTCGACGCCATGACCGACGAGCCGATGGAGCACGTGCGCGGCACCGTGGCCACCTTCACCGTGGACCGCCTGGCCCACACACCGAGCCCGCCGATGCTCGTCGTGGTCGTCGACTACGACGGCGGCGGCCGGTTCCGCTGTCAGCTCACCGACGCCACCGAGGCCGACGCCGTCATCGGCGCCCGGGTGGAGATGACGTTCCGGCGCACGGTCACCGCGTCCGGCGTCCACAACTACTTCTGGAAGGCCCGGCCGGTGCGCACGGGCGACACCGACCAGACCGAGGAGATGCACGGATGAGCTCGCACGGAATCCGGGACCGGGTCGCGATCGTCGGCATGGGCTGCACGACCTTCGGCGAACACTGGACCCGCTCGGCCGACGATCTGCTGATCGACGCCGTCGGTGAGGCCGTCACCTCGGCCGGCATCACCCTCGACGACATCGACGCGTTCTGGCTCGGCACCCAGGCGTCCGGCGTCTCCGGGCTGACCCTCAGCAGGCCACTCCACCTGCAGTACAAGCCGGTCACCCGCCTGGAGAACATGTGCGCCACCGGCTCCGAGGCGCTGCGCAACGCCTGCTACGCCGTCGCCTCCGGCGCGTACGACGTGGCCATGGCGGTCGGCGTGGAGAAGCTCAAGGACTCCGGCATGTCCGGGCTCTCGGGCACCACCATGCCGGGTGCGGGCGACGACAGCCGCGGCGAGATCACCGCCCCCGCGAACTTCTCCCTCCTCGCCCCCGCCTACGCCGCCAAGTACGGCCTGACGGAAGAGGAGTTGAAGGACGTCATCACCCGCATCGCCTGGAAGAACCACGTCAACGGCGCCCGCAACCCCCGAGCCCAGTTCCGCAAGGAGGTGCCCCTTGAGCGCATCAGGTCGGCGCCGATCGTCGCGGGGATGCTCGGTGTGTTCGACTGCTCGGGGGTCTCCGACGGCTCGGCCGCCGCGATCGTCGTACGGGCCGAGGACGCCTACAAGTACACCGACAAGCCCATCTTCGTGAAGGCGCTGTCCTTCGTCGCGGGACCGGCGGACGGACTCCTCGACCCGGAGTACGACTTCACCACCTTCCCCGAGGTCGTCGCGTCCGCCCAGGAGGCCTACCGGCAGGCCGGAGTCACCGACCCGCGCGCCGAGATCGCCCTCGCCGAGGTCCATGACTGCTTCACGCCCACGGAGCTCGTGCTGATGGAGGATCTGGGCTTCTCCGAGCGCGGCCAGGCCTGGAAGGACGTCACCAGCGGGGCCTTCGACCTGGACGGCTCCCTGCCGGTCAACCCGGACGGGGGACTCAAGGCCTTCGGTCACCCCATCGGCGCGTCGGGCCTGCGCATGATGTTCGAGGCCTGGCTCCAGCTGCGGGGCGAGGCACCGCCGGAGCGCACGGTCCAGACGCTGGCAGAAGGGCGTTCGCTGGCCCTCACGCACAACCTGGGCGGCGGACCGGGCGAATGCGTCTCCTTCGTGTCGGTGGTCGGAAACCAACTCACCGATTGAGAAAGGCGGTTCGGTCATGGGACGACTGGACGACAAGATCGCGATTGTCACCGGAGCCGCGTCCGGCATCGGCGCCGCCACCGCACGCCGCGTGGCCGCCGAGGGCGCGCACACGGTCGTGGCCGACCTGAACCTCGACGGCGCCAAGGCGGTCACCGAGGAGATCCGTGCCGCCGGAGGTTCCGCGACCGCGGTCCCGGTCGACCTCGGCGACATCGAGAGCGTACGGGCCATGGTGGACGCGGCGATCCAGACGTACGGCGGACTCGACGTCCTGCACAACAACGCGGCGGCCACCCACCTGGCAGCCCGCAAGGACCTCGCCGTCGTGGAGGCCGACCCCGCTGTCTGGGACGACACCATGCGCATCAACCTCCGCGGGACCATGGTCGCCATCCAGGCCGCGGTCCCGCACATGGTCGCGCGCGGCGGCGGCTCGATCATCAACACCTCGTCCGGGGCCGGGCTCGCGGGTGACCTGCGCAATCCCGCGTACGGCGCTTCGAAGGCGGCGCTCATCAACCTCACGCAGTACGTCGCCACCCAGTACGGCAAGCAGGGCGTGCGCTGCAACGCCATCGCGCCGGGCTTCATCGTCACGCCGGCCAGCTCCGGCTCGGCGCACGGCGCGATCCGTGAGGCGATGCTCCGTCATCACCTCACGCCGCGACTGGGCGAGCCGGAGGACGTCGCCTCGGCGGTCGTCTTCCTCGCCTCCGACGAGTCCGCCTTCATCACCGGGCACACCCTGCGCGTGGACGGCGGCCTGCTGGCCCACCAGCCGTATGTCGCGGACCTGCGGGACGCGTAGCGCTCCGCGCTGGGCATGTGGTCCGTTTGCTGCGGGCCGGTGGGGGCTGTCGCGCCCCGCGGCGAAGCCGCGGATCGATACGGCCCCCGCGCCCCTTACGGGGCGACCTCCTCCGGTGCCAGGTCGCCCAGGTAGGCCGCCCTGACCGCCGGGTCGCCGCGTACCTCCTCCGGTGTGCCGACGCAGATCCGGCGGCCGAAGTCGAGGACGACGACCTCGTCGCAGACGCTCATGACCATGTCGACGTCGTGCTCCACGAGCAGTACACCCATGCCCCAGTCCTCGGCGAGCCGCCGGACCAGATGGGCCAGTTCCCGGGACTCGTCGTCCGAAAGACCCGCGGCCGGTTCGTCGAGCAGCAGGACGGACGGCGAGGTCGCCACCGCGCGGGCGATGGCCAGCAGCCGCCGCTCGCCGTACGAGAGGTCGCCCACCGGGCGGTCCAGGGCGCTCTCCAGCCCGAACTCCCTTACGGCGACGAGTACATGGGCGGGCAGCGGGCGGCTGCCGGGGCGTACCAGGTCCTTGAGGTACGTCCACGGTCCGGGCCGGTCGCAGGCGGCGTACAGGTTGTCCAGGACGCTCATGTCCTCGAAAAGCTCCAGTGACTGGAAGGACCGGCTCAGCCCGGATCCGGCCCGTCGGTGCACCGGCAGGCGGGTCACGTCCCGGTCGCCCAGGCGGACACTTCCGGACGCCGCCCGGGTGAAGCCGGTGACGGCGTCGATGGCGGAGGTCTTGCCGGCGCCGTTGGGACCGATGAGGCCCACGACCCGGCCCGGCTCGATGTCGAAGGACAGACCGTCCACGGCGACGACCCCGCCGTACCGTACGGTCAGGTCCCGCACGCGCAGGGGGAGTTCAGGGGCGCGGTGCGAGGCCCGCGAGGGGGCTGCGGGGCGTACGTCCGGTGCGGCCGACTCGTCGCCCTCTGCCGTTCCCACTGCCGTTCCCTCTGCCACTTCCGCTGCCGCGTCCTGTGTGACGCCGGCGTACTTCGGGCCTCGCTTCGAGAGCAGTCGGCGTTCGGCTGCCGCCGCCTGCTTGCCGACCTCCCGTCCGATGCCGTCCTGGTTGCCCACCAGGGTCAGCACCAGGATGATCCCGCCGATCAGCGGCATCCACTCGCTGAGCCCGGGCAGTACCAGGTCTCCGAAGCGGGCGCCGACCGTGCCCGCGGCGAAGGTGGCGGCGAAGAGCGGTCCGACGAGGAAGCCGACGCCGCCGATGACCGCGAGCCCGAGTGCGGTGATGGACTCGAAGCTCGCGAAGTCGGCGAAGACCACCGAGGTCGAGCGGAAGCCGGTGAGCACTCCGGCGAGCGCGGCGATGGCCGCGGACAGCCCGAAGGCGTAGAGCTTGGCCGCGCGGACGTCGATGCCGAGGGCCGCCGCGGCGCGCTCGTTCGCACGCACCGCGATGAGTCGGCGGCCGGTTCTGCTGCGTCGGACGTTGGCGACCACGAGGGTGGCTGCCACGAGCATCACCAGTACGACGGCCGCGTACCGCTGCGGATGGTCGACGCCGGAGATGTCGATCCCGAAGAGTGTCTGCTTGCCCACCGCGATGCCGTCGCTGCCCGGTGTCGTGGACAGGTCGGTGTTCTGGAAGACCATCGTCTCCAGCGTGGTGCCGAGCCCGAGCGTGATGATCGCGAGGTTGACCCCGCGGGTTCGGACGGCGGGAAGGGCGAAGAGCAGGCCGATCGGGACCGTGCCCAACACGCCTGCGAGCAGGGCGAGTTCGAAGGGCCAGCCCCAGTCTGCCGCCGCGTGCCCGGCGATGAAGGCGCCGGTCCCGGCGAGGGCGTACGCCGCGAGGGAGACCTGTCCCGCGTACCCGGTGACCACGATGATCGACAGGATGATCAGCGAGAGCACCAGGGTGTTGGTGATCGCGTCGGCCCACAGCGGCGAGGACACTCCGATCAGCAGCAGCCCGGTCACGACGGCGAGCGCCAGCGGCACCGGGCGCACCCTTCCGTTGCCCAGGGCCGGCAGCCGCTCCAGGAACGTGCCGCGCAGCGGGAGTGCCCGGCCGCGGGCGACCAGCATCAGGGCGATGACGAGGAAGGGCACCGACGCGGCGAGTCCGGTGACGTCGGAGCCGAAGCGGGTCAGTTCGGACTGCACGACCCCGATGACCAGGCCGCCCGCCAGGGTGACGGGGAACGACGAGAACCTGCCGACCAGCGCGGCGGCCAGCGCGCTCAGCAGCAGGGTGGTCAGGCCGGTCACCGACAGGCCGATGACCGGCACGATCAGGATGCCCGTCAGGCCCGCGAGAGCCGAGCCGAGTCCCCAGTTGGCGGCGGCGATCAGGTCCGCGGACCAGCCGAGCGAGGCGGCTGCGCCCTGGTTCTCCGCGACCGCGGTCGTGCCCAGGCCGAACAGGGTGCGCTTGTAGAGGGCGTGCAGGGCGGCGGTGACGACGACGGCGATGCCGAGCAGCCAGATCCGGTCCTCGGAGACCGTCGCGCCGGCGATCTCCACCAGCCCGGACGGCAGCTTGGCCGGCACCAGCTGCACACTGTCGCCGTAGCGTTTGACCGCGACGGCCGTGAGCACGATGAACACCGCCAGGGTGCCGACCAGCCGCGCCAGCGAGGACGCCCTGCGCAGCGGCCGGATCACCAGCAGGTGGGTGAGCACCCCCAGCGCCGTGGACCCGAGCACCCCGCACGCGACGGCGGGCCAGTACGGCACGCCGTGGTTGACGGCCAGCTCCCACTGCACATAGGCGCCGGCCATCCCGATCGCGCCGTGCGCGAAGTTCAGGACGCCGGAGCCCCGGTAGACCAGCACGATGCCGTGCGCGGTGAGCGCGTAGAGCGCACCGAGCCCCAGGCCGAGCAGTGCGAAACGCAGGATGTCGTCCACGTGAAGAACCTCCCAGGGCCTTACTTCTCAGAGCTCCATGAGTAGCGAACGCCGGATCGCCCGACAAGACCAGACAGCGTATTTATTTAAATAATTGTGCCGAGAGTACTTCACTAAACAAACGGCACCCTCCATGCTGTCGGCATCTCGACGTCGCCCATGACGGGCGCGAGCCCCGCGGAGGGACCATGAACGACTCACGACGACGCAGAAGTGCCACAGCGAGCTGTCTCGCCGTGACCGGAGCCCTACTGGCCGCCGGATGTGGGGGAGAGGCCTCCAGCAGCTCGTCCGACACGTCCTCGCTGAAGGGCGCGACGGTCAAGGTGATGGTCTGGGCACCGGAGAACACCCAGGGCAGCGCCCAGCCCGGTGTCCGGCAGACGGCCCAGGCCTACGAGAAGTGGATCAACGACAACGGCGGCATCAAGGGTGGCCCGCTGAAGGTCCTCACCTGCAACGAGAAGAACGACGCCGACGAGGCCGAGAACTGCGCCCAGAAGGCGGTCGCCGAGAAGGTGGTCGCGGTCGTCGGCTCGTACAGCCTCGCCGGAGACCGCTACATGCCGATCCTGGAGAAGGCAGGCATCCCCTACCTCGGCGGGACGGGCGTCTCGGCGGCCGAGTTCTCCAGCCCGATGTCCTTCCCGGTCAACGGCGGCACCCCCGTGGTGTTCGCCGCACACGGCAAGCAGCTGGTGGACGAGGGCTGCAAGAAGATCTCCGGCGTACGGTACGACGTCGCCGCCGCCGACACCGTCTCGAAGTTCCTCGCGCTCGGCGTGACCGCCGCCGGAGGAGCGCCGCCCAAGGACCTCAAGGTGCCGCTCACCGCCACGGACCTCGCCCCGCAGGTCGCCGCGGCGACCAAGGGCACCGACTGCGTGAGCGTCATCCTGGGCACGCACTCGGACCTGTTCGTGAAGTCGTACGTGCAGTCCGGCGCCAAGACCGAACTGGGCAGCGTCGTCGGCAACCTCACCCCGGAACTCGCCGAGAGCACCGGTGGCGCCAGTAGCCCGCTGAACGGCGCCGCGATCACCGGCTACTACCCGCCGACCTCCGACCCGGCCTGGAAGGACTTCGTCGAAGCCACCAAGGGCGAGGGCCTCGACACGTCCAACGGCGCCAACGCGACGGCCTGGGTGGCGTTCAAGGTCTTCACCGAGGCCGCCAAGAAGCTGCCGACGATCTCGTCCAAGGCCCTGGTCGAGGAGCTCAACACCACGAAGGGCATCGACACCGGTGGTCTGACCCCACCGCTGACCTGGGCGGAGTCGACGGCCCTGCCGATCAAGGGCCTGAACCGCATCCACAACACCACCGCCACCGAACTGACCATGCGCGACGGAAAGATCGAGTGGGCCAAGTCCGGGTCGACCTTCATCGACGTCCGGAAGGTGCTGACGGGCGGCTCGGCCGGCTGACCTCCGGCGTACGAGAGCCCTGCAGCCCGAGGAAGGAGAACGTCCGTGCACGACACCGGTCAGCCCTTGATCGAAGCCCGCGCACTGTCCGCCGGCTACGGCACCGTGCCCGTACTGCGCGACCTCGACCTGGAGGTCCGCCCCGGTGAAGTCGTCGCTCTGCTCGGGCCCAACGGCGCGGGCAAGAGCACGACCCTCCGGGTGCTGTCGGGCGAACTGGCCCCGATGAGCGGCGAGGTGCGGTGGCTGGGTGGCGCCGGCCAGGCGCCACTGCACCGCCGCGCCCGCCAGGGGCTGGCCTACGTCGGTGAGCGGGCGGTCTTCACCCGTCTCGACACCGCCGACAACCTGCGCGTGGGCCGGGTGACGACGGACCAGGCCCTCGCGCTCTTTCCCGAGCTGGAGAAGCGGCTCAGGACCGGTGCCGGAATGCTGTCGGGCGGAGAGCAGCAGATGCTGTCGCTGGCACGGGCCTTGTGCCGTACGCCCAAGCTGCTCCTCGCCGACGAACTCTCCCTCGGTCTCGCCCCGCTCGTGGTCGACCGCCTTCTGCGCGCCGTGCGCGAGGCGGCCGACCGCGGGCTCGGCGCACTGCTGGTCGAACAGCACGTGCGCAAGGTGCTGGACATCGCCGACCGCGTGTACGTGCTGCGCCGCGGCCGGATCGTCATGACCGGGACCCCGAAGGAACTGCGCGCGAACCTGGACGAGATCGAGTCGTCCTACCTCGCGCACCAGACAACTGTGACAACCGATTGAGGTAGGTGCTGTGGCAAGCGCACGCGAGCAGATCCGATCCCTGGTCCGGTCCGGCGACACCTTCGGCCAACCCGCCGAAGACATGGCGGAGCTGCAACTGGAGGCCGCGCGGGAGGCGTTCGCCGCCCACCGCGAGCGCATCCCGCTGCTGCGCACCCGGGCGGAGGAGACCGGCGTACGCGAGGTCACCGGCCTCGACGACCTCGTGCCCCTCCTCTTCTCGCACACCAGCTACAAGTCGTACCCCGTCTCCCTCATCACGGCCGGCCGCTGGGACCGGCTCCTGCGCTGGTACTCGACCGTGTCGGTGGTCGAACCGGACGAGGTCGACGTCGACGGCGTACGCGACATCGACGAGTGGACCGAACGCATCACCGCCGCCGGTCACCGCCCCTACATCACCAGCGGCACCTCGGGGAAGGTCTCCTTCCTCAACTGCGACGGCACCGACCTCCGGTTCCTGCACGACATCCTGGAGAACCTCACCTGCTGGCCCGACCCCCTGCCACCGAATCCCGTCCGCCGCGGCTACCTGCTCGCTCCGGCGAGCGGACCTATGCGCTCCATCGACGGCTTCCGCTGGCATGCGGACGTCTTCGCACTGCCCGGCGAGACCCGGCTGCTGACCGATGACCCGATGCGGGTGTCCGAGCTGATGAGCAGCGCGCTGCTGCGCCGCCGGATGGCGGAGGGCATCGCGACCCCGCAGGAGATCAGCTCCTTCGAGTCAGCTTCCGGCTCCCGGGAAGAGGAACTGGGCGCGGCCATGACCCGGATCGTCGACGACATCGCCGCCCACCGCGACGAACCGCTGCTGATCGCCGGGATGAACAACCAGCAGTTCACCCTGATCCAGGCCCTGCGCGCCCGAGGCGTGCCCGACGGCGGTCTCCACCCGGACACGCTGGTGCTCAGCGGCGGCGGCAACAAGGGCCGTGCGCTGCCCGACGACTACCAGCAGCAGTTCGCCGCCTTCTACCAGGGCGTGCGGCGGGTGCGCAGCTACGGCATGACGGAGCTGCAGGGCTCCTGCCTCGCCTGCGAGAAGGGCAACTACCACGTGCCGCCGTGGGTGATCCCGCTGGTGCTCGACCAGGCCGGCGAGAAGCTGCTGAACCCCGAACACGGCGTCGTGGAAGGGCGGTTCGCCTTCCTGGACGTCTCCCTTGAAGGCCGCTGGGGCGGACTGATCAGCGGCGACCGGGTCTTCGTGGACTTCTCACCGTGCGACTGCGGCAGATCGGGCCCGGCCGTCCTGCCGGACATCCAGCGCTACGGAGACCTCGGCGGCGACGACAAGATCACCTGCGCGGCGACACTCGACTCCTATGTGAGGGGAATGATCCACGGATGAGCGGTACGACACTGCGGGGTGAGCCCTCGGTCCGGACGGAGGTGGTGCACGTCGTGCGGGGCGAGGTCGACCAGGCCCCGCCCGTCGGCCACGGCCGCGGAGACTCGGCCTTCACGGCCCCGGCACTCGACCTGGACCGCCTGGTGTGGCCCCGCACCGAACCCGGACCCGCCTTCGACGTGCCCAGCGCGGAGATCGTCGACCTGCTGGTGGAGACCGGCGAGGCGCTCAAGGCCGACCGGGAGGGGCTGCTCGCCGAAGCACTGGACCGCATGGTCCGGATCAGCCCGCTCCCCGCCGAGGTGCTCGAACGCGCCTACGCCGTGCTGTGGCGCAGCTTCCAACGGACCAGCCTGCACGCCCAGATCGACCACGAACTCGGCGGAGCGGACGTGCTCGACGGCTGGCGCGAGGTGCGGCTGCCCGAGGGCCGGATCGCCGCCACGCGCGCCTTTCCGCCGCGCCTGGTCCACATCGTCGCGGGAAACGCGCCCGGGGTGGCGGCGATGTCCGTCGTACGCGGCGCCCTCACCAAGGGCGTCAACCTCCTGAAGCTGCCCTCGAACGACCTGTTCACCGCGACCGCGATCCTGCGCACGATGGCTTCGGTGGCGCCCGGTCACCCCGTGGTGCGGTCGTTCTCCGCCGTGTACTGGAGGGGCGGCGACGAGTCGGTGGAGAGCGTGCTGTTCCGCCCGCAGTTCTTCGACAAGCTGGTCGCCTGGGGTGGTGAGTCCACGATCCGCGGGGCCCTGAAGTACGTCGGCCCCGGCTTCGAGCTCGTCTCCTTCGATCCCAAGACCTCCATCTCGGTGATCGGCCGCGAGGCCTTCGCCTCCGAGGAGACTCTGCGACAGGCAGTGGAGGCTGCCGCCGCGGACGCCACGTTCTTCAACCAGCAGGCGTGCGTGGCCAGTCGCTTCCAGTTCGTCGAGGGCTCCGAGCAGGACGCCGACCGCTATGCCGAACTGCTCTGCGAACGCCTCGGCGTCGCCCGGGAGTTCAGCTCGGCCGACGGCCCACGGGTCGCCGGGGAACTCCGCGAGGAGATCGACGTACTGCGGTCCCTCGCCCCCGAGTACCGGGTGTGGGGCACGTACGACGGCCGAGGCCTCGTCATCCGCTCACCGGAACCGGTCGACTTCCACCCGGACGGAAAGATCGTCAACGTCGTCCCGGTCGCCACGCTCACCGACGCCGTCACGCACGCCGGGGTCGCCACCCAGACGGTCGGCGTGTACCCCGACACCCGCAAGCCGGAACTGCGCGACGCCCTCGCCTGCGCGGGTGTGCAGCGCGTCGTGTCGCTCGGCAGGGCGGGCGGCATGCCACCCGGCCTCTCCCACGACGGCTTCTATCCGCTGCAACGGCTCATGCGTTGGGTGAACGACGAGTAACTGGTCGGCGGACGATGCCGGTTCCGATACGTCTGCCCCGGCGCGGCACTCTCCTGAGTGCGGCGCCGGGGCAGACGTCATCGCGTACCCGTGCTCAGCAGTTGCGGATGCTCCAGACGGGGGTCCAGTTGTAGGCGTGCTGGACCGAGTCGGGCCTGAAGGAGTGGAGGACGTTGCCGCTCTGGCCGTAGATGTACGAGGTGACGCCTCCGGTCTGGGCGTCGTAGTACGAGCCGGCGCCGTCCCAGTACGCCGTGTAGTACCGGTTGCAGGAGTAGAGGAAGAAGACCTCCCAGTTGCCCGTCGTGGGATCCCAGACCACTGTGCAGAGGTTCCCGCTGGAGCAGGTGACGGAGGCGCCGGGTGCCACGTGGATGGAGCTGGCGGACGGTGAGACGCTCGGGGAGTTCGCGGCCACTGCCCGGGTCGACGCCGACTGCGCGTCCTGCGGCGCCGGTGGCGCGGTCAGGACCACGCCGGCCGCGCTGTCGTCCGAGGCGACGGCTGCCTGGGCCGGGCCGGCGGTGAAGACAGCGGCCAGCATCAGAGCCAAGGCACCGATGAGGCCGAGGACGGAGCGCCTGGCACGCACTCCGTGCACGCTATGCATTCTGCGCATTCGGTTGATCCCCCTGTTCAGGACGCGACATACGAGGCAACCGGTGACGGTGTGACCCCGTTCGTGGTGCCAGGCTGTCTCCGGCTCCCGCGTCGTCGCCACACGTTGAAGCCGTGGCTTAAACGGAATTCGCCTCTCAGGCGTCAGGGGCCGAGCGGTGTGTGCGGCGGGTGCGGTGCACCTTCGAGGAGGACGAGCCCCGCGGGAGTGATCGTGTGCAGCACGTGCTTGCTGCGGCGCACGCTGAGCAGCAGTCCGGCCTGCCGTAGTACGGCGGTGTGCTGACTCACCGCCGCCCCGGAAATGCCGATCCGCTCCGCGAGTTCACCGGTCGTACGCCCGGTCACGACGTCCTGGAGGACGGCGGCCCGGGTACGGCCGAGCAGCGCCCCCAGTCCCGCGCCCGGCCCCGAGCCCCGGCCTGTGGCGCCGGGCACCAGGGCCCAGCCGAGCGTGTGCTGGATCGGGTAGACCAGGACCGGCGTGCGGTCGGCGACTGGTACGGCGAGAGTGACGGGTCGTCGGGAACAGAAGAAGGACGGTTGCAGCAGTAACCCCCGTCCATCGAGCCGCAGTTCGTGGTCGACCGGATAGTCGGCCTCCAGTACCGGGGGCTGCCAGCGCAGTACGGGCCTGAGGCTCGCCAGCAGCCCATCGGTTCCGCCTCCCAGCACCGCCCGGGCGCGTACGGCACGGTCGGCGTCCACCTGTGCCCGGATGTGCGGCCAGAAGGCGGCGAGCGCTCGCCGGTGGTACCCGTGCAGTGCGGCGCCGAGCCGTTGCAGGGCATCGAGGGTGCCCTCGGCGAGGGCACGGGCCTCGGCCGGCAGCGGTCTCGGCCGGGCCGGGGAGGCGGCGAGCGTGGCCAGATCGCCGCGCAGGTCGGCCCGGGGCGTGCGGAGCACGGTGTCGACCGCGCTCTCCAGTCCGAGTGAGCCGCCCAGATCGGGAGTGAGGAAGTCCGGGAAGTAGCCGCGGGGCGGCAGCAGCGCGGCGAGCAGCCCGTCCGCCGGACCCAGCCGTGGCCGCACGATGCGCCGCCACTCGCCGAACGCCAGGGCGTTCTCCTCCCTGATCAGCGCCTGGAAGCTGTTGACGATCTCCCACAGAGGGTCGGGGACGGCGGCGACACGTACATGTGCGATGTCGTCGGCCGTGAAGTGCACCCGCAGCATGGGGATCTCCGACGGTGGGCGGTCATCAGGTGAACGGCGGTGCCCAACGACAGTGATGGAGCCCAACTGCCCGGGCAAGGGGGCACATTCGGTCATCCGGGGTGGGTGTCGCTTCGGGACGTCGAGGCCAGCCGGGTGTGGAAGAAGTCGGCCAAGCGGGCGACGGCGGGCGTGACGTACTCGTCCTTGTCGTACAGGTCGACGTGGCGGGCGCCGTCGATCCAGTGGAGTTCCTTTGGGCCGCGGGCCTTCTGGAACGCCTCGACGCTCATCCAGGAGGTCACCGCTTCACGTCCGACGATCATCAGCAGCGGGCGTGGCGAGATCAGGTCGACGAAGCCGAAGGCGTCGAAGGCGACCATCCGGTCGACGCTGGACCAGGTGAGGAACTTCGCCGAGCGTGGGTGCTGGGCGCGGTCCGTGCAGTAGTACTCGAAGCCGTCGACAGCGTGCCGACCGCCCAGCGCGAGGGCCTGCTCGGCGGTGTCGGGGAAGAGCTGGAAGCTCTGGACGCCCTCACCGAGGGCCTCGACGGTACGCGCGTCCGCGGCAGCGTCGAGCATGCCCTGGATGACGGCGGGATCCTGCGTACCGTCGGCACCCAGCCGGAACTGGCGGGCGATGTCGGCGGCACTGACGGTGCCGACGGCCTTGACGCGGTGGTCGGTGGCGGCGGCGGACAGCACGTACCCGCCGGAGGCGCAGATGCCCAGAGCCCCGATTCGCTCGGCGTCGACCTCCTCGCGCGTGGCCAGGTACGACACCGCGGCCTTGATGTCCTCGACCCGGTGGGCCGGGTCCTCCAGGCCACGCGGGGTGCCCTCGCTCTCCCCCTGAAAGGCGGCGTCGTACGCGAGAGTGACGAAGCCCCGCTCGGCGAGGCGCCGTGCGTACAGTCCGGCGGCCTGCTCCTTCACACCGCTGCCGGGATGTCCCACGACGATCGCGGGGCGCGGCCCGGCGGCTTCTCCGGAGGATGTGTCTCCAGGGCTGCCTCCGGGGGTGTCGGAGGTGTCTCCGGTGCTGTCTCCGGGAGTGTAGAGGTGGCCGGCGAGCTCCAGGCCGGCGCTGGCAAAGGTGACGTCTGTCCTCATGACGGTGATCTCCAGTCGTACAGAGGGGAGGCGGGCTCGCCCCGGTGGCGAGCTCCGTCGGCCGCATCGAGTCCGTCGGCCGTGTCCACCACCGTCACGCCACCCCGCGGCCAGGTGCCAGGGACAGCGCTGCCTATGCAGACCAGTACCAGGCACGCGCCGGCAATCTTGCGGACACTGGAGTCATGGAAGACCCTGGCAATCCTTCCGGTGGCAACGAGCTGGGCGGGTTTCTGCGCTCCTGCCGCGCGGCCCTCGATCCGCACAGCGTCGGCCTGCCGGACGACGGACGTCTGCGCCGCGTCCCGGGGCTGCGCCGGGAGGAGCTGGCCCAGCTCGCACACGTGAGCGTGGACTACGTCGTCCGGCTGGAACAGGGCCGCACCCGCCGGGTCTCCCGTCCGGTCCTGGACGCGCTCGCCGACGCACTGCAGCTCGCCCCGGACGAACGCACCTATCTGTTCACCCTTGCCGATGTGAGCCCCGGAGCCCGCCCGCGGCCGTCGGGCCGGCCGGAGGTCGCCCCACGGCTGCGGAGCCTGCTGGACGGCATGCGCGACGTTCCCGCGATGGTGCTGCACCGGCGTATGGACGTGCTGGCCTGGAACCGGGGAGCGGCTGCCCTGCTGACCGACTTCGGCACGCTGCCGCCGGCCGAGCGCAACCTGATCAGGCTGACCTTCCTCGACGACACCTTCCGGTCCTTGTACGCGGACTGGCCACGCGCCGCACGCGAGTGCGTCGCCGTCCTCCGGATGGAGGCGGGCCGCCGCCCCGACGACCGGGCGCTGACCGCCCTCGTCGGTGAACTCAGCGTCAACGACGCGGACTTCCGTACCTGGTGGGCCGGCCACCAGGTGCGCGGACCGAGGCAGCTCACCAAGACCTACCACCACCCGGTCGCGGGCACCGTGACCCTCGACGTCCAGCAGTTCTCCGTCGACACCCACCCCGACCAGCTGCTGGTGGCCTACACCGCATCCGACTCCGCGTCCGAGGAAGCACTGCGCTTCCTCCTGCAGTGGACACCGACGGGTCCATCCGTACCGCCGCGGAAGAGGCCCACACCGCGGTGACGTTGAGCAGACCCTGAGTACGGGAACTCATGTGTGCGCTCGGACGCCACGGCAGACTGTGGTGTCCATGACGAATCAAACAGGAGCGAACATGAGACGGGCGAGGAAAGCTCTGGCCGTGACGGCGCTGGCGGCGTTAGGGCTTACGGGTGTGGTGGCGGGCCCTGCCGCCGCGTCGGCCGATGTCTTGTTGCCCCACCCTGGTCCGGAGGGCTTGGTGTGGGTGGAGGAACGCGTGGGAGACGGTGGCGTCGTGACGGGCGGCGCGTGGGAGGAGCTGCCGACCGTCCTCACCGTGGCCTGCGAGGGCGGCGGCAGTGTGCGGGTGACGATGGAGTCGCAGCAGGTGGAGGTCTCCGCCTTCTCGGTTGACTGTCCGGCAGGGGCTGCCGGGGTGGGCTCGGTGACCATGGAGGCCGGTGTCGTTCGGCCGGGATCCTTCTCCGTGGCTGTCGACGCTTCCTCGGAGTCCATTCGGTGGGCGCTGACCGTGACACAGCCGGAGTAGCCGGCTGCTGTCCAGTGGTCACCTGCCCGAGGGCACACCGTCGGCGGGTGACCACACGTCGGTGAGAGCCAGGCGTGTTCCGATCCGAGGCGTTCTCGACGGGCCGTTCCCGCGTGGCGCTGCCGACGACCGGGCGTAGTACTCTCCTGCATCCGAGTCGCAAAACCCCCTTGAACAAGGGGAGTTGGTTGTTCCGGGGGGCTCTGGTCAATTGCCCTGTACTTCTGCAGTCGTAGCAGTCGTAGCAGCCGTGGCAGCCCTGGCGGACGAGCAGTGGCGGACGAACAACGGAGGACACACACCGATGATCCACGCCCGGCGAATTGCCGCATCATGCATGACGGCCGCACTGGCTGCCGCCTCGCTCCTCGTCGCCGCTCCGGCCGAAGCCTCTCCCGGGACGTGTTACATCACGAGCTATGACAATCCACTCATCCCCGGGAGCGGGCACTACCTGGTGCCCGAGTACAACCTCTCGTCCGGCATGAACGACTTCTGCGTGACGTCGTGGCAGAGGCAGATCAACAGGCGCTACGGCCAGGTGCTGACCGTTGACGGCATCTTCGGTCCCCGCACCAGGGACTGGACCACGCGCATCCAGGGCTCACAGCAGTACTCCTGGTGCGCGGGAGGTGTGGACGGAATAGCGGGGCCCAAGACGATCAGCTGCTTCGAGCACGTGAACGGCTATACCGAATGGGGATAGGGGGGACATGGCTGCCCTCGTGAAGAAGGCACCACGTCGACCGCGTCGGTCATGTCAGCCACGTAGACCAACTCGGAGAAGTGCCGGAGAGCCGGTTGGTCCCCTCCGCCGGGCGTTCCTAGACTCACTCGGCGTCAAGCGAATCGTGCACGTGCTGAGTGGGTGGAGCGCGTCCGGGGGTGCCCGTCACGGGTGTTCGCGTGCCGTGCCCTGCCTTGCCAGGGGGAGCCGTGGTGCGGGATCGGGTGGGGCGTTGGCCGTTGGTGGGCCGCGAGGAGGAGTTGGACTCCTTCGCCGCGGCGCTG
>NZ_LIQZ01000371.1 GCF_001418655.1 Streptomyces phaeochromogenes | reverse complement strand
GCCCCTGCCTCCCCCGGGGCTCATAGGGCCCCGCCGGGTTGCCCCGCGCCCGAAAACGACTGAACGTTTCCGGTCCGTTACGCGTCTTCACGGATGGCACAGCCAACTGACACCTTCGAAGACTTCGAACGGAAAAGCCGAGCCGTGGTCCCAGCCGAACTGTCACTCGTCCGGCCGGAGGGCGCGACCGCCTCCCGGAAGCGGGACCTCCGCCCGGTTTGGAGGCGGTTCCGCGTTCCCCTCCTCGCCACCCTGCCGACCGTGCCGCTGTACGTGGTGTGGTGGCTGTTCCTCGCCACCGGCGGCGGTGATCTCGCGGCACAGGAGGCCTGGGCGGACTTCGCGTCCCGGCACGGCGGTTCGGCGTACAGCCTGTTCTGGTACGGCGGGATGCACACCGCCAACTACAGCCTGATCTCGCCCTACTTGATGGCCGCGTTCGGCGTGCGGACGGTCACCGTCGTGTCCGGGCTCCTCGCCGCCTGGCTGGCCTCGGTCCTCATCGTCCGTACGGGGATCCGCCGGCCTCTCGGCCCGGCGCTGCTCGCCTCGCTCGCGCTGTGGTGCAACGTCGCGTCCGGGCGGACCACCTTCGCCCTCGGTGTCGCGCTCGGGCTGGCGGCCTGCGTACTGCTGACCCGGGAGCGCCGCCTGCCGCTCGCGGTGGCGTACGCGGCGCTGGCGGCCATGGCGAGCCCGGTGGCCGGACTGTTCCTGGTCGTGGCGGGCGCCGGCCACGCGCTCGTACGGGACCGGGTGCGGGCCGCCACGCTGATCGTCCCGCCGGTCGTCGTCGTGGGCACCACCACCCTGCTGTTCCCGTTCACCGGCGAGCAGTTGATGCCCGCGGCCCGGATCTGGCCGCCCGTCCTGATCGGCGTCGTCGTGCTGACCCTCGCGCCGCGCGGCTGGCGGGTGCTGCGGTGGGGCGCCGTCGTGTACGCGGCCGGGACGGTCCTCACGTATCTGATCCCCTCCCCGGTCGGCACGAACGTGGAGCGGCTCGCGGAACTCTTCGCACCGGCCGCCCTGTTGGCCGCGCTGCTGGCGGTGCCGGCCACCTCGACACCGGCCGGGGCGCCCCGCAGACGCACCAAGCAGAAGCGGGTCGCGCTCGTCATGGCGCTCGTCTTCTCCGTGGGGTGGGTGGGCAAGAAGACGGCCGACGATCTGCAGGTGTCGACGGCGGTACCGGCCTGGGCCCACGACACCACCAGCGTCGTAGAGGCCCTGGACCGGCTCGGCGCCGACCGTACGCGCGTCGAGGTGGTCCCGGCCCGCAACCACCGCGAGGCCACCGCCCTGGCCCCGCACGTGAATCTGGCGCGCGGCTGGAACCGGCAGCTGGACATGGAGCGGGGCCGGCTCTTCTACGACGGGACGTTCTCGGAGACCACGTACCGCGCCTGGCTGGACCGGTGGGCGGTCGGCTTCGTCGTGCTGCCCTCGGGCAAGCCGGACGGTTTCGCGGAGGACGAGGCGCGCCTGGTCGCGCGGGGAACCGGGTGGCTGGAGCCGGTGTGGCGGGACGTGAACTGGCGGGTCTACCGCGTGCGCGGGGCGGTGCCGCTGGTGTCGAAGCCCGCCACCGTCGTGCGGGCCGACAGCGCCGCGGTCCTCGTGCACGTCCCGCGGGCCGGCTCGGTGACCGTGCGCGTCGCCTTCTCGCCCTGGCTGTACGCCGAGGGCGGCTGCCTGGAGAAGGCGGGCGAGTTCACGCGTCTGACGGTGACCGAGCCGGGCGAGTACCGGATCAGTTCGGGGTACGGCCCTTCGCCGGGACCGGCTCCGCGATGCTGACGTCCGCGGACTCCGCCGAATCGGCCGTCTCCGCCGCCGATTTCGCGAGCGGTCGCGGGCGCGGTCCCTGGAGGAGGTAGGTCAGCGCGAAGCCCGCGCCGACGACGGCCGCACCGCCCACCGCGTCCAGGACCCAGTGGTTGGCGGTCGCCACGATCGCGGAGACCGTGAACAGCGGGTGCAGCAGGCCGAGGGCCTTCATCCACCACTTCGGGGCGAGGATCGCGATGACGAGCCCGCACCACAGCGACCAGCCGAAGTGCAGCGAGGGCATCGCCGCGTACTGGTTGGTGAGCGCGGTCAGCGTCCCGTAGTCCGGCTGGGAGAAGTCCTGCACGCCGTGCACGGTGTCGATGAAGCCGAGGCCGGGCATCAGCCGCGGCGGGGCCAGCGGGTAGAGCCAGAAGCCGACGAGCGCGAACAGCGTGGCGAAGCCGAGCGCCGCGCGGGCCCAGCGGTACTCGGCGGGGCGGCGGACGTAGAGGATGCCGAGAACGCTCAGCGGCACCACGAAGTGGAACGACGTGTAGTAGAAGTCGAAGAAGCTCTGCAGCCAAGGGACGTCCACCACCGCGTGGTTGACCCAGCGCTCGACGTCGATCTGCAGGAACTTCTCGATCGCGTGGACCTGCTCGCCGTGCTCCTCGGCGGTGGCCCGGCCCCCCGCGTTGGTGCCGCCGGTCGCCGCGAGCCTGACCTGCTGGTACGCGGAGTAGCCGACGCGGATCAGCAGCAGTTCGAGCAGCAGGTTCGGGCGGGTCAGGACCCGGCGCAGGAACGGCAGCAGGGGCACGTGCTTCCAGCGCGTGGGCACCGGCTGCGCGTACTCGGTCGGGATGGGCGAGCGGTAGTACTCCGACGTGCGGGACAGAAACGGAACCACGGTGGCCGCCGCGAGGGCGGCGAGCAGGACGACATTGTCACGCAGTGGGTAGAGGGCCGCCATGTTCGGCAGCATCATCTTCGCGGGGAGCGTCATCACCAGGATGACGGCGACGGGCCATACGTACCGGTCGCCGGCCTTCTTGCCGACCCGGCCGACCAGCGCGAGCAGCACCCACAGCAGCTGGTGCTGCCAGGTGGTCGGCGACACGGCGACCGCGACACAGCCGGTGACCGCGACCGCGAGCAGCAACTGCCCGTCGCGGGCGTAGCGCACGGCGCGGCGCAGGCCGAGCACGGCGACGGCCGCGCCCAGCGCCAGGAACAGCCCGATCTCCAGCGGCCCTTCGAGGCCGAGCCGCAGCAACGCGCCGTGCAGCGACTGGTTGGCGAGGTCGTCGGCGGGCCGCCCGAGCCCGACTCCGGCCAGGTGGTGCACCCAGTACGTGTACGAGTCGTGCGGCATCGCCGCCCACGCGAGCGCGGTGCCCGCGGCGAAGGTGATCCCGGTGGAGGCGGCGGCCCGGCGGCGGCCGGTGAACCACAGGAGCGGCGCGAAGAGGAGCACGGTCGGCTGGAGGGCCGCCGCGAGCCCGATCAGCACCCCGCTCGCCCGTTCCCCGCGCACGGCGAAACAGCCGAGGAGCACGAGGAGTACGGGAATGATGCTGGTCTGGCCGAGGTAGAGCGTGTTGCGCACGGGCAGCGACAGCATCAGCAGGCTGATCGCGACGGGCGCGGCGAGCAGTGCCGTACGGCGGCTCACGGGCTGCGGCAGGGCGCGCGCGGCGACCACGCCGAGGGCGGCGACCAGCAGCAGCGTGCCGAAGGTCCAGCCCCAGCCGAGGGCCTGTTCGGCCGAACGGGTGAGAGGCTTGAGGACGAGCCCGGCGAACGGTGTGCCCGTGAACTGGGTCGAGTCGTACAGCGAACCCTTCACATGGAGCACGCCGTTGGGTCCGACCCAGGTCTCCAGGTCCGTCAGCCGTTCGCCTTTCGGCGTGCCCAGGACGACGGCGACCTGCCGTACGGCCAGGACCGCGGCGATCAGCCAGAGGCCCGCGCGGACCAGTCCCAGCCGTGCCTTCGCCGCTCCGGGTGCCGCCGTCCCGAAGGCATCCCCTGGTCGCCCACCGTGCTCAACATTCGCCACGCGCCGTTGGCCCTCCCGCCCCGTTCGTCCCCGGTGTCCCATGGGTCTGGGTGCGTCTGTTTCCTGTTCGAATCCTAAGAGGCTCGCACTCCCCCCGCCGTGAGACGCAGGCAACCCCCTCTTCACCTGACGTCCTTCAGTCTTTTGTCCGGATGGAGGTGTTGTACGGCCGGTGAGGCTCCCTCGCAAGTCGCCGCGAGACCTCCGCGAGTCGCCCCGAGACCTGCATGAGTCGCCGTGAGGGGAATACAACCACCCAACCTGCCGGTAACCGGCTATATTCGGCGACGGAACTAGTTAGCGCACCTAACTAGACAGACGAAAGGCATACCCGTATGACCGAGCCGCAGCTCTGGCACGACGTGGACGACTACTTCACCGGCCTCCTCGCCCCGCCGGACGAGGCCCTCACCGACGCGCTGAACGACAGCGACGCCGCCGGACTGCCCCACATCAACGTCGCCCCGCCGCAGGGCAAGCTGCTGCATCTCCTCGCCGTGATCCAGGGCGCGGCCCGCATCCTGGAGATCGGCACCCTCGGCGGCTACAGCACCATCTGGCTGGCCCGCGCCCTCCCCGAGGACGGGCGGCTGATCACGCTGGAGTACAGCGAACGACACGCCGAGGTGGCCCGCCGCAACCTCGCCCGGGCGGGCCTGGACAAGATCACCGAGGTCCGGGTGGGCCCGGCGCTCGACTCCCTGACGAAGCTGGCCGACGAGGGCGACGGGAACGCGGCCCCCTTCGACCTGGTCTTCATCGACGCGGACAAGGTCAACAACCCCCGCTATGTGGAGTGGGCCGTGAAACTCACCCGCCCCGGCAGCCTGATCATCCTCGACAACGTCGTGCGCGGCGGCGCCGTCACCGACGCCACCAGCGACGACCCGAGCGTGCGGGGCACCCGCGAGGCCCTCGACCTGTTCGCCACCCACCCGAAACTGACCGCCACGGCGATCCAGACGGTGGGCTCGAAGGGGTACGACGGGTTCGCGCTGGCGCGCGTGCTGCCGTAGCCCCTTCGGCGCCGCGGCCAGGGCCTTCTGGGTCAGGCCTCGTGGTAGAAGCCCACGTTGACGCTGCGGGGTCCCGTGCGGTCGTAGACGATCAGTTCGCCGGAACCGCCGAGGGGCAGTTTGGCCGTCCCGCCGTACGGCAGGATCTGCGGGGCGGCCCCGCCGACCAGGGTGAACCGCACCTCGGACGAGGGGTCGTCGTGCGAGCCCCGCAGCCAGGTCACCTGCCAGCTTCCCTCGGGCCCGCACAGGAACTCCAGGTGCACCCGCGAGACGAACAGCCAGTCGTCGGGCGTCGCGAGGCGGCACACGCCCCGGTCCCGCCCCACCCGCAGCACGGCACCCGGCTCGCTCGGCGCGTCGGCCATCTGCATACCGGCCGTCGCGCCGGCTTCCGTACCGGACACCGTGGCCATGGTGAGTTCGAGCACGTGTGCTCCTTCGTTCCCGCGCGTTCCCGCGTTCCAATTGTCCCGCGCCAGGACGCGGTTGACGCCCCGGCGAGGTGTCGCCGCCGAATGATAATTCGCCCGGCCCCGGACCGTCCGGTGCAGTCCCAGACCGTTCAGCGCGGTCCCGTACCGCTCGGCACGGTCGCACACCGTCCCGGCACGGTTCGCACACCGTCCGGCACAATGGACGCATGACCGAGCGCAAGCCTCCTGGTGTCAGCTTCGAGTCCTGGGTCGACAAGCAGATCCGCGATGCGGAGGCCCGTGGGGAGTTCGCCGATCTTCCCGGCATGGGCAAGCCGCTGTCGAGCGGTCCCGACACGTCGTACGACGAACTGTGGTGGATCAAGCAGAAGATGATCCGCGAGGGCCTGACCGTACTGCCGCCGACGCTGGCCCTCCGCAAGGAGGCCGAGGACGCCCTTGAGGCGGTCGCCAAGGCCCCGTCGGAGCAGGCGGTACGGCGGATCATCACTGAGATCAACAAGAAGATCCGCGAGATGATGTTCAAGCCGCCGCCGGGCCCACCGCTGGGCCTCAAGCCGTACGACGTCGAGGAGATCGTCCGCGAGTGGCACGAGCGGCGCGCGGGCTGAGGCCCCGCCCCGCCGAAGTGGTCCTCGTCGAGACCGCGCCGCCCTTTCGGGGCACGGGTGAGGCCCTGCCCCGACACATGGCCCGGGGCAGGGCCTCGCTGCGCAAGTTGCCTCAATATGCCTACGGCGTACGGGAGTTCGCGCGGGCGCGCGGGTTCACAGCCGCAGGAGTCGTTCCGCCAGTTCCCGGTAGTCCCGTAGGGCCAGCCGGAGCTGTTCGGTGTCGGCCTTGTCCTCGCCGGTGGTCTGCCAGGACGTGCGGAGCGTGCGGCGACGCTCGGTCACGGCGTCGGTGAACCGTGCCGCGACCTCTTGAAGAACCTTGTCGGCCTCCTCGACCGACCCCCGGGGCCCGTCGATGAAGCCGGCCACCGCGTGCTGGAGCTGGAGGGACCACTTTTCGCCGGTGTCGGGGGACATCAGGCGCCCGCCTGTGCCTCCGGCTCCGGTGGTTCCGGGGGACGACTTGGTCTGGGTGGCGGGTGGGGTGCCTGGGGCGGGTGTGCTTTCGGGAGCCCTTGAACCTCCCCCAGCCGTGTTGTGCGGGTCGGCATCAGCTGGCCGCGCAGTTCCCCGCGCCCCTGATGGGGCGGGCGTGGCTGAGCCTGCGCCGGAAGCGGGGGCCCTGCCGGGGGTGATGGGCTGGTCGGGTGCCTCGGCCCGGTCAGGTACCCCAGCCCGGTCAGCAGACCCAGTCCGGTCGGACATCTCAGTACGGCGAACAGCCTCAGCCTGGCTGGGTGTCTCGGTCCGGCCAAGAGTCCCGGTCCGGTCGGCAGCCTCGGCCCGGCCGGGCGCCCCCGTCAGGTCAGGTGCACCAGTCTGGCCGGGTGTCTCGACCCGCCTGACGCCCTCGGCCCTGTCAGGTGCCTCGGTCCCGTCGGGAGAATTCCGCCGGTCGGACATCTCGGTACGCCGAGCAGCCTCAGCCTGGCTGGGTGTCTCGGTCCGGCCAAGAGTCCCGGTCCGGTCGGCAGTCTCGGCGCGGCCGGGAGCCCCGGTCAGATCAGGGACCCCAGCCCGGTCGGATGCCCCAGTCCGGTCCGGTGTCTCGGCACGCCCGGCGCCCTCGGCCCGCCCGGCAGTCTCGGCGCGCTCGGGACTCTCGGTCCGGCCCGCAGCAGCCGCGATCCGGCCGAGTATCCCGGTCCGCCCGGCGAGCTCGGTCTGGTCGGGTGCCCCGGTCCCGTCCGGTGTCTCGGTCCGGTCGGGAGACGTCGGCCGGTCGGCGGACGTGGGTCGTTCGGCGGGTGTCGGCCTGTCGTTGCGCCGTTCCGGTGGGGGCGGGGGTGCGGCCGTTGTGTTGTCGTCCGGCATGACTCTCAACTCCCCTTCACATGGCGCCTGTTGAGGGCCCACGGCGCGTGTGTGCGACCGCGGGAGCTGTCGGTGTTGGTGTCCGTATCAGTGTCGGTTCGGGTGGTCGCGGGCACTTCCTCGGTCTTCTCCCGGGGCTCGGCCTTCCCCCGGGACAGCGCCTTCTCGTCCCCGCGGGCCGGGGCCGTCAGGTCCTGGAAGAGCGCGCGGGCCTCGACGAGGGCCTCGCGCAGTTCCTCCGTACCGGCCGCGGGGCCCGCCCCGGAGCCGTTCGTGGGCGCGTGCGCGGCCCGGTGGACGCGCCGGTAGCCGTGGACGTGGTGCGCGTGGTGCACGGAGAGCGCGTCGAGCTGCTCGTCGTGACGGCTGCCGTCCGGGAACCCTCGGGCACCGGCCACCTCGGCGATCAGCCGGTCCGCCTCGACGACGGCGTCACGCGGCGAGTCGACGAACTGCTCCTGGACCGCGGTCCAGCGGACCAGATACCGCTCCCGCGCCGAGGACTCCAACGGCTGCTCGCGCAGCGACCCGTGCCGCTTCACCCGCTCCTCGAGTTCGTGCTCGGCGGCCTTGGTGTCGCCGTCGTGCCGGGCGACGGCCCGGTCGTACTCGGGCCCGAAGCGCCGCTTCAGACCTCGCCCGCCGCCCGCCCCGCGGGCCGCGACGGACCGGGCGACCACGGCGGCCACGAGAGCCACCGCGACCACGATCAGAAGGATGATCACGCCTGTGGACATGGAATGCCTTCCGGGTTCTGGGCCCAGTGGGCCGCTTCCCCAGCCGGGTTGCCCGCGCAGCGCTCCCCAAACTGCGCTCGCGACATCCGTGCGACAGCGTGTCGATTACGCCGTCCCTCGTTCGACGCATGGGTGAGAGCACGAGTGAGGGGCGGCACAGAGGCGCCTCCTGATACCGAGGAGAACACCATGAGCAAGGTCGTCGCACGGATCGGCATATCGCTCGACGGATTCATCACCGGCCCCGACTCGGGGGCCGAGCACCCGCTCGGCATCGGCGGCGAACGCATTCACAACTGGGTGTACGGACTGCGCGCGTTCCGCGAGATGCTGGGGAAGCAAGGCGGGACGGAAGGTCAGGACAACGACGTCGTCGCCGAGTGGGTCGCCCGGTCGGGCGCGGTGGTCATGGGCCACGGCATGTTCATCAGCGGTGAGGTGCCCTGGGGCGACGAGCCGCCGTTCCACATGCCGGTGTACGTCGTCACCCACCACCCCCGCGAGACCGTGGTGAAGGAGGGCGGCACGAGCTTCCACTTCGTCACCGAGGGCCCCGAGCACGCCCTCGCCCTGGCCCGTGAGGCGGCGGGCGACAAGGGCGTCTCCCTGGCGGGCGGCGCGAACCTGATCCAGCAGTTCATCCGCGCCGGTCTCCTCGACGAACTCCTCCTCCACGTCGTCCCGGTCCTCACCTGCGCGGGCACCCGGCTCTTCGACAACCTGGGCACGGACCACATCGAGTGGGAGAAGGTCTCGGTCATCGACTCCCCCGAGGTCACCCACATCCACCTGCGGGCCCTGAAGCGGGCCACCGGCTGAGCCGACGGCACTTCGCTGGTAAATCGCTTGCGGACGGCGTACGGGGCCTCGTGACAATGCCTGCCATGAAGACACGTACGCCCGGTGTCCCGGGGCCCTGGACCGTCGCCCCCGAGCCCTTCGACTCGCCGGCCGCGGTCGCCCTCTGGCGGGCGTACTACACGGAGGTCAGCGACCGCTGGTACCGGCTGCACCGCGGGCACGACACCGACCCCGCCGAGCTGGAACGCGAGATCGCCGCCGACACCGGAGCCGAATTCGCCCCGCCCGGCGGGGTGTTGCTCGTCGCGCGGCACGACGGCGAGGCGGCGGGCATGGCGGGCGTACGGCTCCGGGACGCGACGACGGGCGAGCTCAAGCGTGTCTTCGTACGCGACGGTCTGCGGGGCAAGGGTGGCGGTGCCGTTCTTCTCGGGGCGGCCGAGGCGGCGGCCCGGGCGCTCGGGGCCGGACGGCTGATCCTCGACACGCGGGGCGACCTGGTGGAGGCGCGGGCGCTGTACGCCCGGCACGGCTACGCGGAGACCGAGGCGTACAACGACGACATGTACGCCGAGCACTGGTTCGCCAAGCGGCTCAGCGCCTGAGCCGCCCGCGTACCGGGAGGCACCGGGGTCACTTGGTGAGCCACACCCGGCCGGCCGGCTTCGGGACGGTTCCGTTGTGGGGGCGTTCCTGGTTGGAGCCGCACATCTCGGCGTTCAGCTCCTCGACGAGCCGGACCAGGTCGGTGGGCCGGTCCGGGCCCCACCAGTCGCCCAGGAGCTCGGCGAGGGACTCCTCACGGGCCTTGGACAGCTTCTCGGCGGCCTCGCGGCCCTGGTCGGTCAGGACGAGGTCGATGCCCTCCCGTACGGCGAGCCGCCGCTCCTCGACCTGGCGGGCGGCCGCGATGACGACGTGCAGGGGCACCGCGCTGCGCTCGGCGAGGACGGCGGGCTCGGCCCAGCCGTAGCGCCTGATCCGCAGCAGGAGCCAGCTCGTGGCGGGCAGCAGGTCGTACCCGGCGCGGGCGGTGATCTTCTTGTAGATCTCGCGCCGCCCCTCGCGGGTGCCGAGCACGGACAGCGCGCGGCACACCTCGTCGTACGAGGAGCGCTCCACGGGGTTGCTGGCCAGCGTCTGGGTGGCGTCGGGTGCCGTCACCGAGGCCCGCAGCCTGTCCTCGCGCAGGAACCAGGCGAGCACGAAGCCGGCGAGGGCGACCGGGGCCGCGTACAGGAAGACGTCCGTGATGGACGTGGAGTACGCCTCGACGACGGGCGGCCGGAGTGCGGCCGGGAGGTCGGAGATGATCTTCGGGTCGGCCTTCAGCGCGTCCACACCGAGGCTCGGCGGGAGGTTCTGCCCGCGGAGCGCGGAGGTCAGTTCGCTGCCCAGCCGGCTCGCGAAGACCGTGCCGAAGATCGCGACGCCGAACGAGGCGCCGATGGAGCGGAAGAAGGTGGCGCCCGAGGTGGCGACGCCGAGATCCTCGTACGAGACGGAGTTCTGCACGATCAGCACGAGGACCTGCATGACCAGGCCGAGCCCCAGGCCGAACACGAGGAGGTACGAGCTCATCTCGGCCGCGGAGCTGTTCTCGTCGAGCTGGTGCAGGAGCAGCAGACCGATCGCGGTGACGCCCGTACCGGCGATGGGGAACACCTTCCAGCGGCCGGTGCGGCTGACGATCTGCCCGGAGACGGTCGAGGAGACGAGCAGTCCGGCCACCATCGGCAGCATGTGCACGCCCGACATGGTGGGCGAGATGCTGTGGACGACCTGCAGGAACGTCGGGAGGTACGTCATCGCGCCGAACATCGCGAAGCCGACGATGAAGCTGATCACGGCGGCCAGGGTGAAGGTGCGGATCCGGAACAGCTTCAGAGGCAGTACGGGTTCGGCGGCCCGCCGCTCCACGGCCACGAACGCCACGGCGAGGACGGCACCCAGCACCGCGAGGCCGATGATCTGCACCGAGCCCCAGCCCCAGGTGCTGCCGCCGAGCGAGGCGACGAGGACCAGGCAGGTGGCCACGGCCGCGATCAGGAACGTACCGAGGTAGTCGATCGTGTGTTTCTGGGAGCGGACCGGGATGCGCAGGACGGTCGCGATGACGGCGAGCGCGACGATCCCGATGGGGAGGTTGATGTAGAAGACCCAGCGCCAGCTCAGGTGCTGGGTGAACAGCCCGCCGAGCAGCGGTCCGAGGACGCTGCTCGCGCCGAAAACGGCGCCGAACAGGCCCTGGTACTTGCCTCGTTCGCGGGGCGAGACGATGTCGCCGACGATCGCCATCGACAGCACGATGAGCCCGCCGCCGCCGAGGCCCTGGAGGGCGCGGAAGGCGATCAGCTGGGGCATGTTCTGCGCCATTCCGCACAGCGCGGAGCCGATCAGGAAGATCACGATGGCGGTCTGGAACAGCTTCTTGCGTCCGTACTGGTCACCGAGCTTGCCCCAGAGCGGGGTGGCGGCCGTGGAGGCGAGCAGATACGCGGTGACGACCCACGACAGGTGATCGAGGCCGCCCAGGTCGCTGACGATGGTCGGCAGCGCGGTCGACACGATCGTCTGGTCGAGCGCGGCGAGGAGGAGTCCGAGGAGCAGGGCCCCGATCGAGACGAGGACGCCCCCCTTCGGGTGCTCCTGACCGGCGGTGGCACCGCGCGAATGGTCCCGGGTGGGACGGCCCGCCTCCGGTGCGTTCATACCATTCATGCCGTTCGTGTCGTTCGCACCGTGCGCATCCTCGGCCATGAAGACCTCCCGGCCACGAGAGTCCCGATTCCTCTTCCATCCTGGTCGGTGTGACCGGTTATGGCCTGTTGAATCCGCTACGGAGTCCGGGATTCCGGGGGTAACCGGGAGATTGTGTGGAGGGTGTCTGCATAATCGCTGGAGTTCGTACGGGGAGGAACCCACACGTGAACGACCGGAACGGTCACATATGCCCGGAATGCGGAGCGCCCTGGGGTGCGGAGGGCTCCCCCACGTGCGACTGCGCCCGCCGGGCCGCTGACGCACTCCTGGAGACCCGCTCCGCGGAGACCGCGGCAGCGGAGGACTTCGACCCCCTGCGCATCCGCCCGTACGTGGACCTGGACCCGGCGACACCGGGGGCGACGCCGACCGAGGCTCCTGCGCCTGACGGCACCGACCACGAGCACGCGTACGAGCACGGACACGGGTACGGGCAGGCACACGAGTACGGGCACGAATACGGGCAGGCACACGGCGACGGCGCACCCGTACCCGAGCCGCCGCTCACCGGCGCGACGCACGAAAGGGAGCGGGAGCCTGCCGACGCGGGTGCCACCGCCCAGCTGCCCCGCGCGACGGCGCTCCCCCGCCCCTCGGCCCCCGACACGGGCCTCTTCGAGGAGGCCCATCAGCTGGACCCCGCCGGGT
>NZ_LIQZ01000370.1:12429-12644 GCF_001418655.1 Streptomyces phaeochromogenes | reverse complement strand
CCCCGGTAGACTCGCCCCCACACACCCCTTGCTCACCGCCGGAAGGCAAACCGTGCCAGAAGCGTCCCCCGTCGCCCCCGACACCGTCCTGGTCGTCGACTTCGGTGCGCAGTACGCCCAGCTCATCGCCCGCCGAGTCCGCGAGGCCCGCGTCTACAGCGAGATCGTGCCGAGCACCATGCCGGTCGCGGAGATGCTCGCCAAGAACCCGGCGG